>CAZHBJ010000043.1:0-21543 GCA_964530445.1 uncultured Ignavibacteriaceae bacterium
TTTTTCTTTATATGATAAGATAGGATTTTCTATAATAAGTATAATTTCAGAATTTCTTTTTCAGTGCATGTTCTTTTGGTTCTTTTCTTGCGTCAAGAAAAGAACAAAGCAGAAAAAACTTATTTCAATTTAATAGAGACCTAAATTGGTTAGCTAAGTATTTTGGATTGGAAAATTAAAACTAATTAAATATTTAATCCCTTAAGAATAATCTCTTTCAGCTTTTCTTTCTGCACTTTTCCCATTTCGGTCTTTGGGAAATTACCTACAATAAAAATTTTTTTCGGAATTTTAAAACCGGCTAATTTGTCTTTTAAAAATAATTTTAATTCATCAAGCTCAATAGTTTTATTATCTCTTGTTTTAATAGCCGCCGCAGCTATGCAGCCCCACTCTTTGTCTTCCAATCCTAAAACACTTGCTTCCATAATTAAAGGATGATTTAACAGTGCGGATTCAACTTCATAAGGATTTATATTTTCTCCTCCGGAAACAATTAAATCATTTCTTCTTGCTTCTATAAATAAAAAACACTCTCCATCAACAAAACCGTAATCTCCCGTAAAATAAATATCATCTCTGAATTTTCGTGCGGTTTCTTCTTTGTTATTTATATATCCTTTTGCCACTGATTTCCCTTTAACGGCAACTTCACCCGTAGTATTCGGTTTTAACAACTTGTGGTTTTCATCTACTATTAAAATACTATTGGGAATTAATGCTCTGCCTGCAGACTCTTTTTTACTTTTAAACTCATCCGGTTTAAGCGCAGTTACAAAAGATGCAGTCTCGGTTGATCCGTAAGATTTAAAAACATTCCATCCTTTATCTAAAGCTTCATATACTAAATCAGCATCGAGAAATCCGCCGCCAAGAAGAATATGCCGTAATTCCGGGTTAGGCTTTATATCGTTTTTTATTAATCGTTTTAACTGCGTAGAAACAAACGAGGCATGGGTCGGGTGTTTCTTTTGAATTGCATTTTGAATGTTTTCAATATTTAGCTCATCCGGTAATATAAGCGTTAAACCGTTTAGAAGTGCACGCATTATAATTGAAAATCCGCCGATATGATAAAACGGCAAGCTTGCAAGCCACCTGTCGTTCTTAATATGGCTGAATAATTGATTCCCGGTTAAGGCGCTTTGAATAAGATTATTAAATGAAAGTAAAACACCTTTCGGTTTGCCTGTCGAGCCGGAAGTAAAAATTATTACGGCAGTATCTTCAAAATTAATTTCTTTATTTTCAAGATGAGCTGCTGCATTTATGCTTTTGATGTCCGGATAATAAAAAGTATTAATTGAATCGCCGAGATCCAAATATTTAAATGGTGTTTCGGTTAGTAAAGAATCGCAGCACGAAAGTTTGGTTAATTCTATTATTTCGTCTTTAATTAATCTTGTATTCAGTAAAACCGGAATTGCCCCTAGCTGCCAGAGTGAAAAAACGGAAACAACGTAGTTTAAATTGTTCTTACTTAAGACTGCAATTTTGCTGTCCTTTTTAACACCGGATTTTTTGTAGTATTCTTTAAAAGCGCCGATGTATTCGAAGAATTTGGAATAAGATAGAGTATTTTCCCCGTATATTATTGCTGTTGAGGATGGATCGATTTTATTTTTTGAAAGATATCCTATTAAATTCATGCTTTGTTTTTAAATGTCCGTTCATTTAAAAAATTAAAAGTAAAGTATGCGCGGTTAAAACTTAATTACCAAGTAAAATCTTCCCGTATATAACCGGATAGGGATTTGAAAATAAATCTTTTTCAAAGTAAATATCCGTGTCTAAACCGTGTGCCGTATCTTCTTTTATTAATGATGCTGCAAACACCGATGAGGCTCTTCCGATTACAGATTCAAACGAAGTTGTAATTACTGATTTTATTCCTGCTTGTTCTGCCATTTTTATAATTTTTATAGTCGGAATAATCCCGCCGAGCATCATTGGTTTTAAAACCAAAACCGATGCTGCCTTATTGGAAATAAACTTTTCCGCATCGGCTGTATTTCTTATTGATTCGTCAACCGCTAACGGCGTTTTTACTTTTTTAGAAAGCTCAACAAAATCGTTTAATGTATTGACCGGCTGTTCAACATATTCCAAATTAAATTCTTCAAGAGCCTGTATGTTTTTTATCGACTGTCCTAAATCCCATTTCCCGTTTACATCTGCTCTAAGGCTAATTTCATTCCCGCATGATTTTCGCAAAGCTTCGATACATTTATAATCTTCATCAAAATTTTCTCTGCCTATTTTAATCTTTATAGTTTTATATCCCGCTTCTATTTTTTTAAGTGCGGCTTCAGCCGATTCTTTTGGTGATAAAAATCCTAAAACAGCATTCACATTAATTTTCTTTTTCGATTGTACGTTTAATAATTCATTTATGGAAATGCCTTTTTCATTGCATACCAGGCTCAGCAAAGCCTGTTCAAATCCGTGTTTAAGACAGGGAAGCGAATCAAAAGAATTTAAATTTTCTCCAATGCTTTGTTCAATATTATTAAGATCGAGGTTCAAATTAATATTAAAATTATCCAGGAAGTTTTCATCATCCTCGTAAGTCTCGGAACCATACTCCGGAAAAGGCGCGGAATCTCCGATGCCGATTTTACCGGAACTGCTTTCAAGCTTTACTATAAAGCCGTTTCTCTCGGCAAAATTTCCGTTTGAATTTGTGAAAGTTTTATTAAAACTTATTGTATAAGGTGCATAAAATAATTCAATTTTGTTCATAGTGTAAGTCCTGCTGCAAATAAAAGCCCGAATATTACCGACATTTTCGCTGCAAGCTCTAAGGTTTTATTTAATTGAAGCCCGTCGAGGGTATACAGCATAACAATTAGTTTGTAGGCTATCGGTAAAGTTATATAGGGAAGAAATATCCAGGCGTGAAAGTTATAAAAAAGAAATAATATTGCAGGTATTATAAACGAAGCGGCAATCAAAAAAATAAATTGATAGCGTGTAAAATTTTTTCCGAAAATTACTGCCAGTGTTTTTTTACCTGCGGCTCGGTCTTCTTCAATGTCCCTGTAATTATTAACTACCAATATATTTGTAATTAAAGCTCCTACGGGGATAGAAGAGAGTAATGCAATCATAGAAAAATCTTTTGCTTGAACATAATAAGTACCGGCGGTTCCTACAATTCCGAAAAACATAAAGACAAAAACATCGCCCAATCCGTTATAAGCTAAGGGGAAAGGCCCTGCGGTGTAAGCAATTCCTGCAGCAATTGAGAGAAGACCGATAATTAAAACAACAATACCGGCATCATAAACAAGATATAAGCCTAATAAAAATGCGGCAAAGAAAATTAGAAAGCTGCCTATCTCCATTTCTTTAACTGTAATTAAGCCGGAAGCTAAAACACGAAGCGGTCCTTTGCGCTCCTTGGTGTCGGCTCCTTTAATAAAATCATATAAATCATTTACATAATTTGTTCCGATTTGTATAAGTAGCGAGCAGGCTAGTGCAATTAGTGCATTTAAAAGAATAAACTTACCTTTATTTAACGCCAGTCCGGTACCGACAATTACCGGTGCAACTGCTGCCGGAAGAGTTTTAGGCCTTCCGGCTAAAATCCAGCTTTGTAGTTTTGAAGGAAGTTTTTGGTCCTCTAAATTTTTATCCATAAAGATTTTTTTATCTCAATATTTTTCTAATAATTTTCCGTATTAAGGAAGCTTAGGAAATTTTTTGAAATCCGGTTTCCTTTTTTCCAAATATGCCTTTTTACCTTCCTGAGCTTCTTCGCTCATGTAATAAAGCAGTGTAGCATTTCCGGCTAATTCTTGAATTCCTGCCTGTCCGTCGAGTTCTGCATTGAAGCCTGATTTTAATAATCTTATCGCCATCGGACTATGCTGCAGAATTCGGTTTGCCCAATTAATTCCTTCTTCTTCAAGTTTATCGACGGGAACAACTTTATTTACCATGCCCATGTCAAAAGCTTCCTTAGCGTTGTATTGCAGACATAAATACCAGATTTCTCTTGCACGTTTTTGCCCGACCATTCTTGCTAAAAAACTTGCGCCGAATCCACCGTCAAAGCTGCCGACTTTTGGACCGGTCTGCCCGAAAACTGCATTATCGGCTGCAATTGTTAAATCGCATACCACATGCAGTACATGCCCGCCTCCAATTGCATAACCGGCAACGAGTGCAATTACCGGTTTGGGTATGCTTCTAATTAATTTTTGTAAATCAAGAACGTTTAACCGGGGCACACCGTCTTTCCCGACATAACCTTTATCTCCTCTAATTCTCTGATCGCCGCCCGAACAAAACGCATATTTTCCATCTGCCGCAGGGCCTTTACCCGTCAATAAAACTACTCCGATTGACTGATCTTCTCTTGCGTCTGAAAAAGCATCGTACATTTCCTGAACTGTTTCGGGTCTAAATGCGTTTCTTACTTCAGGCCGGTTTATGGTGATTTTGGCAATTCCATCCATCTTTTCGTAAATAATATCGGTATAATCTTTTACTTTTTTCCAATCATAATTCATATGTCACCCAAGATTAAATATTTTGAAGTTCACAAAAATATCAAAAAGTTTGCAAAATTATAATTCTTTTAGAAAGTTCTTAATCACATTGCAGAAAATTTGCGGCTTTTCCAGATGAATATTATGGCCTGTGTTATTAATTATTTGGTGTTTACCGGCAGGAAGTAATTTTAGCATTTCATTGTTTAAGGTTGTGTACTTTTTATCCAGTTCACCTGAGATCAACAAAGTTTTTATATTAATATCTTTTAGTTTATTAAATAATGGCGGCATTATCCCTGTACTAAATCCGCGCAAAGAATTAGATATTCCTATCTTATTATTTTCCATTTTATCCTGTTTTAGCCCGGATATTATTTTTTCCGGCAAAATCTTTTGTGTTGAAAATATATCGAGATTCATCCAATAGTCGACAAATTCTTCTATCGGGTTATTCAAAATAAAATTTGCCAATTCATTATCGCTACGTCTTCTTTCTTCCCGTAATTTTTCATCTATTATCCCTGCAGTTGTGCTTTCGAGTATTAAGCCTTTAAGCATTTCCGGATAAACAGTAGAAAATGAAAGAGCAAGTCTTCCTCCCATAGAATATCCGGCTAAAATAATTTTATCTTTTGTAATTGATGAAATAGCTGCGGCTAATTGATCTATCTGGGATGAAGTTGAATATTCATCAACATCATCAGGCGAATCGCTTTTCCCGTGTCCGATAAGATCGACAGCATAAACATTATAATCATTGTTAAATTGAAATGATGTTTTTCCCCAATCTTTGGAAGAGCCTGTAAATCCATGAAGAAAAACTATAGTGTTTTTTGTTGAATTCGAAGAGATTAATTTTTCAAAATAAAGCTTAATATTTGATTTATTAACAGGCATTAAATTTCAATTTTTATTAAGCAAGTTTAAGGAAAATAAAATTTAAATGGGTGTATTATTTGGAATATGAATATAACGTATTAGGGAATAATGACGACCTCAAATAAATTCCGTTAAAAAATTAGGCGCAATGGAGCTTATAACAGAAAAATTTGTTTGAGAGACTGAACTAAAATCAATATTTTTAGTTCAGTCTCGAGTTATTTTTCTGTAGCGAAATGAAGCATAATTTTAGGAATTTATTTGCAGTCTTGAACTTTTGGTTCTTTTCTTTCAAGAGAAAAGAACAAAGAAATATTCATTTAGAAAGTATTCTTAGATTATTAAAAGAAATAATAATTTTCGAAAAAAATATTTATGTTTCTCTTAGTTTAAAAAAGGAATTAAAATAGAAACTCAGATAGCAAGAAATAAATTAATACCAATTAAGGTTTGAACGAAAGTTATACTGTGTCTTTTTCAAAATTTAATGATACGGAATTTATGCAGTATCTTTGATTTGTAGGTTTAGGACCGTCATCAAATACATGCCCGAGATGAGCTCCGCAGCGTTTGCACAAAACTTCTTCTCTAATCATGCCTAAACTTTTATCAATTCTTATTTCTATTTTTTCATTAGAAACCGGCGCCCAAAAGCTCGGCCAGCCTGATCCGGAATCGAATTTTGTATCCGAACTGAATAATTCACTTCCGCAGTCGGCGCATAGGTACATTCCATTATCTTTATTGTGAAGCAGCTTCCCTGTAAAAGGCTTTTCAGTTCCTTTTTCTCTTGTTACGTGGTACTGTTCCGGTGTTAAAACCTTTTTCCATTCTTCGTCTGATTTAATAATCTTTTCCATTAGCATAAACCTCCAAGTCTAAATCGTTCTATTCAAAAATATTTTCAATAAACGAATCCGTTGTTCGCAATAGATTTAAAACTTGCAAACTGTTAAAACAGTTGAATTATATATAATTGTTTTTATTAGAGACTGACTCAAAAGATGAAAATTGTCATGCTGAACTTGATTCAGCATCTCTTTTTAAGAGAAATTCTAATGTTTAGATTCCGGGTCAAGCCCGGAATGACAGTTTTGAGATAGCCTCCAATGATAAAAAAACTAAAGTTTCAACAGTTTTTCCAAAGGAGTCCTTCGGACAACGGTTTTAATATTAGTTTCGAACAACAGGTTATTCTATATGTCATTTAATTTATTGCCGACTGCATTCCAAAATTTCTTACGGGTACTAAGTGAATTAGGTGCGTTTGTTTTTATTTCAATTACATTAAGATTCTTCGATCTAAAGGCAGTTTCTAATGATTTATTAAAATCCTTCCAATTTTTAACTCGTTTATATTTACCTCCGTAAGCTTTTACAAAAGGTGAAAAATCCAGGTTATGAGGAACTACAAAATATTTATTAAATATTTCTTTGTAATTAGAAATCGGCAGAATTTCGAAAATTCCTCCGCCGTTATTATTTATTAAAATTATTACCAGCGGAATTTTATAATTTCTTGCACTTAGCAAACCGTTCAAATCGTAATAAAAAGCCAGATCTCCGGTAATTAAAATAGTAGGCTTGTTACCTGCGGCAGCGATTCCCAGTGCTGTTGAGGTTATTCCGTCTATTCCGCTTGCGCCGCGGTTATTAAATATTACAATCTTTTTATTTGTATTTGATGCGAAATAATCAAAGTCACGGACAGGCATGCTGTTGGAAAGCATTATCTGGCAATTGTCGGGAACAGTTTGAATAATTTCATTAATTATTCTGCCTTCATTAGGAAAACCGGAGTTGTCGACTATCTTGTTTTTTAATGTTAAAGAAACTGCTTCCGCCTTCTTAAATGAATTTAACCAGCCGTTATTTTTTATATGCTGTCCGTTTAATTTTATTTGTTCCAGCATTTTCTCACAGAATAAATACGGCTTGCATGCATAAGATCCTATTGACCGGTCCGATGGGTCGAACCAGTCACCGTATTCGTTTATCATAAATCTCGGTGCGTTGCATTTTTCCAGGTACGTATCCAATCCTTTGGATGTTATCGTTCTGCCGAATTGTAAAATAATATCAGGCTTATGATTCTTTACAAAATTATTTGATCTTAAAAATGCATCGTACCCGGTAATAATATTATCCTTCGGTTGCCTGCCGAATCTTAATTGAGAAGTTCCGTCGGCTAAAACCGGGTAGCCGAGCTTTTGAGAAAGTGATTGGCAATTTTTTAAAAATTTAGGATTGTAATTTTCCGGCCCGACAATTATTAATCCTTTTTTACTCTTTTTAATCTGTTGGGTTATTGTTTTAAACCAGGATAATTTTGAAATATCTTTATCCGATAAATAAAAATTATCTTTGTTAGATTTTAATTTTTCATTTACAGAGCTTAAAATCTTACTGTCAATTTCATCGGTAAAAGTTTTTGGCTCAAAAGGTTTCCGGAAAGGGAAATTTAAATGAACCGGACCCTTTGATTTTATTGTACTTTCAAATACAGCTTTGCCGGCTGTCTTTTTAAGATGCTGAAACTTTTTTACGGTAGGAGAGGGGAGACCGGCATCAGCAAAATACCTTATATGATTTTTATAAATATTCTGCTGGTTAATAGTTTGGTTTGCACCCATATCCAGCAGCTCGGGAGGCCTATCGGCGGTACAGACTATTAAAGGAACACGCTGCTGATAAGCTTCTATTATCGCCGGATATAATTCGGCGGTTGCAGTGCCGGAAGTGCATACAACAGCTACCGGTGTTCCGGAAGCTTTAGCTAATCCGAGTGCAAAATAACCGCTGCTTCTCTCATCAATGTGAATAAAGGTTTTTATCTTTTTATTCTTCGCAAAGGCGATAGTTAAAGGTGTGTTCCGGGAACCCGGCGATATTGAAGCGTACTTTACACCCCGGAGTGATAATTCTTTTACGAATATTTCCGCCCATAATACATTACGATTAATTTTTATTTTCATTTAAATAAAGACATGATAGTTTTAAGTTTTAACTCGGTTTCTTTGTATTCGCTTTCAGGGTCCGAGTCTTCTACAATTCCGCAGCCTGCAAATGCATGTAGTTTGTTGTTTGTGGACAAAGCGGATCTTATTGCCACTGCAAATTCTCCCTCGTCATTAAAATTAAACCAGCCGATTATCCCGGAATATAATCCTCTCCTATAGCTTTCCATTTTTTTAATTAGATGAGATGCGGTTTCCTTAGGAAGTCCGCACACAGCCGGGGTAGGGAATAATTCTTTTAACAGATGCAGCATCATATTAGGCTCAGTCATGGTTGCAGTAATTTTTGTTAAAATATGCTGAATGACAGCCAGCTTTTTTATTTTATGACTTTCATCCGTCGAAATATTATCGGTTAAATTTGAAAGGGAATTTTTAATATGTGTAACCACAAAATCATGTTCAATTAAGTTTTTTTTGTCTTTTAATAATTCGCTTTCAATTCTTTTATCTTCATCCTCCGTTAATCCTCTCGGAGCAGAGCCTGCAAGTGCATCTATTTCAATTTTGCCTTCGGAAAACCGTGCTAACTTTTCCGGCGTAGCGCCGAAGAAAGACGATTTACCGTGGTGATAAATAAATATATAACATTCGGGATACCCGGTTTTTAATTTTGTTAAAATATAATCAAGGTTCGGTTCACCCGATAATCTTAATTCTACTTTTCTCGATAATACTATTTTATCCAGCTCATTTTCTCTAATTTTTTGGATCCCTTCCGCTACAAGATTTTTCCATTTCTTTTTATCTTTAGGGGAATCTCCTTCAATGCCGGCAATTCTAATTTGTTTATTAATTGAATCTTTCTTTTCTCCGGGAAATATTTTCTCAATTTTACTTTGAAATTTCTTTAGTATTAAATTTTTAGAAATCCCTTTTGTATAAATAAAATTAAAAAACAGCAGCTTTTCATTTTTATTTTTTAAGATCATTATTTCCGGTACAAACCATGTCGAATCGTTATAATCCTGCCAGACCGTATCGCTATGTTCCGGGGCGAATTTCATACCGCCTAAAAACAAAGGGATTTTTTTTAGAGATATATCGGCCCAATTGTTTACAAAATTATTTTTCCATTCTTTTATCTTTTTATCGGTAATTGCAAATCTGCCTTCTCCGTTTTCAGAAATAGTTAGTGCTTCATCAATACCGATAATTGAAAAGTCTTCTTCAGGCTTTTCAAAATAAAACGATCTCTCATAAAGTTTTAATAAAAAATCATTTTCATTTTGTAATTGATTGTTCGGTATTTGTTTTGCAAAGCTGACTAAAATACTTCCGGAGTTCTTCTTTTTTAATGCTTTATCTTCTTCGCTTAAAAACTTAGAAAATGAATTTAATAAATCGTTATTTAGGTCTTCCATTTCTTCTATTTATATTTTCAAAACAAAAAATAAAAAGGGTTAATAATTTAATTAAAATGGCAGAATCACCCAATATTTGATATGAGATTAATCACTAAAATTAAATGTAACTTAATTTAAAACTATAATTAATTGAATTAGAAATTAATATCTTCTTCAATTGTGTCAAGAATTCTTAAATAACTTTCATACCTTTTTTCTGAAATTTCCCCTTTTTCAACTGCACCAATAACCGCACAGTTGGGTTCATGAAAATGAGTGCAAGTGTTAAATTTACAATCATTTATATAACCTGTAAATTCTAAAAAATAATGTCCGAGATCTTCTTTCCTTATTCCAAACGGATCGATTTCCCTAATTCCCGGAGTATCAATTACAAAGGTACCCGAGCCAACCTGAATCATGCTGGAAGTTACGGTAGTATGTGTGCCTTTATCAGTAAATCCGCTTATTTTACCGACTTTTAGTTCTAAACCGGGAAAGATTGTATTTAATAAAGATGATTTCCCTACACCGGAGTGCCCGAAAAATAAATTTTTTCCCACGGATATACTATTTATTAACTCATTTAAACCTTGGCCGGTTACAGCACTTGTAATAAAAACTTTATATCCGATATCATCATAGAGTTCTTTCCATTCTGCAATTAAGTTATTCTCATCTAAGTCCGATTTATTAATTATAACGCTTATTGGAACGTGAGCTGTTTCACCTATAATAATTAATCTATCTAAAACCTTATTATTGAAAACAGGCTCCAAAACACTACTGACTATAAAAAGGTGATCTATGTTTGATGCAATTATTTGTTCCAGCCGTTCGCCTCTAAAACCTGCACCTCTTATTTTTGGAGCTTTTCTTGAAAGAAAGTTTTTCCTTTTCTTTATTCTATAAATTACTCCCGTTCCGTCGGCATTTAAATCATACTCGATTAAATCTCCTACAACCGCAATATCGGTTTGATATAATTTATCCTTTTTCAGGTTGAATTCTTTTTTAAATTTTCCGCGGAGAGTACAACGAATGATTTCACTTTCAATATTTGAAAATACGTAATAATCTTTACTTTCTATGCGGCAGACGGTTCCTTCTATTTTTTACTCCATAAATATTAAATTGTTTTGTATAAAAATACTCTGTACGCTTATTTCTGTCAAATAAAGTCTATAGCGTAAAAGCTTTGTTTTTTTTAATGTGGACTCTTATAGCAAATTGATTAATTAAATTTATAAGATTTCTGAATCCAGTATTCAATTTTATTTCCGTTTACCGAGGCAGGTTCCCACTGCGATTTATGTATCGCAGTTAGTACATTTTCCAGGCATTCCGTGCAGTTTGTTGTATTATTTAAAACCGTATATGAAACAACCTTTCCATCTTTACCTATCTTTAAAGAAAGAGTAATAATTCCTTTTACATTTTCATCTACTTTCTTTGGTATAACTTCCAAAATTTGTCTTGGAATAAAGGGAAGCTTAGATATTACGCCATCTTTATTACCGGTATAACCTTTGCCTCTTAAACTGTTTGCCGTTGAAGTATTATCTTTTACACTTACATCTTTTAATATATCAACGGCTTCCGGATTTCCGGTAAATGCTATTTTTGGTTCGGAAGGTTTATGTGATGCCGCATTTTTTAATTCCGCTGATTGAATAGTGGGAGGGATATCGCTTGAGAAAAAAATAATTTGCTGAGTCGGTGTGTTTCTATTCCAAATAGAAATTTCTGGTGCTAAATAAAAAATTAAAATTATAAGTCCGAGGCTTAAAATTAAAGCCGATTTTAAATTTCTTGAATAATGATAACTGTATTTTCTCGGTACCATAATTTATTAGAATAATTTTCTTGTAAATTATCCGACCATTTAAACTACAGGTAATTTATTTAAGTTTCACTACATCTTCTATCATACGAATTGAAAAATCGGATACTGAATTTTGCCTGAAATTTTTAATTAAATGAAATGATTGATTTTTAAGCAGGAAAAAAATTATAAATATAGGCTCTCTCTTCCTTATTAGTTTTAAGGAAGAGAGAAATTCTAATTTTTAGAAACGGTAAGTCATTGATAAGATTATTCTGTTATCTTTTATAGTTTGATAGGTTCGGGACACAGCAACTACCGTATTGTTTATTGTATAAGGACCGTAATTATCGCCGTATGTATCCCACCAGCCGTGAGCGTAAGCTACATCGAATTCTGCATTACCGCCCGTTAAGAATCCAACACCGCCGGTAATGTATTGTTTTCCAAAACTAAACGGATCGCCTTGGTAAGGGGAAGGTTTAACAAAATACCCGGCACGTAATCGTAAACCTACCAGCGGGAAAGTGTATTCCGCTCCGATATTAAAATTAAGAACGGAGCGAAGGTAATCTTTAATATATTTATTTTGCTTATTAACGTAGTCTGTTCCCAATCCGTCGGCATTATCAAATTTTAATTGTGTGTAATCAATCAATGTTGCCTGACCGCTTAAAATTAATCCTTCCAAATTATAAGATAGTCCGGCGCCTAATTCATATGGAGTTACAATATCATATTTAACGTTATCACTGTAATCCGAAGAATTTAAATCATATCTGCCCACTGAAAATTGGCTGTACCCGTTTACGGTATAAGATTCTTTAACAGTGTAAGTTTTCGGGAATTGAATAGTAAATCCGATTCTTGCTTTATTTTGAATTTGATAGAGAAGACCGAATTTTAAATTCCATCCCGATAAATCCCAATTTAATACTCTGTTTAAATAAAATGTTTGAAAACCGTATGTTGAGGAATCTCCGTTACCTAAATATTGATTTGAATATATTCCGTGCGTGTCATCTTCGTAGTAAGAATTATTGTTATTGTAGCTTCCTGAAATAAAGTTCAAGTTTAATCCTAGAAAAAGATTTTTCGATGCTTCAATTGCACCGGAAAAAGTCCAATTATGTAAACTGCCGCTTTCAAGAATGGTTCCGCTTTGGTTTAAATGACCGTTCAAATTTGTTTGAAATTGTTCATTTGGTAAATTTAAAAAAGTTGCACCCGTTAAATAAAGATCAAACGGAATATTGTACGGATTATTATTATTATCATAGTAAACGCTGCTATTTAAATCTTGAATCATGGAAGTATTAGTGCCGTTATAACCATCGAACTTGAGAGCGCCTGTAAAATCTTTAGTTGTGTGATAAGAAACTGCAAATACCATACTGCCTCTTACCGTAGGAAAAGGAAGAGCTATACTTAAATTGCTTAACCTTGTAGCGCTGTTGGAGTAGCTGGAATTATTTCCGAAAAATGTGGTATTATTATTAAAACTATTATAATTTAAACCGCCTGTAAATTCTATGCTTTTTAACAATCCCCATCCGGCGGGGTTAAAAAATGCTGCCCCGGAACCGTCGCTCAATCCGATATAACTGTTACCCATTCCGAGAGCACGGGCATCAAAACCCAAACCCGATTCGCCTAATCTTAAAGCATCAACAGCATTTTGAGCAAAACTTACTGTTCCAAAGCAAAAAATGACTGCTAAGAATATAATTATCCTTGGGGAAAAAAAATTCGAAATTTTCATTATCGCCTCCCGTTAGTATTTCGGCTTCCGTTATTGTTTCTTAATGAATTATTAGAATTCCCCGATCTTGATGAAGAATTATTTCCCGAATTTGTAGTCTCAACCCTGTTTCCATTTGATTGGTTTGATGAACTTGTTCTACTGTTCGTATTTGTATTAGATGTATTTGTGTTATTAATGTCTCGTGCCGGCGGCGGAGTATTCAAAACTGTTCGGGGTGTACTTCCGCGTCCGCCGTTATTATTTCTAATTAAGGTTCCTGCACTGCTTCTTTCTTTTTTATAAACAGTTTGGCCGGAGGGAGTTATGTTTTCCCACCATGGTGTATTATAATAATCATAATAATCTCCGTAATAAACAACCGGGTAAAAAACTTCATCCTCGTTATTTGTGTTATTAACAGGCAGATTTCCATTGGGATTCCATAGCACGGTATAACATCCTGTTAAGCCAAACATTATTAAAAAAGTAAACAATATTTTATAAATATATTTCTTCATGACGATTTAACGTCTCCTTCCTCCGGAATGTGAACTGCCTCTGCTGCCGCTTGAAGATGATCTTGCAGGCGGAGTGTAACTTCTCGGTGCCGAGTATGATCTTGACGGTGGAGAATATGATCTTTGTGGAGGCGAATAAGATCTTGCGGGTGGAGAATAAGATCTTGCTGGTGGAGAATATGATCTATGTGATGAAGATGATGATCTGTGAGTCGGTGTATATGATCTATGAGTAGGAGTGTAAGTCCTGTGAGTAGGCGTGTAAGTTCTTCTCGAATGAGAATAAGATTGTCTCGATTCAGATCTTCCCCGACTATTGTTGTTATTATAAGTTCTTGTGCTGCCTCTGCTATTTTGATACGTACCGGAACTGCTTTGTCTGTTATTTCCATAATAAGTTCTTGCAGTTCCTCTGCCGCTGTTGTTTCTTAACTGTCCGTAACCGGCACTTCTGCTTCTTACGGGTGATGCTGAAGCTATACTTCTGCCGCTGTTTGAATAATTTGATCTTGATCTTCCAATTACCGAGGATCGACCGGTGTTTCTAGTTGTAGTTGTAACACTTCTGGTGCGAGTATTAGAGGAAGATATTAATGCAGCGCTGCTGCCCGATCCGCTGATATAACCCCGGCTGTCTCCGCCTCTTAATCCGCTGTTGTTTCTTAGTCTATAATTTCCTCTTGATCTATGAAAATTTCTTGTATAATAATAACCTCCGTAGCCTCCATAATAATAAGGATAGTAATAAGAGGAATAGTAAGGATTATAAAAATAAGAAGAATAGTAAGGATTATAATAATATGAAGAATATAAAACCGGGGGATTAAAGTAACAGAAATAACAACCCCAATTATTGAAAGAATTCCAATAATACGGATTATAATAACCACCCCAGTTGAAACCTAATGAGAATGAAGAATTGGGATACCAATCACTCCAATAAGGAGAACTATTTAAATAATAATTGTTTATTGTTCCGGAATCACTATAATTCGTCGAATCCTGTTGAATTCCGGACTGATCCTCATATTGGTTACCGTATGCAGAATCGGCAGGAGTTTGATAATTTCCGTTTGTTTGATTTCCTTGGTCACTATATCCATAATTACCGGAAGCATTCCTCTGCATTTCAAGCTGAGTATAACAACCTCCAAATAAAAACGCAGCTACTATTAAAATAACTCCGCTTAAAAATCCTAACTTTTTCATTTTAACTCCTCCACTTATTAACTGCTGTAATATCCGCAAAAATCGAGCCTAATTAAAGTCTTAAATTTCTCATATGATTTAAAACATTATTCTTTTTTTGTTCATTAAAATAAACTTATTTGTATAGAATTTAATACAAATAAGTTAATTAATTCACCTATTAGACACGATACTTTAGCAAAATGTTTAAGCATTAAATAAATATGTGATTAAAAGATACTTTTAATATATTCAATTCTAAGTGCCCTATCTGCGGTTGAAGGGCTCCATTTTTTATTGTCTAGAAGATCTCTTAAATCAAACCCGATTGTAAAACCTTCCCCAACAGACCACCGGATTCCTACATTCAAATAACCGTTTCCGGCTCCGTATTTATCCGAATTATCATTAAATGCAAAATCATACTCTCCAATTAGAGAAACATTAGCCCCGATTGTTTTTTCGGCTCCGACAGATAAGTCCATAAAATTTTCACCGTCTTTACTTTCTAACGAGTAATTTACTGTTCCGTGAAGACTTAAATATCCTAAAAATGAAAAGTTCTTACTTACTGCACCGAAAAATCCCGGAGATTTAATGGCATACCGGCTCGTTGAATCAAAATAAACACCTTTGCCTTGAGAATCGAATCCGAATGTTAAAGCCGGAAATGCAAGTGATTCGTTTATTGCCCTAAACCTGATATTAACACCGGGATATTTATACCATCGAGGAGTGCCTGCACCGATTATATCCGCACCGCCGTAAGAAATGCCGAAACTTATATTATCAAATACCCCGACTTCCAATCTTTCAATTAAAACACCTTCCGGTAATACATCAGAGGTAACACCGACAAATCCTTTTTTTAGAATTCCTGCTGTCGGCATATCTATTAAATAACGGTATTCGAATTTTGCATTGCTTCCTGCGGTACCCTGGGCAAACAATGCTGTTGAAAAAAATAATATAAAATTGAAGAACAATATTAGTTTTTTCATATTTTCTCAAATTTTATTGAAAAAAATTTTACCAAATAATCAACAAACAAAAAATAACAATAAATACACAAAAATATTTGGATTATCATTTAATTTTCAAATCTTAATCTGCCGAATCCGGAATTTCAACTTCGGACGGCATTAATGCATATTTACTTTTTACTCTTACAATTATTACATCCCGGTTTCTATTAACACGAAGAACCATTTTCCCTTTTTTTTTGTTGCATAAAATTATATCCGCAAAATTTGCACCGGATGTAATTTCGAATTCAGCATGAACTTTTCTAAAAATAATTTTTTTACCTAAAGAATTAATTGGAATTACTGAAACTTTAACATCTGAAGTATCTCCGCTGTAATTTTTTATGAAATTTGTTTTAACTTCTACTTCATAAATACTGAATAAGAAATGATATACTGCTGAAAAAGCAATTAAGAATACTACAATTAAAATTATCATCATATAATTTTTCAACATCTAAAATTTAATCGGTAAGATATTCCTGGCGTTTATAAACTTATATCGTTTTATCTTTCTCTCTTTTTGTTTCCATTACTTTTTTAACCATATTATTTATTATACGGGCAACTATATCGTCGGGTATCCCATCCGGATGTTTGGAACTTAACCGCATATCGCATTGATCGTTTACATAATCAATTACAACAAATTTATTTTCGTTTGTTTTTACTATTTCAGTTGAAAAAAAATCAAGCTTAGTTGTTTCGGCAATTTTTTTGGTAATTGTAAATAATTTTTTCAATTTGAAATCGACAATTTCTTGGCGGGATAACTCGGAATAAATATGAGTTTGATCGTCCCACCAGACAGGTATAGCCTTGCCGAATGCCCAAAAAGATCTGAACCAGGCTCTTTTGCCGTTAAAAAATGAAGGATAAATTTTTTCTTGAAGAATATATTTATCGTCCGAATTGGTCATTCTTTCGTCTATAATTTCTCTTAGAGTTTCTGCGCCGGTTACAACTCCAATACCGCCGCCTGTGGTATTGCAGGGTTTAATAATAAAAGGCCTGCCCAAAATTGCCAGATCGTCGATCGATAAAAAAATCTCTTCTTTTTCACTGTGCGGCGGAATTATAATTGAGTGCGGAACATTTAAACCGGCGGAAATAAATTCCAGGTGCATGCTTGCTTTGTCTATAGCATGGGTAACTTTGCTATATGGATTGAAAATAACTGTCTTCCTCCTATTTAATATTTTCCCCAGATCCTCGAACTGTTCTTCAACATCCCAGGCACGGTCTAGATAAAAACCGAATGATATTTCTTTATTCCGGATTTGCTGTGTAACTTCTTGAATATTGTGGTATTGGATGAGAAAAGTGGAGAAACCTGCCTTGTGAAAGGCTTCTTCGATAAGAGCTACAAAATCTTCGTCAAATTCCCATACGAAAGCTATTCCCAGGTCAAATCTTTTCATCGCAATTAAATATTTTTACAAAGATATAGTTTACTATATTTGTAAACAAGATTTTCATGTTGTATTAAATTATAACTTGAAACTTTACCGTTATGCGTGATATCATGGTGAACTCATTTTAGATTTTAATATTCGGCCGAAAGGGCTAAATTAGTTTGTATTTATTTTAGTTTAATAATATATTCTTTTATCATTTACCAGCGTATTTATGTTTAAATATTTTGTCTTAATTTTTACATCTCTTTTTTATATCGGGTGTTCTTCGCAGAGTGAAATTTCAACGAGCAATAATAATATTAACGTGGAAATGTTGTCCGATACTGTACAAGTTTCGCACGATGATATAATGAACTTGTTTATTGACGGTTCGGTAGCCGAGGCTAAAGGGAATTATGGAGCCGCAATTAATTATTTTAATAATGTATTAAAGTATGAAAAAAAGCCCGGCGTTTACTATGCATTAGCGAAAAATTATCTTTATCTTAATAAATTATCTCTTGCTCTTCAAAATGCTAAAAAAGCAGTAGAACTGGATTCCACCCAAATTGATTTTTATAATATACTTTCCGATATATATATGAATGGAAACCAGCCTGATTCTGCAGCCGTTGTACTGGATAAAATTATTCAGATCGATTCAACCGACCTTAATGCTTATTACAGGCTTGCCGGAATTTATGAAAAAGATAAACCGATGAAAGCTGTAAGTATTTACAATAAAATAACCTCGGTTATAGGCCCGGACTGGAATGTATTGATGCATGTTGCGGAGATCTATTCTACATTAGGAAATTTTACCAAAGCGGCAGGAACTATTGAGCAGTTGTTAACTATAGATCCGAATAATTTTGCACTTCAAAAATTACTCTCGGAATATTACCAGAGAGCCGATAAATATGACGAAGCGTTAAAAGTGATTAATGAAGTTCTGAAATCAAACCCCAACGACTTGGATGCCCTAAATAGGAAAGCGCAAATTTATTTGGCTAAAAACGACTGGGAATACGCCGCAAAAGTTTATGATCATATTTTAAACAAGCCCAAAATACCGGTAGATTTAAAAATAAAAATCGGCGCTTCTTATTTTGAACAGTCTTTTAAGGACAGCACCTTATTGCCGATTGCGGAAAAGTTTTTTAAGACTATCGACAAGGATACTGCTATTTGGCAGGTTAAAATGTATCTAGGCGCCATAGCTATAAATCAGAAAAAAGATTCTTTAGCTCTTAACGATTTTAAAGCCGCGACAAAACTTGCAAGCTGGAATGTTGAAACATGGGTAAGGTTAGGCGGGCTGTATTTCGATAATAAAAAATATGACGATGCTACCAAGGTTATGACTGAGGCTATAAAATCTTTCCCGGAAGATTTTCGGGTTAATTTAATTCTCGGTTTATCTCTTGCGCAGTCCAATCATAATAAAAAAGCAAAGCCGTATCTTAAGAAAGCCGTTCAGTTGAACCCTAAAGACATTACGGCGCTGTCCGCATACGGTTTTACACTTAGCCAGCTTAAAGAAAATTCCGAGGCAATAAAATATTTGAATCGTGCACTTGAAATTTCTCCAAATGATGTTAACCTTCTCGGTACTCTCGGGTTAATTTACGACGGTCAAAAGGACTGGATTAAATGCGACAGTATTTATGAAAAAGCTCTTGCAATAGATTCTACAAATGCATTAATAAATAATAACTATGCGTATTCGCTTTCCGAAAGGGGAATTAAGCTTGATAGGGCAATGAAGATGGCAAAGGCAGCCTTGAAAGCAGAACCGACAAATTCCTCCTATCTCGATACTATGGGCTGGATTTATTTTAAAATGAATGATTATGATAATGCTAAAAAATTTGTGGAAAAATCAATAAAAATTAATAATAAAAATTCCGATGTTTACGAGCATCTGGGAGATATTGAATCTAAAATGGGGAATAAAAAAGAAGCCCTACAAGCATGGCAGAAAGCGCTGGATTTAAATAAAGACAGTACCGAACTAAAACAAAAAATTGCAAAAGGTGAAAGTTGAAAAAATACGGCACAATTCTTTTTTTGCTCTTTGATTTATTATTATTGTCTTTTTCGGGGTGTGTCCCTTCAAAACCAACCGAAAAAGTTGAAATTCTCTCAGCCGAAAGATTAGTTAATAAGCTTGAAGTTAACAGAATGAGAATTAGAAGATTTGAAGGGAACGGTACGCTTATAATCAAAACTCCTCAAATGGATAATACTTCGAATTTTAAAATTACTCTTGTAAAGCCGGATTCAATTTATCTTACCATAATGGGACCGTTCGGTATTCAACTTGCCCAAGCGTTGGTTACTGAAAAAAACTTTATTTTTTATGATGCATTGCATAATACCGCTTACGAGGGGAAAGTCGATCAGAATATACTTAAAGATATTTTCAGAGTTAACTTACCGTTCAGTGATTTAATAAATGCATTTGTCGGGTCCGTCAGCTTAAGCAGGCACTTATACAAATCTCCGACAAAGTACGCGGTTGATTATGATAAGTATGTTTTAACATATATAGATTCGTTAACACATGTTGAAACAATATACAGAGTTGATATAAGGCAATTAGGTATAACAAGTTATAGAGTTATAAGTAAAGCCGGTGACACTATGCTGGACGGTAAATATTCGGATTTCGATTATCTGGAAGATGTTCCGGTTCCGTATAACATAGAAGTGCAGGATCGTGAAGACGATCAAAGTGTTTCAATAAAATATAAAAAAATGGCAGCGAACAATCCCGGTATTTATATCGACTTTCAAATACCGAAAGACGCCACCATAATTAAATGGTAGTAAACACAAAATACATAGTTTTAATAATAATACTTTTTACATCCCTTCTTTGGCCGCAGGAGAATAAGCAGATTATACGGAAAAAGTCGGAACTATCCGATATAAAAGGTCAAATATCATCCTTAGAAAGCCAAATCAAATTAAAAACATCCAAAGAAAAAAAGACCTATAAAGTTCTGGATAATTATAACAAGCAAAGTTACCTTTTACATAAGCTGATAAACTCGTTAAAAAGAGAAGAGCGGCATAAAGAGAAAGAAATTGATAATACTACTAAAGAAATAAAAAATCTGCAAAATGATATAAAGTCTTTAAAAAGAAATTATGCAAAGTATATAATTGCAATTTATAAAAGAGGAAAGCCCGATGAAATTGCAAGTATAATTGATGCGGATTCGTTTGAACAAGCGCTGTTGAGATATAAATATCTTGAAAAGTTTTCGGAAAGAAGACAAAAAGATTTACATAAATTAAAAGAAAAAACCGAAAAATTAATTACCGCGAAAAAAATATTAGAGCAAGAAAAGGAAGAAAAATTAGCGCTTACTAATTCAAAACTAACGGAAGAGAAGCACCTAAATGCCAAAAGAATTGAGAGAAGGAAAATTTTAAAAGCAATAAGGCATGATAAAGCAGCATTAAAAAGCGAGCTTCTTGCAAAAAAATCTGCAGAAACAAGAATACAAAATTTAATTTCGAAACTTATTGAAGAAGAGAAGCGAAAAGAAGCCGAAGCGGAAAGATTGGCTAAAGCAAAAGCTTCAGGCAAAAACAGGGATGAATCATTAGCTTCAAAGTCAAATGAAACTTTGCCTAAGCTGAATAATGAATCGGGTTATGATATAAATCTATCAACAAAAGGGTTCTCTTCATTTTCTACATTAAAAGGGAAATTACATTGGCCGGTTGAAAGGGGAAGAATTGTTAGAAAGTTCGGCGAGAACACAAACCATAGATTACAAACCGTAACATTAAATTACGGTATAGACATCAGAACTACTTCGGACGCAGATGTTAAAGCAGTAGCCGAGGGAGTAGTTTCAGCAATCGACTGGCTCCCGGGATACGGCAGCGTAATTATTGTAACGCATAAAGGAGACTATAGAACCGTTTACAGCCATTTGTCCAATATATTTGTTAAAGAAGGCGACAGGATAAAAGCGGGTACCATATTAGGACGTGTCGGGGAGAGTCTTGAAGGCAACATACTTCATTTTGAAATTTGGAATTCGAGGAAAAAGCAAAACCCTGAGAACTGGCTGGCTAGGAA
>CAZHBJ010000044.1:0-21105 GCA_964530445.1 uncultured Ignavibacteriaceae bacterium
TCCCATGTTCCCAATCTATTATTAATACTTTATGTGAAATTTATTTCATCAAAACAAAACCATATTAGTTAGTGTTTACTTAACTCGTTTTAAAAAAATAGATCTTTGCAGGCTTTGTTCAATATTTTGGAAAAATCCTTTAACAATCTTGTATTCCGAACTCGGTAAAGTTGCACGTTTCATTAAGAACACTTCTTTTGATGTAATTTCCGTGGGCATTGGATTCTTTATCGCATTAGCGTATGAAAAATCATAATGTTGATAACTGACCGTTTTTGGAAATGAAGAAAATACAAGTAAAGAATCTTCAATGTGAATAATAGTATTCTGTACGCTTGTGTATCCGGTTGGAAACCAGATCGGAAATATTCTTTTTTCTTTAGAGTTAAATTTTAAATTAGAACCACCCCTTATTAAATTGGGATTGAAATAATAGATGTTACCTTGCTGATTAATAGCATTTGCTATATGAAAGTTAAAATTAATGGTGAAAGCCGAATCTAAGTTATTCATATTATTTACCCATATTGAATCAATATCAGATCCTATTGCATCCTGCAGCCACATGTCCTTGCATAAATCCTGCATTTCCTTTTCGCTCTTTTCAGAAAATATTGAACGATAATTACGAGCTTCTTCACCTTTATTAATCATTTTAACTTTAACAATTGCCTTATTATTTTTTAAGAGGTCGATATGTTCAAATATATTTGTATTGTTATGGGTGTAATTCGGCATAGGTGTCTTTTCAATACCTCCTGAGGTATCATTTTTTAATGTTAGAACCTGTATTCCTTGATCGACCCACGGCAAAGTCCCTAAAGGTGAAAATTCACTTGTAGGATCAATCCAATAAGTTTTGGTACTATCCTGAATCTTAACAATCATATGGTTGAAGTTCCAGCTTGGAAATTTCGGATCTATAAAACCGTCATCTGCTGTTAATAAAAGTACAGGCATAGAATTAATTCCGGCAGCTTTTAAAAGTGCAATAAAAAGAATAGCTTTATCTTTACAGTCTCCATACTTCCGGCTTAAAACAGTCTGCGGGAATTCAGGCGTTAATCCCGATTGTCCTAATTGAATTTCTACGTAACGAATTTTTCTTACATAATTATAAATACTTTTTATTTTATCATTATCAGATTCACTTGATTCTGTTAATTGATGTGCAAGTGACTTTATGGAATCCGTAATTACTAATTGAGGTTTAAAATAATTTTCATAATACCATTCAGCAATTCCTTTCCATCCTTCCCAGGATGATAGTGCAAAACGAATATGCGGGATAACAATTTTGGCCGGAGGCATCATTTCCTCAGGCTTAAAAGCAGGTATTTCACTGCGTGCCCAAGTATAGGTTATCGGATCTGAAAAGCTATACCCGGTTACTTGATTTTCATCTACTTCAGGTTCAATTTGTTTTTCAACCGGGTAAGTTCTATACTGCCATGGAACTAAAGCGGCCCACAATATAGGCATAGTAATACTGTATTGATTTCGCATAGTAGGAATATCATTTTGAATCTGCCAGACATCAAAGACAAAAGGTTCATTCTCTTTAATTTGATATTTATAATCGAGAATGCATCCTTTTTCAACTGCCGGAAAAGTAAAACGTATTGTTTTTATATTAGCATATAAAACAGATGATTCTCCCACACCTGATATTGTATAGAAGTCTTGTGGTTTAAGATTTATTATTTTCCCGTCAGGCCTAATTGTTCTGGCTTTTATAGCTTCCAATTCTTCATCACCGAGTATATAAATATTTACTGTCGATTGATCGTTGCTGTTCCTAAAAATTTTTTTTATTACATGACGTGTTTTATAAGTTACTAATTTGTCTTTATCCCTAAGTAACTGGTTATGTGTAAAATCCAGGATTATCACAGCATCAGATTCAGGATAATCTTTTTGGTCAGGTACTTTAGTAATATTTAACTGATGATAGATCGAATCCATATTTTCAAGAACAAGATTTGATGATGAACAACCATAAAAAAATAATAATGAAATTATTACCAAATATGAAAACCAAATCTTCATTATTTCTCCCACATTAATTTTAATTACCTAATAATTACTCATTTAATTAGATATTCTATTTATTACAAATTTAAAATAGATTTTAATTTTTTCGATTTGTCCCCGTGTATGTCTCAATGTAGTTTCTGTGTCCCCACTATAATAATTGTGGATAATTTAATCGTTTTAAAAATAAGATTATTTTATGAAAAATACTTAAATATTTGTCATTAAACAGTAACTCATATTCTAAAAGATAAACCTATCTTAATAAATAAGGAATTAAGATTAAGATTTTCTTCTTTAAGTACTTCATAATTACTAAGATTGCGGGTAATTATTTTGCCCGGTGAATTAAATGTTTGTACAACTTCAACAATAAAATTTATTGGTGAATCTGCTGAAAAATCAATACCAACTGTAACTTCTTCGGAAATATTATTTTTAATTTTGCCGGGATATATTACGTATATATTATTGAATGGAGAGTACATGCCGTCCTGAGAAAAGTTATTGGAATTGTAATATATTCCAAAACCGGCATAAGGTTCTATTACCCAGCGAATAGGATAATAATTAACCGATACTCCAACGCTAAAATCAGTGTATGTATATCCTGAAGACAATTTGCTGCCGTTCATTTCTGCCAGATAAAACCTCGTACTCCCTTGTATAGATAAAGGCAAATTCTTCAAGGAATATTTTAGAACTAAAGAAGGGCCGGCTTGCCAATTTATATATTTGTTACCGGTTAGAAAATCGGCTCTTAAACCTATTCTATATTGCTGCGAATAAATGGAAGTACAACTTATTATAAAAATGAAGACAATAATTAATTTTTTCATTTTAATCCCCTTCCTGGCAAATATTAATATATTTTAAGATTAATACCGGACATAAATTTTATAATTTGTAAATTCAATTTATTCACTATTTAAAAACTTTGAAATCTATAAATGATTGTTCAACATAATCTTTGGATTCGTAAATTTTATTATTAATATCTTTTAAATAAGTTTTACAAACCATTATTCTATTATTCTTAACATTTATAATAAACCTTGCTTCTAAAATACTGTCTTCTGCTAAATTAACATTATTTAGATAAGAAGCGATTTTTTCTCCGGTAAAATCCAGCCTAATTAGAATAGGCTCTATTTCCATTTGAGGAGGAGTTACGGCTTTATTTAAAATATCTATTTCAATTTCGTTAATATTCAACTGAATTGCAGAGTTAACAATCCAGTCGCACATATATCCTTTTTCATAAAAATTCAATGTGCTGAAAAAAGAATGAGCAAGATTAAAGGACAATCCCTTTATTTTTTTGGTCGACAGCATGATTTTATAACTTCACTATTTTATTATCAACTATAAATAACATTTAAATTTATTGGTTCGAAGCTTATTATCAATCCATTACAGCATTAACTCTACTTTCCAATCCTCTGTTATGTTGTAGCTTATATTAGCTCAAAGGAATATTTTGCCCTTCCGGAAGCATTTTGAAACTTTTGGTAATAATGAAAGTTTTCCTCGTTCCCTGATCCCACTATTAATATTGCAGGTTCAAATAAATAATTAATTACATCCTTTTGTGATTCTGTAAAGTCCATTTATTTATTATAATTGAAAGAATTAAATTTTTCGTAAGATTATATCTCATCCAGGTTTATCCCCATAGATGTCTTAGCATTGTTATAAATTCCCTGCCCCCTTACATCGTATCCAATAATCACCGTTAAATGTAAAAATATTTTTATTTAAATGCAGAAAAAATATTTGATAAATGTTTTTTTATTATGCGGAGTGCAATCGATTATAAATTTTAGAACTAGCTGTAGGTGCGGTAGCTTAGTTATATGGTTGAATGTTGTTTCCCCTGCTGTTAATTATTTTTTCCCAAATGAAAAATTAATATTCGTTACTGTCCATCTCGGACGCAGTTTAAGCGTATCTGGATAAAAGAAAAATTCTTCGGCAGGTTTGTATGGATACGGTTTGCCGTATGTGTATGTTTTTGTGCTGTCGGTATCGTAATATCCCCACAAGAAATATTTTCCAGGCTGTACTCTTTCAAAATCGAACTGAGTATTAGAAACAGATTTACGATATGTTAATTTTTCAGACTCAATCCCCTGCAATACTAACTGCGGATTCTTTTTCATGTCCGCATTTATTACAGTGCCGGTTAAACCTGTAAAATCCAATCCGTTAATTGTTTTAAACTTAAATTGATACAACGAATCGTAACTGTTGCCTGCCGCATCTTTAAATCCGTTAAGTTTCATCTTAATTAAATAATATGTGTTGGCTTTTAATTCATTTAATGGAGAAATTCTGAAAGAGGCATTATCCATAAATTTTATTTTATGATTTATTTTATTGCCGGAAGTATCCGAAAATGAAATTAAATTTTTAACAGCCGAAGTATCGAAAGCATCGTTAAAATAAAAAGATATCTGCGCATCTTTAAAATCTACACTCCCGGAATTAGCAGGAGGAATAGTTTTATATATTCCCGGTTTTGTTGTATCCGGCTTTTCGCTTATTGTAACGGATGTAAAATCATTTGTATAATAATTCCCTATTTTATCTTTAACCGTATCTGCAAAAACATACACTTCGTCTTTTTCCGGGAAATTACCATTGGTTACCAAAACCATCTCCGTCGGCTTTGTATTTCCTTTAAAGGTATATACCGGTTCGGATGTTTTTTTAGAAGTGGAATCAATAAAATAAAAATTACTCGATCTCATTGTTGCCGAATCGATTTCCTTACTGAAGTTAAGCAGCATATGATACTTATCGGTCATTATAGCGCTAACTAATCTAGGCTTAATAGTATCTAATTTTGTAAGGAAAAAATTCATTCCCGTAAAAAGCGTATCGCTTTTTGTAAGTGTGATATCCCTGTAAGGGATGCCTACTTCATCCTGGTCGGGTTTGTAAGTATATTCTCCCGAATTATCTTTCACGGCAAAAACTCTATAGTCTGCAGGAGCCAATCCCATTAATTTGAAAGCGCCGTTCTTTCCGGTTTGAGAAATATAATCCGGTTTTCGTACCATCGGGTTTACAGCGCTGTCGCCTTTTTCATAAGCGAAGATTAAAATACCGTCCGGTTTGTCATCGTAAACTCTTCCTTTAATTTCACCTTTATCAATTCTGTCGCCGGTAGAAAATGCAAAAGAATAAGCCTGAGCCATCCGGTTGTGATTATTATAGTCTACAAGGTCGGTTCCGATAGTAACCACGTAAGTAACATTCTTCTTTAGTTTTGAAGGAAAAGTTACATCTACGGTTGTGCCCGTCCAATCGTAATTTAAAGCCCCTTCAACTGCTGGAGAAATAAATAATGCATCTTGAAAAGATCTTTTAACTACATACTCTGATAACTCTACCTTAAAATGATCATCTTTAAAATTAATTGTACCGTTGGCTGGATAAACTTCCGTTATTTTAGGCGGAATTTTATCAACCTCTCCCCCGCCCGGCGGCAGCTGCAAAGCGCAGCTGGAAAGCATAATTACCGTAATTAACGGGAAAAAGTATTTTATCTTCTCTTTAATGAGTTTAACCATTTTCTATATTTTTCTGCGTTCTTTTGATGCTGCCTGAAAGTAGATGAAAAAATATGCCCTCCGTTCCCATCCGCAACAAAGTACAGATAATTTGTTTTAGCCGGATAAAGGGCTGCAAGTATAGCTGCTTTACCGGGATTATTTATAGGTCCGGGAGGAAGTCCGTAATTTTCATAAGTATTGTAAGGTGATTTAATTTTTAAATCGGCGTAATCTAATCTGCCCCATCCGCCTTGCTTAATAAATTCAACTGTAGGATCGGCCTGGAGTTTCATTCTCTTTTTTAACCGGTTGTAATAAACACTTGCAATTATGGGCATTTCATCTTTCCTGTTTGTCTCTCCTTCTAATATAGAATTTATATTTTTAATTTTGTGAATAGTTTTGAAGTGTTTTTTATTTGTGTCATTTCGTTTTTCTTTTCATCTTTTCTGTTTGTCTCCCCTTCCACTATCGAAGCAAGAGTGATAATTTTCGGAATAGAGTAGCCGAGTTTTTGAGCTCTCTCCCTAAGAGAATCATTAAAAAATTTTTCAAAACTACTATACATAGTTTTTAAAATATTTCGCGGTGATGATCTTTCAAAAAAACTATATCTTTTAGGAATCAAATATCCCAAAAGCGAAGTCGATTTTAACCCGAGTGTATCTAAAAATCCTTTATCGTTACACAAGCTTACAACTTCGGAGGAATCGATATACAAATCGTCTTTCAGTTTGGATGCAACCCACTGCAATGATGCTCCGTTTTGAATTGTAACGGTTTTTAGCAAATCGGCGTGTGAAGTAAGCAGAAAGTCTACCAAATCCAGGTAGCTTAATCCGTTTGGAATATAATACCGTGCTGCTTTAATCCTTTTTTCAGCACCGTAAATAAAAGCAGCTATTCTAAAATTAGTTTTACTCGGAATAACGCCCTTCATGTAAAGAACATCTGCTATTTTTGAAAACGGCTCTCCTCTGGTTACTTCAATTTTAACGGGAGCAGGAACGGTATAATAATTAGGCGTAAAAAAAGTAAAATATAAAAATGCAAGAACGACAAAGAAAAATGCCGTTATAAAAATAAATTCTTTTTTAGATAAAAGATTTTTAAAACCGACCTTCATTTTATTTGCCGATAAATTAAAAATATTTCCTCTCTCCGATTCCTCTCTTTGAATTGCGCGGGACTCATCCAGGATTCTTTCATAAATTCTCATAAGAGCTTCTTTGCTTAATGGCTCTTCTACAAAGGAACCGATTCTTTCACTGATTTCTTTTTCTCTTTGAGGATTATACGTCGCCAGATTTAATGACCGTTTAACCCGTCCGATAAGTACCGAATTTAAAGTACGCCTGCTTAAAAGATGAACAATCTGCTTATCGAGTACATCAATATCATCTCTAAGCTTCCGAATGATTTCTTCTCTCTCTTCTTTGCTCAGATCATTCAGTTCGTTTTCAATTTTCTTATAAATATTATCCATCAACTGTGAATTTAAGGAATTTTTACGAAGTGACAAATATTAAGTATCGTCCTAATTTTTTTTTCTAATTCAAGGTTCTTCTACGCTCACCATTAAAAATGTATTTGAAGTGTCATCCCGAGCGAAGTCGAGGTATGGTCGATCTGCTGATAATTTCAGCAAATTATAACACTACCAAATATCATAAAAAATGTTCATTTGTTAAACCTGGGAAAGGACTATAACTCAAATCAAATTTCTTCCCGGCTTCGAACAATTTTAATCCTCTAAAAGCAATCATTGCCGCATTATCACCGCAGTATTCAAAATCGGGAACAACGACTTTTTTATTGTACTGATTTCCCAGGCTTATTACTTCTTCTCTAAGTGCCTTATTAGCCGCAACTCCTCCCGCAAGCGACAAAGATTTAATATCATAATTATCCAATGCTTTTTTTGTATTTTTTATTAAAGCCTTTACTACCGCCTTTTGAAACGAAGCAGCAATATCATTCATATCCGGTTCAGAAATATTTTTACTTTCTCCGTAATTTTTTTGTACGTACCTCAGCACGGCTGTTTTCAATCCGCTGAATGAAAAATTATAAGGATCTTTTAATTCGGCAACCGGAAAATTAATTTTATCGGGATTTCCATTCGCAGCCGCTTTCTGAATTTTAGGTCCGCCAGGGTAACCGAGGCCCAGCATTTTAGCTACTTTATCAAATGCTTCTCCTGCAGCATCATCTACGGTTGTTCCGAGCTTTTTAATTTTCAAAAAACTTTCAACTAAAAGAAGAAGTGTATGTCCGCCGGAAACAATTAAAGCGAGGTAAGGAAACTCAGGTTTATCTTTCATTAAAAACCCGGAAAAAATATGTCCTTCAATATGATTTACCGCAACAAATGGTTTACAAAGTGAATACGCAAGACCTTTGGCAAAAGTTAATCCTACAAGCAGCGCTCCTATTAAGCCCGGTCCGGCAGTTGAACAAATTACATCAAGATCATTTAAAGTTAAATTCGATTTAGCCAAAGCATCTTTTACCAGAGGCAATACAATCTGGAGATGCGCCCGGCTGGAAAGTTCGGGTACAACTCCACCGTATTTTGTGTGAAAATCCTGGGAGGAAATTAAGTTGGCAGTTAATTTATTGTTTGAAATAATTGCAACTGAAGTTTCATCACAAGAACTTTCGATTCCTAAAATATTCATCATTTAAACGAAAAAATGCTTTTAAAAATGTAGCCCGCAATTTCCGGGTTCTCTTTTAATCTTCTAATAGAATAAGGATACCAGTCCTTACCGAACGGAACATAAACACGCATTTTATAACCGTCGGCGTTAATTTTATCCCTTAAATCTTCTCTTACACCCAGCAGCATTTGAAATTCAAATTTATCATTCGATAAATTCATTTCCTTAATCTTTTGATAAGCAGCTTTTATAAGATATTCGTCATGAGTTGCAATACCCACATAATTACCCGACTTTAAAATCGTATCCAGAACTTTCAAGTAATTATCCCGGATAGCCTTTTTCTCCTTATATGCTATGTTAGGCGACTCGATATAAATACCTTTACAGAGCCTGTAATTTGTATCGAGTTTGTTCAGTACAACAGCATCATCGTAAGAACGTTTCAAGTATGCTTGTACTACAACTCCCAGGTTATCGTAATTCCCTTTCAGCTTTTTGTAAAGTTTAAAAGTTTTATCCGTATATGGAGAATCTTCCATATCGATACGAACGAAATTATTTAATTGTTTTGCTCTTTCAACAAGTTCCTTTACCTGTTCAAAAGCAAAATCCTCATCAATGCTTAAGCCCATTTGAGTCGGCTTAATAGAAAGATTTGCTTTTAATTTGTTTTCATTTATAGTATCAAGAACCTGAAGAGCTTTTTTCTTCGATTCGATCGCTTCATCTTTTGTCTTAATCGATTCGCCCAGAACATCAATTGTGGCAAAGATTCCTTTTCTGTTTAGAGTTTTAACGAACTCTACTGCTTCGTCCAGGGTTTCGCCGGCTATATATTTTTTTGAAAATATTCCGACAATTGCTTTTGGCATATGCTGGACAATCGCTACAATAATTTTGTTAAAGAACGACACTGTATACTCCTGTCAATAAACGTCCCAAATTTAATTTAGTTGAATCTGTTAATCAATAATTTTAGTTAATCAATTTGAAGAAATCGGTTTTAAAGCAGTTAAAAGGGGTTGTTTTTTTAAAATTTTGTGACCCATAGAATACAAACTGCTTTAAATATTTTCGTTAAAAATTTTTAGGCAATTCAGCTTTTATAGGTCTTTCCGGTTTCATAAGTACCGAATTTTTTTATACTGATTGATATTTCCGATAAATGGTTTATCGCTTTTTTTACTTTTTCATCTTCCAAACTTCCAAGCAGATCGGTATAAAAGATATATTGGAAAGGCTTATGCGGTATCGGTCTCGATTCGATTTTTAAAAGATCAATCTCTCTGAGAGCAAATACACTTAAAGCTTTAAATAATGCGCCAGGCATGCTTTTCAATTCAAAACAAATTGATGTTTTAGGTTTTACAATATGTGTATGATTCTTACTTTTACTAATAACCAAAAATCGTGTAAAATTTTCCCGGTTATTTTGAATATTGCTTTTAAGAATTTTCAGATTATAAATTCCGGCTGCTTCACTGCTGGCAATAGCGGCATTAGCTACGCTTTTGTCTTTAAGTGAAATTAATGCAGACCCGGCTGTATCGTATGTCGGGACAAGTTCGGCATTTTTTAATTTTTTAAGGAATTCGGAACATTGACCAAGCGCCTGAGGATGTGAATAAACTTTCTTAATCTGGCTGAGTTTATAGTTGCTGCTTGCAAGCAGATGATGATTTATTTGTAAATTTAATTCGCCGATAATCGTCAACGAATATTTCAACAATAAATCGTAAGATTCAAAAACGCTGCCGTACAAAGAATTTTCGATTGGTATTACACCGAAACCGGCTTTACCTTTTTTAACTTTTATAAACACATCTTCAAATGAGAATGATGGTGAAGTAGTTATTTTACCTGTAAAAAATTTCTTTGAGGCTATTTCGCTGAATGCGCCGAGCTCACCTTGAAAGGCAACTTTATTCATTGGTTTTTAAAATCCTATTAATTTATCCTTAAGAAAATATGATCAACTTTTTAATTTAATAAAACAGTATTTTAATTGATCTTATACATAAACTGAATTTGGTTTATTTTTAAATAAAAAGAAATTTTATTTAAGTAATCATTTTAAAATCCGATCATTATTGAAATTCAATAAGGTAATAAGGTTAAACAATATCATTGTTTTATATTACTAAGGTTTTGTCAGTAAATAAGGTTTTCAACGTCTACTACTTTTAACTCTATTATTTATTTCTTCTAATTAGGAATATTTAGTGTCTTTTGATAAAATCTCATGAAATCTTCGTATTCTTCTGCAAAAGTTATCTTGTGGTGATGTTTCGGTTGATTAAGTATATATTTGCATACTTTATTTACATCAGCTTTTGATACTGAAAATGCAGCCGCCGATTTCTGCCAGGCAAATTTTCCAGCGCATAATTTGTTTTCATTGATAAATCTCTCGGAACTTTCAGCTATAATTGTAGAAATATACTCTTCAGATAATTTCGGTGAACGGGATATTAATAAATGGATATGTTCCGGATTAGCATATATTGAATATAATTTCGAATCATTGTTGTTTACTATACCGGTTATATATTTCTCGATTCTATTTCTATTCGCTTCAAGAATAACCGGCATGCGGTTATTTGTTACAAATATAAAATGTGTATATAGGTTATTATATTCAATTTTCATACTATCAAATTTAATGAAAATAAGGTAACAAGGTTAATTGTTTCACGAACTATGTTTCATTAAGATTTGTACATTAAATAATATTTATTACCTTTATGTATTTCATTACATTGCTATAAAATATTTAGATCTATTTTATTTATATAAAGGACTTATATTTAATAACCTTATTTCTAATTTTAAAACCTTAGTAACTATCTATTAACAAAAAAATATGACCTTATTACCTTATTAATACTACTTTATTTTTCGAATCAATTTCCTTTTGTTAACCCTGTTAAAATGTTTTTAAGTAGAAAGGCTTTGCCTTTTAGTTCTTCAAGTCCGAGGTTATTTTCAAATACGAAATCCGCACGTTTTCTTTTCTCACTGTCAGGTATTTGGTTTTCATCTCTTTTAGTAAACTGTTCTTCGGAATAATTTTCCAATTCGATTTTTCTTTTCATTCTAATTTTTTCATCGGCAGTAACCAGCACAACAAAATCGAAATATTTTTCCATATCGGCTTCGTAAATTAAAGCCGCTTCCGCTGCAGCAATATTATTCTCTTTTAAGATTTCTTCTGCTAAGATATTTACTTTTGTAATGACTTTAGGATGTATAATCGAATTAATTATTAAAACTTTATTTTGATCGGAAAATACTTTTTCGGCGAGATATTTTTTGTCTGCTTTTTGTCCCTTATATGATTGGGTACCGAATTCTTTTATAATTCGTTTTCTAATATCAGCATCATTCTCAAGCAGTTGTTTTGATACGTCGTCCACATTAATTACGGGAATTCCCAATTCACCTAAAAATTTGCAGAAAGAAGATTTCCCGGAGCCTATTCCCCCGGTAACGGCAATTTTTATTTTTCTTTTTTTTTGCATAGAATTAAGAATTATTGTAATGGATTTGTCTCAATAATATGTAAATGTCATTTTGAGGGAACCTGCCTACCAGCTGGTTAATCTTCTCAATAGGAGTCTTTTAGACACCCTGAAATATTTTCAAAAAGTAAGATTTCTCTCTACGTTCGAAATGACAAATCTGATTTTGTGACAGCCTCATTAAAAATTTATCTTGCGAATCCAATTTTCCTAACTTCCCGGATAACCGTTACTTTAATTTGACCGGGGTATTCCATTTCGCTTTCAATTTTTGATGCAATATCATGTGCTAATTTATCAGCAACTACATCATCAATTTTATCATGTTCAACAACTACTCTTACTTCCCTTCCTGCTTGAATTGCATAAGTCTTTGCTACTCCTTCAAAAGATTTTGCAAGAGCTTCCAGGTTTTCAAGTCTTTTTACATAACTTTCAAGTGGTTCTCGTCTTGCTCCAGGGCGCGCACCGCTAATAGCATCGGCAGCTTGAACGAGCGGAGCAATCGGGTGTTCCATTTCTATATCTTCATGATGTGAACCGACTGCATTAACAACTATAGGATGTTCCTTGTATTTTTTAGTAAGTTCGTAACCAAGTAAGGCATGCGGCCCTTCAACACTTTTATCAACGGTTTTTCCGATATCGTGCAGTAAGCCTGCCCTTTTTGCCAATGTTGTATCTAGCCCAACTTCGGCAGCCATTATTCCCGTTAAATAAGCAACTTCAATACTATGCTGCAATAAATTCTGACCGTAGCTCGAACGGTATCTCATCCGGCCCACATGTTTTATTAATTCTTTGTGCATATTATGAAGTCCTAACTGCAGGATTGTATTTTCACCTTCCCTAACCATTTCTTCTTCAAGTTCCTGCCGAACTTTTTCAACTACTTCCTCAATTCTAGCCGGATGAATTCTTCCGTCGGAAATTAATTTTTCAAGCGAAACCCTGGCAACTTCTCTTCTAAATTGATCGAATGAAGAAAGGATAACTGCTTCGGGCGTATCATCTACAATAACATCAACACCGGTAGCGGCTTCAAATGCCCTTATGTTTCTACCCTCTTTACCTATAATTCTACCTTTCATTTCGTCATTCTGTATTTGAACTACGGAAACCGTAGTTTCAATAGAGTGGTCTGCGGCGGTTCTTTGAATTGCCTGAACTATAATTTTTTGTGCATCCCTTTTTGCGTCTAATTTCGCCTGATCATGAATTTCTTTAATGACAAACGAAACGTCGGCTTTTGCCTGGTTAGTCATATTTTCAATCAACATTCTTTTTGCCTCTTCGGCAGTTAACCCCGAAATTTTCTCCAGGCGCGTATTCTGTTCTATCTCGAGTTTTTCAACATCACTAAGTTTATGTTCAATTGTCTTTTTTAGATCGTTAAGCTCTTTTTCATTCTGCTTATTTTCTTTTTCCTTTTTAATAACCAGGTCGAACTTTCTTTCTATATTTTCTTCGCGGTTATTTAATTGTTTTTCAAGGTTGCCTATTTTTTGTCTTTTCTGATTAACTTCGTTATCAAATTCAACTTTCTTTTTATACCATTCGTCTTTAACTTCAAGTAATTTTTCCCTCTTAATATTATTCGCTTCTTTTTGAGCTTCTGTTATAATTTGTTTAGCTTTTTCGTCAGCAGAAACCAAACTTTTCTTCCCGATTTTGGAATTGAACAGCCACCCTAAATAGAAAAATAATACCACGAGGACAATCACCATTGGTATTAATATGATCACATCCATTTTTCCTCCGATGTAGGGGTTAAAATTACCGCATCTGCCAGTCACTGAATAATAAGGGAAAAACCCTATTATGTCAGTGTGGGAATCTGCCCGTACGCTTTTTGCTTCCTCTGTTCCGATAAATCGAAAATCCGGCAAGCCGGATCAAGGCCTGCAATAGACGCCGAAAGTCAAACTCCCTATTTGTTGAAAGTTAGTTTTTCATTTTATTACGGACTGACAGAGCGGTATTAATTTTTTTATGATGGGTCGGACATAGTTGTCTCATTTAGTAGAAGCTTAATTTTTTTTACTTTATCTGCAGCTTGGATAAGAAATTCTCTATTTTTATTTTTTTCCAAAAATAAATCATAGGCAATATTTAAACATGCTATAATAGCAATTGTTTGCGCTGGTTGATCGGGAAGTTCATCTTTTGTTTCTTCCATAACTTTATTCACGTAGATAGCCAGTTCTTTAGCTATCTCTTCATTCTCAACCAATAAAGAATATTCTTTATCAAATATTTTTATTTTTAGCTTCCTTTTATCAGTCATTATGCCTTTTCCATCAAACAAACATTATAATTAAGAACTTAAGTGATAATCTATTCTGGATATTAAGTTTTGTAATTTCACTTTTAAATTCTCTCTCTCCTTCAAGTTTAATGAATTAAATAAATTAGTTTCCGTATTCTCATCAATAACTTTTATTTCGCTTTCAAGAGCTGCTAACTTTTGCATCAGAACTTCATTCTCTTTTTTCAAAGCTTCCAGGTTCTCTTCAAGATCAACATTTTTTTGGCTCAGATCCTTGTTTTTGTTTATCAATATCGAAAGCTGCGTTTCTACAGCACTTAAATCGCTTATCAATATATCGTTTTTAGATAATTCCGCCACCTAATTTCCTCTTAATTGTGCATCAAAGTTTTTGGTAACAGCTTTTATTAACGAATTAAAATCTTTTTCAACTTCATCTTCCGTTAACGTTCTATCAACTGAATAGTATTCAAGTGTAAAAGCCATGCTTTTTTTATCTTCACCTAAAGCTTCACTTTCAAAAAGATCAAATAAGGTAACCGATTTTAATAATTCCGAGCCGGATTTCTTAATAAATTTAATTACCTCATCATAAGATACTGATTTATTGAATATAAATGCAAAGTCTCTAATAGATTTTGGAAATTTTAAAGGCTCCGAATATTTAACAGGTTTTAATTTTATTTCCTTCAATAAATCCAGATTCAGTTCAAAGCAGTAAACATCCTGCTGAATATCAAATTGTTTAAGAACTTCTTTTTTTACCCTGCCTCCGGTTCCTATTTGAACTTTTCCATAATTTTTTGTCAAATATAAATCAAAAACAGTATTTGCATTGTGATAATATAAATCATTTAAAACATTGTCAAGCGAAATTTTTGAAAGCAGACTGTTTATTACACCTTTTAAATAATAAAATTCGTAGTCTTTTTCCGGCAAATTCCATGATTTTTCACTTAAATTTCCGCTTAATATTACTATTAGATTCTGACTTTCGACAAAATCATCAAAGCTTTTTATTTCAATATCTTCCGAATTTTTATTAAAGACAGTTCCAATTTCGAAAAGCGCTAAGTTTTTTTCTCCCACATTAATATTTTTAGCAACAACAGATAAAGCTCCTGGAATAAGTGATGTACGCAGAAAAGACATATCAAGACTTTGGGGATTTAGAATAGGAATTTTATCACCTAATATAGATGCAAGGTTTTCACTTTGTAAAGGATTGTTTATCATCTCATAAAAGCCAAGACCGTTACAATATTCTCTTAGTTTATCGGCAAATTCGGTTTGATCTATTCGTTCGCCTAATGAAATGGAAATTTTAGAAATTGTGGGAATATTATTATAACCGTAAATCCTGGCGATCTCTTCAATTAAGTCTATTTCTCTTTCAATGTCGCTTCTATAAGTCGGAACAGAAAATCTGTACAGATTTTCGGATTCGTAAATAACTTTTATACCTAATTTTTTTAATATTTCAAATATTTTATTCGCAGAGATTTCATAACCGAGGACTCTCTTTACTCTATCCAGCCGAAGCTGTACTTCCCGTTCTTTTATTTTTTCGGGATAAACATCAAGTGAACCGCCGGTTATTTCTCCGCCGCTTATTTCGGAGATTAATTGGGCAGCTCTTTCCGCAGAATATAATGTTCCGTTAGGATCGACCCATCTTTCAAACCTGTAAGAAGCTTCAGTACTTAATCCCAATGATTTAGATGTTCTTCTTACACTTGATGGATTAAAAAATGCGCTTTCAATTAGAATATTTTTTGTTGAACTGCTGATCTCCGAATTCTCTCCTCCCATAACACCTGCAATCGCCACAGGTTTCTCAGCATCACAAATCATTAAAGTGCCTACGGGAAGTTTCCGCTCCTTGGAATCGAGTGTTGTAAATGTGGAACTTTCTTCAGTGCTCTTTACAACTATTTTATGCCCGGCAAGCTTATCCAGATCAAATGCATGCAGCGGCTGACCTGTTTCATACATAATAAAATTAGTTACATCTACAATATTGTTAATTGGCCGCAAACCTATTTTTGTAAGCTTTTTCTTAAGCCAAACCGGAGATTCTTTAATCTCAACATTTAAAACAACCTTTGCCGAATAACGCGGACAATTCTCAGTATCTTTTATCTCCAATCCGGCATAGCTTTTAATTTTTTCGGATGATTCGTTCAGGTTTAATTCGGGCAGCTTAATCTGCAAATCGAAAATTGCAGCCAAATCTCTTGCCGTTCCGAAATGAGAAAGAGCATCGGCACGATTGGGAGTAATTGCAATTTCCATTATAACATCATTAAGCTTCAAAGCATTCACAATTGATTCGCCGGCAGTTAGATCTTTATCAAGAACCATTATTCCGCTGTGATCATCACTTAATTCAAGTTCGGCTTCCGAACATATCATGCCGAACGATTCAATTCCTCTTATCTTGGCTTTTTTTATTTTTAAATTATCTTTAGGAATTATAGTTCCGACAGGAGCGAATACAACCTTTTGTCCGGCTTCTACATTAGGTGCACCGCAAATTACCTGCAGTTCTTCTTTTCCGTCAAATACTGTACATAAAGAAAGCTTATCCGCATTAGGATGTTTGGTTTTTTCTTTAACAAAACCTACTATAAAATCTTTATATAACTCTGTTTCATCGATATAATCTTCAACTTCAAGACCTGACATAGTAAGTCTTGAGATAATTTCGTTATTAGAAATTCCTTTTAAATCAATATAATCTTTAAGCCAATTTAGCGAGACTTTCAATTCAATTACTCCGGATCAAAACTGTTTTAAGAATCTTAGATCATTTTCAAAAAATACTCTTATATCCGTAATGCCGTATTTCAACATTGCGGTTCGTTCAATTCCCATACCGAATGCATAACCGGTATATTTATCGGAATCGTAATTAACATAATCAAATACATTCGGGTCTACCATGCCGCATCCGAGAACTTCAAGCCAGCCGGTCTGCTTGCAGACTTTGCATCCTTTACCATGACATAGATAACAAGTAATATCCATTTCGGCGCTCGGTTCGGTGAAGGGAAAGAAACTCGGACGAAATCTGTAGTTTAAATCTTCGCCGTAAAATTGCCTGGCAAAAGAAACCAATGTCCCTTTAAGCTCGGCGAAAGTAACATCCGTATCGACATATAAACCTTCCACCTGGTGAAACATGCAATAGCTTCTTGAACTTACTGCTTCGTTCCTGTAAACCCGCCCCGGCATAATTGCTCTTACCGGAGGTTTGTATTTATTCATAACTCTTATTTGAACCGGGGATGTATGAGTGCGTAAAACAAAATCCTGGTTTATAAAATAGGTATCCTGCATATCTCTGGCAGGATGATCTGCGGGAAAATTTAAAGCTTCGAAATTATTATAATCCGATTCAAGTTCGGGACCTTCGAAAACAGAAAAACCCATCCCTTTGAATATTGATTTAATCTCATCAAGAGTTTGGGTTAATAAATGTTTACTGCCGATTATTTTAGCCGTTCCGGGTAAACTTAAATCAAATTTATTGTCATTTTCCTTTGATGAACTTTCTAACTTTGATTTAACGGAATTAAACTTACCTGTAATCTCATTTCTAAGAGTGTTAAGTGATTTACCTAAAGAAGGTTTATCTTCCTTAGAAACATTTTTTAGCTCATCGAATAACTTTGCAACAAGCCCGTTCCTGCTTAGATATTTTATCCTGATATCTTCAATCTGTTTCAGGTTTTTCGCATTTAAAATATCTTCCCCGAATTCGGTACTAACATTATTAATTTTTTCTTTAAGCATAGGGAGTATAAGAATTCATTTTTTAAAATAAATACCCCCGTGGAAATTTTAATAAATTTTTCCGGGGGTAAATAAAATTAGTTAGCTGAAAATTTTACAATTTCGGTAAATGCTGCGGGATTTTCTACCGCGAGGCTAGCAAGAATTTTTCTGTTAATATTAACACCTTTTTGATCGAGTGCATTAATCAACTTTGAGTATGTTGTTCCGTTTTGTCTTGCCGCTGCATTAATTCTTACAATCCAAAGCTGCCTGAATGTTCTTTTCTTTAGTTTTCTGTCTCTATAAGCATGAACCAGTCCTTTTTCTACATGGTTTTTTGCAATAGTATATACTTTGCTTCTGGCACCCCAGTACCCTTTGGCTTGCTCTAATATTTTTTTCCTTCTTCTATGAGAAGCTACTTTATTTTTCGAACGTGGCATTTTATTTTTCCTCTTTCATTTTCTTATTGAACCATAATCCTTACGCGCTTTGATTCCGATTCCGAAACCAAGGTAGCACGGCGTAATTTTCTTTTTCTTTTCGTGGTTTTAGAAGAAAGTATATGACTTTTATATGCATTCTTTCTTTTAAACTTACCCGATGCGGTTTTTCTAAATGTTTTTCCGGCACCGCTGTTGCTTTTCATTTTTGGCATAATGTTTTTCCTGACTAATTATTCTTTTTACTTTTTGTTTTAGATGGAATAAGTATCACGTTCATATTTCTTCCTTCCATCTTTATAGGAGATTCAACCTTAGCTATTTCTTCTACTTTTTCTATAAAACGGTTCAACAGCTCTTCGCCTTGTTCCGTATAAGCCATTTCCCTTCCTTTAAACATTACAACAACTTTTACTTTGTTTCCTTCCTCCAGAAAATTAATTGCATGTTTTGCCTTAAATTCAAAATCATGCACATCAGTATTGGGATGAAGCCTTATCTCTTTTAATAAAGTAACCTGTTGATTTTTTCTCTGTATTTTTTCCCGCTTCTGCTGTTCATATTTAAATTTTCCGAAATCAATAATTTTGCATACAGGCGGTTTTGCCTGCGGGGCTATTTCTATTAAATCCATGCCTCTTTCGGTAGATATCTTTAATGCATCACGCACAGTATAAATTCCTAATTGCGTCCCGTCAACATCAATTACTCTTACTTTAGGAGCCCTTATTTCTTCGTTTATTCTAACACTGTCTTTTTGAGCGATAGATAACCTCTCTAATCTGTTGTTGAAATTTTTTTGGAAATCTGGTCTTTAATATTATCAATAAAATCAGACAAAGACAAAGAACCTAAATCACCTTTTTTATGTTTTCTTACGGAAATATTTCCGGCGGATTCTTCTTTTTCACCTGCAATTATCATGTAAGGTACTTTATGAGTTTCCCAGTCTCTTATTTTGTATCCTATTTTTTCGTTACGAGTATCTAATTCTACTAAAATATTATTTTCTTTTAAATCATTATAAATTTTCTGAGCGTAATTATTAAATTTTTCGCTAACCGGGATAACCACAACTTGTCTTGGACTTAGCCATAATGGAAATTCTCCGGCAGTATGTTCAATTAATACTGCTACAAATCTTTCCATAGAACCAAACGGAGCACGGTGAATCATTATTGGCCTATGTTTCTGATTATCGCTTCCGACATATTCAAGTTCAAATCTTTCAGGCAGATTGTAATCAACCTGAATTGTACCAAGCTGCCATTTTCTGCCGAGAGCATCTTTTACCATAAAGTCTAGTTTAGGACCATAAAAAGCTGCTTCGCCTAATTCAATTTTAGTATTTATTCCTTTTTCTTCCGTTGCATCGATAATAGCTTTTTCGGCTTTTTCCCAGTTTTCGTCACTTCCAATATATTTAGACTTATCCTCCGGATCGCGAAGGGAAATCTGGGTTGTGAATTCTTTAAAATCCAGTGCCTTAAAAATTAATAGAATAATATCTATAACTTTAATAAATTCTTCTTTTAGCTGATCAGGTCTGCAAAAGATATGTGCATCGTCTTGTGTAAAACCACGAACCCTAGTTAATCCATGAAGTTCACCGCTTTGCTCATAACGATAGACTGTACCGAATTCAGCATATCTTAAAGGCAAATCCCTATAAGATCGCGGCTTACTTTTATAAATTTCACAATGATGAGGACAATTCATCGGTTTGAGAAGGAACTCTTCTCCTTCAACAGGAGTATGAATCGGCTGGAAAGAATCTTTTCCATACTTTTCATAATGCCCTGAAGTAACATAAAGTTCTTTCTGACCGATATGCGGAGTAATTACCTGTTCGTAACCGTATTTTACCTGTACACTTTTTAAGAACTCCTCAAGACGAGTTCTCAATAAAGTTCCCTTCGGCAGCCATAAAGGCAAACCTTGTCCGACTTTTGAAGAGAAAGTAAATAACTCAAGATCTTTGCCTATTTTACGATGATCTCTTTTTTTAGCTTCTTCCAGCATTACAAGATAATCATCAAGCATTTTTTTCTTTGGAAATGTTATCCCATAAATTCTGGTAAGCTGTTTATTATGTTCATCACCCCGCCAATATGCACCGGCAATGCTTAATAATTTTATTGCTTTTATCGGGCTGGTATCCGGAAGATGAGGACCGCGGCATAAATCAGTAAAATCTCCTTGAGTATAAAATGTAATTTTCCCGTCTTCAAGACCGTCAATCAATTCTAATTTGTATTCGTCGCCTTTTTTCTCAAAATACTTTAATGCATCCGATTTAGGAACTTCTATTCTTTCATAATGTTCTTTTCGTCCGGCAAGTTCAGACATTTTATCTTCAATCTTAGGTAAATCTCCCTCAGTAATAGTAATACCGTCTTTAGGTTCTACATCATAATAAAAACCATTTTCAATACTAGGACCAATTCCAAATTTAATTCCGGGATAAAGAGACTCCAGTGCTTCAGCCATAAGATGTGCAGATGAATGCCAGAAAGTGTGTTTAGCTTCCGGATCATCCCATTTATGTAAAACAATAGAAACATCGGAATTTATCGGACGTGTTAAATCCCATACTTCACCGTTAACCGAAGCAGCTAATACTTCATTTGCCAAACGCGGACTAATGCTTTCGGCAATTTCCAAACTAGTAATACCTTCGTCGTATTCTTTTACATTCCCGTCGGGAAAAGTTATTTTAATTTTACTCATAAAATATTTCAAGCCAAATAAAAAAAATCGGAGGCAACTCCGACTAATGTGGGCTCTAGAGGAGTCGAACCTCTGACCTTCTGCACGTCAAGCAGACGCTCT
>CAZHBJ010000045.1:0-20757 GCA_964530445.1 uncultured Ignavibacteriaceae bacterium
TCAACGGATAAATATAATTCCGGTTCCGGCTGGCCGAGTTTTACAAAGCCTATCGATAGTTACTTTATAGTTAAGAAGTCAGATGGTTCCGATGGAATGTTAAGAATAAAAGTAAGCGGCAAAGATTCGGGCTCGCATCTCGGGCATGTTTTTGATGATGGTCCCGCACCTACTCATTTAAGGTATTGTATCGATTCGGCATCACTTAGATTTATTCCTAAAGACAGTCTAGCGCAGGAAGGTTACAGCGAATATGCATATTTATTTAAATAAAATTTAATTCAATAAAATAAGGAGTAAGAAATGAAAGCCAAATTTAAAATGTTGTCTTTATTATTTGTAATGGTTTTTTCTGCTGCGGTATTTTCTCAGTCAATGAATAAAATGCACAGTATGAAAAAGGATTCGGCAAAAACAATGCATCATATGAAAATGAAAAAGAATAATATGATGAAATCAAAAAATCATATGATGAAAATGAAAAAAGGGAATAAAAATAAAATGATGACCAACTCAAAAAAAATGATGTATAGTAAAAAAATGATAAAAAAGGAAAACCAAATGAAATCCGGCGATAAAATGATGAATGACTCCGGGAAAATGAGTAAAAAAGGAATGACGGATTCTTCAAAATCAATGCATAAGATGAAAAAGTAAATAAATTTTTTATGCTGTAAGTTATGGAAATAATAGAACGCAGATTATTATGATTTCTTATGATAGGAAAAAATATTTCGATTTTTCTAATTTCAATAAAAAGCTAAAATTTAAAAATCATAATTAATCTTATCAAATCATGAAAATCAGCGTTCTATTTTTCTTTAAAATATTGCGAATAAATTACAACTCTTCAATTTTCAAATAATATTTTTACCGCTTATCATTTAATAACAACTGTTAAAATATTTTTAGCTTTTTAGAATATAATTTCTATTAGGTTTTTAGGTATGTTTGTAACATAATAGCTATCCGTTAAAGAGCATCAATAATTTTTATATAATAATGACTTCCATTCACAAAAAGAGGCATGCTATGAAAAAATTAACCTACCTAATATTATTTTCGTTTTTCTTTTTATTTCAACCTATTCTCAAAGCTCAAGTTGATGCAAGAATAATGCAGTATCCTGACGTTTCAAAAACTCAAATTGTTTTTGCTTACGCCGGCGATCTATGGGTCGTATCTAAGGACGGGGGAGTTGCCAACCGGCTTACAACACCGCCCGGACCTGAATTATTTCCTAAGTTTTCTCCCAATGGCTCTCGTATTGCATTCAGCGGAAATTACGAAGGCAATTTGGATGTTTATGTAATACCTTCGGAAGGCGGGCTTCCCGTTAGAGTAACTCACCAGGGAATGCCGGACAGGATACTTGGCTGGTATCCCGATGGTAAACATTTACTCTACGCATCATCGATGGAAAGCGGCAAACAAAGGTTCGATCAATTTTACAAAGTCTCTCCTGAAGGAGGAATGCCGGAGAAATTGATTATTCCTTACGGTGAGTTTGCATCGTTATCACCCGATGGAAAATCAATTGCGTATACACCTAAATCAAGAGCATTCCGTACATGGAAAAGATATCGCGGCGGCTGGGCTGCTGATATCTGGATTTTTAATTTCACAACAGGTACCGCGCAAAATATAACGAACAACCCGGCTAATGATGAATTCCCGATGTGGCATGGAAGAACAATTTATTTCCTTTCCGATAGAGGGAAGGATGAAAGAGCAAATATTTGGTCATATAATCTAGATACTAAACAAACAAAACAGATAACCAATTTCACCGATTTTGATATTCATTTTCCTTCACTTGGCCCGGATGATATTGTGTTTGAAGCCGGTGGAGAACTCTATCTACTTGATCTTGCTACTGAAAAATATCATGAAGTTAAAGTTGAAGTAGTAACCGATGAATTAACTTTAATGCCTAAGACTGAAAATGTAGAAAAGAAAATAAAAAGTTTTAATTTATCGCCTGATGGTAAGCGAGGAATTTTTGAAGCGAGAGGGGATTTGTTTTCTGTTCCGGCAGAAAAAGGAAATGTTGTTGATCTGACAAACACATCCGGATATGCAGAAAGATATCCTTCATGGTCGCCTAACGGAAAATATATTTCATATTGGAGCGACAGATCGGGTGAATATGAACTGACATTAAAGAATATGGAAAACCCGCTAAGCAAGGAAAAGAAACTAACATCGTACGGACCCGGATTCAGGTATCAGATTTACTGGTCTCCCGATAGTAAGAAGATGGCTTTTATTGATAAAGCTATGAACATCTATATTTATAATATGGACAATGATAAGACGACAAAAGTAGATAAAGAAAAATATTTTTACGAAGGAAATCTTGAAAACTTTACACCTTCATGGTCGTCCGACAGCAGGTATCTGGCTTATCAAAAAGATATGGATAATCTTCACAGCGCAATTTATATATATGATACAAAGGAAGTAAAAACACATGCAGTGACTCAAGGATATTACAACGATTATCAGCCGTATTTTGATCCGGACGGTAAATATTTATACTACTTAACAGATCAAACAATGAAGCCCCTATACAGCAGTATGCAAAACACATTCATTTATGCAAATCCTACAAGGATTGCTGCAGTTACTCTTACCCCTGCTGAGGCTTCTCCGATGGCACCGGAGAATGATACGGTTGCCGTTGCAAAAGATACCGGCAAGGCAAAAGCAAAATCCGAAGTAAAGAAAGATAAAGAGAAGAAAGAAGAAAAGACTAAAGAAGTAAAGATAGATTTCAGCGGGATAGAAAACCGATCCGTTTTACTTCCGCCTGAAGCAGGAAACTATGGGAATCTGGAAGCTGTTTCAGGAAAAGTAATTTATATGCAATATCCTAATACCGGATCGGCAGAAAAAAAGAAAGCAATTAAATATTATGATCTTTCTAAGAGAGAAGAAAAAACAATAGCTGACGGTGTTAGCGGCTATACTTTATCTGCTGACGGAAAGAAAATTTTAATTGTTAAAGACGGCGGTTATTATGTAACGGACATTGCGCCTGATCAAAAGCTTGAAAAGAAGATGCCGACAGATCAAATGGAAATGACAATTAATCCCAGACAGGAATGGCATCAAATATTTAATGATGTGTGGAGATTCGAACGCGATTTCTTCTATGATCCGCATATGCATGGAGTTAACTGGAATGAAATGCGTGAACGTTACGGTAAATTAATAGACTATGCAGTAACGAGATGGGACGTTAATTATATAATCGGAGAATTGATCGGGGAAATTAGTTCATCACATACTTACGTTGGCGGCGGCGATGTTCAAAAATCAGATAAGAGGGCTGTTGGTTATTTAGGAGTTGATTGGGAACTTTCCAACGGAGCATACAGGATAAAGAAAATAATTAAAGGCGCTCCGTGGGATATCGATGACCGATCGCCTCTGGATCAACCGGGAGTGAATGTAAAAGAAGGCGATTATATACTTGCAGTAAATGGTGTACCAATGGATGTAACAAAAGACCCCTGGGCAGCTTTTCAAGGTTTGGCTGGTAAAACAGTTGAGCTAACTGTTAATAGTAAACCAACATTAGAGGGGGCTAGAGAAGTTTTTGTCAAAACGATGAAAGATGAAACTAGACTTAGAAATCTGGCATGGATTGAAGCAAACCGGGAGTTAGTTGAAAAGCAAACAGATGATAAAATAGGTTATTTATATATACCTGATACAGGCATACGCGGGCAGGATGACTTAGTAAAACAATTCCTAGCTCAAATTGACAAGCAAGGTTTGATTATAGATGAAAGGTTTAACAACGGCGGTCAAATACCCGATAGATTTATAGAAATGTTAAACAGAAAACCTTTAGCCTTCTGGGCCGTACGTGATGGTAAGGATTGGAAGTGGCCGCAGTTTGCTGTCTTTGGTCCTAAAGTAATGCTTATAAACGGATGGAGCGGTTCCGGCGGAGATGCTTTCCCTGATTTCTTCCGTCAGGAAAAAATCGGTAAATTAATCGGTGAACGAACCTGGGGAGGTCTAATCGGCATAACCGGTTCGCCGTCTCTTATTGACGGAGGTTATGTTACCGTGCCGACTTTTAGAATGTTTAAGCCTGACGGGACATGGTTTGCTGAAGGACATGGTGTCGATCCGGATATAAAAGTTGTTGATAACCCCGCACAACTTGCAAAAGGAATAGATCCGCAATTGGAAGAAGCAATTAAAGTTGTAATGCAGGAATTGAAAACTAATCCTCCGGTTAATCCGAAGCAGCCGCCGTATCAGAAAAGATAAAATCTGAAAATATTTAAAAGGGCGAAGTTAATCTTCGCCCTAAATTATTATTTTTATAAATTTATACAAGCTTTTTTAATATTTTCAAAAACAAATTTAATATACATTTTGATTAAAGATGATTGAAATAAAAAATGTTACTAAATCATTTCCTTCCGTAACAGCGCTCGATAATGTTTCTCTCGAAATAAAGGACAAAGAATTTTTCGGACTGCTCGGACCGAACGGAGCGGGTAAATCAACTTTAATGAATTTACTTGCAGGGTATCTTGATTCGAGTTCGGGAGAAATTTTAATTGACAGAGAAAAAATCTCCTCTAATAATCTTAAAGTAAAAAAGAAAATAGGTTTAGTGCCTCAATCGCTGGCTTTGTACGAAGAGTTATCTGCACAGGGAAACATGGAAATCTTCGGCTCTTTATTCGGATTGGGAAAAAAATCTATGCGATTTGCAATAGCAGAAAAACTAAATATGGTAGGATTGTTTGAAAGGAAAAAAGATAAGGTGCGGACGTTTTCAGGCGGAATGAAAAGGCGATTAAATCTTGCTGCTTCTATTTTACACGATCCTCAAATCATTTTATGTGATGAACCTACGGTAGGAATTGATCCGCAATCGCGAAACGCAATTTTCGATTATCTCGAAAAATTAAATGAAGCAGGAAAAACAATTATTTATACAACTCATTATATGGAAGAAGCAGAAAGGCTTTGTTCAAGAGTTGCTATTATAGATTTCGGACATATCATTTCCATGGGAACTTTGCAGCAATTAATCGACAGCCTGGAATTCAAGCAGACTATTACCATTGATAAAAATTACGAAACCGAAAGGCACACTTCATTATTTAAATCATTCGGCACTTTAACGGATCATGAAAATAATTTCGAATTGCTGCCGACGGACGGGCTGAAACTTTCATCGTTTTATACTGCTATGGAGGAAAACGGGATAAATTATTCTTCTATAAATATTAAAAAACCATCTCTAGAATCTTTATTCCTTAATTTAACCGGAAGGAGCTTAAGAGATTGAAAACAGTATGGAGCCTAATAAAAAAAGAGTATCTTTTATTCTGGAGCGATAAAGTCGCGGTAAGTCTTACCTTCTTGGTTCCCGCAGTGCTTATTGTTTTGTTCGGATATATTTTCGGGGGTTTGGGCAACAGTGCTTCCGGCATCAATCTGGCTTTTCTTAATAATAGTAATTCAAAGATCGCAAAAAAAATCGAGTCGACACTCGATACTACAAAAACTTTTCACATTATAAAAAATTATACAAACGATGAAGGTAAAGAAGTAAAGTTCGATACGGTATCGATAAAGGATTTTATAAGAAAAGGCAGTGCATCTGCAGCGCTTGTAGTTCCCGAAGATGCTTACAGTGACTCGGCTTTCGGTTTGAAATTGAAATTTTATTATAATCCCCGGAACGAAATGGAAATGCAGATTATCCAGGGTCTGCTTCAGCAAACAGTGATGACACAAATACCCGAACTTTTTAACAGCAGTTTAACAAGACGCTCTGAAGAATTTTTAGGTAAAAAGAAAAGCAAACAATTTAATAAATCGGTTGCATCATTGGTTAGCAAATACTTTGGAATTGATACCTCTGAAATTTTGAAGAACGGATATTTTACTTTTGGTGCCGGCGATTCGACGAAAAATGATTCAACATCAAAGGGTGCTGCAAAATTTTTCAGCAGCATAGTTAAATTCAATAAAGAGCAGCTTGTTGGTAAAGATGTCAATAATCCCAACGTAACACGTATTATCGGGGGATATGCCATGATGTTTTTGCTTTTCACCATTACAGCTTCGGGCGCATCGCTTTTTGAAGAAAAGCAGAGCGGTGTTACGTTAAGGATTTTAACTTCACCGGTTTCGAGAATACATATTTTATGGAGTAAATATCTTTACAATATTTCCTTAGGAGTGCTTCAGCTTTTCACAATGTTTCTTTTTGGTTTCCTGTTTTTCGGAGTAGATATTTTTTCTAACTTTATAAATCTTTTTATAGTTATAATTTGTGCATCCGCTGCTTGTACCGCATTCGGAATGGTACTGGCTGCTTTCAGCAAAACACAGGCGCAGGCAAGGGGGCTCGGTACATTTTTAATTATAACAATGAGTGCGATCGGGGGCGCATGGTTCCCGACATTTTTCCTGCCGTCATTTATTCAATCAATAAGTAAACTAACTTTGGTATACTGGTCGATGCAAGGATTTATGAAAGTTCTGTGGGAAGGTGCGGGCTTTATGGAGATTTTGCCGGTCGTCGGCGTACTCCTTTTAATTGCCGCAATTGTTAATGCTGTAAGCATCTGGGGATTTAAGAAGGGGGATGTATTTTAATTCTTATTAATAATTATTAATTATAAATTTATTAATAAAATTAATTTATTATAGATAATTATATTAATTTTATATTGATAATGATGAATTGTTCTTCTTAATAGAACTATATGTGAGCTTTTATATTATCCGGATTTTCAAATTATATGATTTAATTCCAGTCTAAATAAAATTTTAACTGAATGCATAAATATTTTCTATTCATAATACTTCTTCTTTATTTTACTCCGAACATTTATTCTCAAAAAAATGGCGAGATATTTCTTTCAGATAATAAAATTAGCAATGTAAAAGGAAATGGAACATTAAATATTTCGGGAAACTGGAAGTTTCATTGGGGAGACAATTTAAAATGGAAATTACCTACTTACAACGACAGTTCCTGGCAAATTAGGAATACTTCGATATCTCAAGATAGTATATCATCTGAACAAAATATAGGTATATGCTGGTTTCTACTAAAAATCAAAACCGATTCTACATTATTCGGAAAAAACCTTGCTTTACTTATCAGGCAAAGAGGAGCTTCCGAAATTTATCTAGACGGTAAACTTGTGCATAAGTTCGGCAAAGTTGGTAATTCCCCTGCTGATGAAGTGGCGTTTAATCCGGCTAATACACCCATAGGTATACATTTTGATTCAACTAAGATGCATTTACTTGCAATAAGATATTCTTACATGCATGTAAATAATTTATACAGAAGATTCGGCAGGATTGCAAATAACGCCGGTATAAATATATCTATAGGTATGTTAGATCTTTCTGTATATAATCATGATGAAACTTTAAGATTGAATGCAGCCACAAACCTTTCGTTGTTTGGTATCGTAATTTCACTAGCATTGCTTCATCTACTGCTGTACTTTTTCTACCGTGATAGAATTGATAATTTATATTACAGCATTTTTTCATTTTCAATCGCTTCTAATTTTTTCCTCGGCTTTTTGATAATGAATTCTCATAACCCGGTTACTATGATAATATTTTCTCTTTTTACTATTATATCGCTGGTTTTTATATTTCTATTTTTCCTCGCATTTATCTACAAGATCTATTATAAACGGATTCCGAAATTATTCCGTGTATTTGTAATATACGGTTTTTTTGTGCTTATAACGCCTGTAAGCAATAATTTTTTAGGTGGAAATATTTCGCGTATTTTGATATACGGTTTTGCAATATTAACATTGCTTGAAGGTTTTAGGGTTTTGGCTTTAGCCCTTGTAAAGAAAGTTCAAGGTATCTGGATAATAGGTATCGGCGGAATAACATTCATTTTGGTGCTGCTGTTCAGTTTCGTTTTATCAATATTAAAATTACAAAATATAATGTCCGATAACTTAATGACTATTATAATTTATCTGGGCATTGTAAGTATGCCTGTATTTATGTCGATTTATCTTGCTAGAGATTTTGCCAACACAAATAAAAATCTCTCGGAAAAATTAAATGAGGTTGAAGAACTTTCTAAAAAATCAATCGAGCATGAGAAAAAAGAAGCGGAATTAAAAATAGAAAGTGAAAAGAAGAAAGCGCAATTAAGAGAAGCCGAGCTTCTGGCAAAAGCTCTTGAAGCAGAAAATGAACGTAAAGCAAAGGAACTTGAAGAAGCGAGAAATATCCAGTTATCGATGCTGCCGAAGAAATTACCGGTACTGGATCATCTTGATATTGCGGTTTATATGCAGACTGCAACCGAGGTCGGCGGTGATTATTATGATTTTTCATTAAATGATGAAGGAACTCTAACAACTGTTCTTGGCGATGCAACGGGGCACGGAGTTAAAGCAGGCGTAATGGTAACAGCAATTAAAAGCATGTTTATTTCCACTTCCGACAATAAAAAAATTCCTGTGATGTTTCAGCATTTCTCAAAATCATTGCGTGAATTGAACATGGAATATATGTACATGTGCCTGGCGGTATTAAAAATAAACGGTTATAATTTAAAAATAGCCAGCGCCGGAATTCCTCCCATACTATTATATAGAAATAATAATGATTCTATAGAATATATTACATTAAAAGGTCTGCCTTTAGGATCAAAAACTGATTATCCTTATGAAGAGAGGGAAATGAATTTGTTTCCTGGGGATACAATAATAATGATGAGCGACGGGTATCCCGAGTTATTTAATGATCATGAAGAAATGTTCGGCTATGATAATATCCTTCGTTTTGCAAAAAAAATAATTAATTATAAACCGGAAGAAATAATAACATCACTTAAAAAATCAATTGATGAGTGGCGGAATAATATTCCAGTCCGCGATGATATTACATTTATCGTAATAAAGGTTAAATAGAAAAAATTAATTTTAGCTAATATGATATTTTAAAACACAATAATTTTTATTCTCAAGCTCAAAACATTAAAAAAAATTTTACCAGCCGTAATTAATATCAAACTTTTCTTTTCTTTCCGGATGATGAAGTTCGGAAATTAAAGACAGCTTATCAATATTTACCGGGTACATTTTTTCTCCCCGGCAATTTCCATTTGCAGGCTCGCCTGTATTTTCACAAAGTTCAATAAAACTAATTGAAGAAGGCTTTTTAAAGTCTGTATAACTAAATCCTTTTATATCTTTTGAAATACCGGACATCATATTGCCCCATATGGGTGCACAGGCTGTTCCGCCGTATTGAAATCCGCCGTGTAATTTTCTTATAGGATTATCAAATCCTATCCAGATTGCTGTTGAAAGCTCGGGATTATAACCTACAAACCAGGCATCCGTATAATTTTGAGTAGTACCGGTTTTGCCTGCTGCAACACCTTTATAAAATCTTCTTATTGAAGAAGCTGTTCCGTTATTAACTACGGTTTGTAATGCTGTAGTAATTAAAAAAGCAGTTGCCGAATCAATTACCGTTTTATTTTTGGCAAATCTGCTGTATAATATCTTCCCGTTTTTATCTTCGATTTTAAGAATTGAAAAAGGTTCCGCATAAACACCTCCATCTGCAAATACCGCATAAGAAGAAGCCATTTCAAGCGGGGTTACTTCGCTTGTCCCTAAAGCGATTGAGGGATAATTTTTAATATTTGATTTTATACCGAGCTTATGTGCAAAAGCAGCTACTGAATCCGGCGTAGTTAAATTTAAAATTGCATAAGCAGCCGAGAGATTTATCGAATGTTGAAGGGCAGCCTCCATAGAAATAGGTGACTGAGTATAATCGTTATCATCATTTTGGGGGCGCCACTCATCAGCACTGCCTGAATCATAAACCACAGGTTTATTTAGTAACGGTTCACCTAAAGTGTAACCTTTCTCCAAAAGGTCTGCATATAAGAAAGGCTTAAAGGAAGATCCCGGCTGGCGGTGAATCTGAACAGTTCTATTTAATCCCCTCGGATTAGAGTCTGGGTTTCCGCCGATCATTGCTTTAATCATCCCTGTACCAGGCTGAACAGATACAAGTCCTATTTGTGCATCCTTCATGGATTTAGGAAATCGGTTCCATTGTTTGCTTACCGCGGTTTCAGCGGCTTTCTGCATTTGGTAATTAAGAGTAGTTGTAATTTTTAATTCATCTTTATCAAGATTAATTCCTTTTCTATTAAGTATTGCACCTGCTTCTCTCCTAACATATTCAAGAAAAAATTTTCCGAACGAATCATCAATTTTTAAATCCAAAGGTAATTTTTTCAGCTTTTTATATTCGCGTTTATTTATTTTTCCTACTTCAACCAGGTTATGCAGTACAATATTTCTTCTTGCCAACATTTTACCCGGATGCTTAACCGGATCGTAACCGTTTGGGGACTGCAGAAGCCCTACCAGCGCTGCACTTTCCGGCAACGATAAATGATCGGGAGTTTTATTATAATATTCTTCGGATGCAGCCCAAATGCCGTAAGCTCCATGGCCAAAATAAACAGTATTGAGATACATCAATAGAATTTCATTCTTCGTGAATTTCTTTTCCAGTTTTCTGGCCAGATCAATTTCTTCAATTTTCCTCGAAATAGTTCTTTCATTAGTTAAAAATAAATTACGTGCAAGCTGCATGGTTATTGTGCTGCCGCCTTCAAGCCGGCCGGTAAGCGTTTTAAATATTCCTCTGATTATTCCTTTAACCGATACGCCGTCGTGATGATAAAAATTTCTGTCTTCTGTAGCCAATAAATTCCAAATAACATACTTTGAAACGTTGTTAATGCTTTTTATATCTACTCTATTCTTTTCGCCGTAATATCCTATTAAATAATTGTCTGATGTAACAGCATAAGATGCGCAAGGGATGTCTATAGGCGGAAGGTCTTGTGAAAATACATTAATACCGGAGATGAATAAAATTATAAGTATAAATATCGGCTTATATTGAAAAGACAAATTTATATCCCACATGAAAAATGAATTTAAAAATCGGAAATTAAAATAAGTAATTAATTTTATTATTTAAGTGATAAATTTAAACGAACATTAAAGTAGAATAAAACCGTTTTTGACTGATAATTATTTTTGAAATGAAATTCTCTTATTTGAAATTATGAAAAAAAAATAATAAAAGGTTTAACATATTGATAAAAAAGATTATTTTAATAAACAGATTTTATGGACTTTGATTACTTTTAGGGTAAATAACAGGGTAGCCATAATGAAAGAATTTTTTAGCGTAATAGAGGTTGCCAAATTATTAAAATTAAGCCGCTCGTCTATTCTTTATTATATAAAGGCGGGAAAATTGAAAGCAACCCGTGTGGGGAAGATTTATATTATCTCACAAGAAGACTTCGGCGAATTCTTGCAAGAGCATAAATCTAAAAAGAAAAAGAAGAAGTATAAAGAGGCTACATTTGATTTTAAGGGGTAAATATAATTTTAATAAAAACTCCTAGGATCTTATTTTCTTATCAATTGATGAAAAAATCCAAAATTTATAAATTTATTAATTTTATGCGGAACTTTTATCGAATAAAGTAATCTAACTAGATGAATGTCATGAGGATTTGAAGGTGTTTTGATGGTGATATTAAGCACACATAATAAATAATTTTACAAGCAAAGGTAAAAGTATTTAAAAATTTAACTTGTTATATATAAATGCGTTAAGTATTTATATTAATGTAAAGTGTAAAACGAAATAAATAGAAAGCTTTTTTATAATACGGATTTTTTTAGCTTTATTGCGAATTGAGAGAAATATTTAATAGTAGTTCTATTTTTGCCTTACTTTTCTTCCATAAAATTATATATATTTGCCATTTGGAAATTTTCAAAGAATCAGAGGACATTCTTTAATTTAAATAATTAAAATAACATTTAGGAGCTGGGTAAATTGAAAATAACAAAGCAATTCACCAACCGTGAAAGTAAGTCTTTAGATCAGTATTTATTGGAAATTGGGAAAGTTGATTTAATAACCCCGGAACAGGAAATAGAATTAGCGAAAAGAATAAAGAAAGGTGACAGACTAGCCCTTGAAGCCTTAACTAAGGCAAATTTACGCTTTGTAGTAAGCGTCGCAAAACAATTTCAAAACCAGGGATTATCTCTCGGCGATTTAATTAACGAGGGAAATTTAGGCTTAATTAAAGCAGCGGAAAGATTTGATGAAACCAGGGGATTTAAGTTTATTTCCTATGCAGTTTGGTGGATTCGGCAATCAATAATGCAAGCAATTGCAGAGCAATCAAGAATGGTAAGATTGCCGTTAAACCGGGTAGGCACATTAAACAAACTGGGTAAAGCTTACTCAAAATTGGAACAGGAATATGAAAGAAAACCGAGTGCCTCAGAACTTGCGCAAGAACTCGATATGAAAACCGATGAAGTAAGTGATACTCTCCAATTATACGGCAGACATGTTTCGATGGATGCACCTTTTTCAGGTGATGATGATAAGAACAGCTTAATTGATGTTCTGCCTAATGATCAGCAGCCTGCACCGGATGTTAAATTAATGCAGGAATCTCTTAAAGCTGAAGTGGAAAGTGTTCTTTCGACTTTAAGTGAACGGGAAGCAAGCGTTTTAAGGTTGTATTTCGGAATTAACAGCGAACATTCCGCAACACTTGAAGAAATCGGTGAACGTTTTAACTTAACCAGAGAGCGTGTAAGACAAATTAAGGAAAAAGCTCTTCGTTCTTTAAGACATCCTTCCAGAAGCCAAAATTTAAAAACTTACTTAGGTTAGTTTTCCAATCAAACCGTTCCATCTTTAATTAAGATGGAACGGTACATTATTATATATCTGTTAAAATTTATTTGGAAAGCTTTTCAATACTGTCCTGATCAAGACCGTGTTCTTTAAATAACTCAAAATATTTTTTTATCACATCTTTTTTAATTTCATCAAGAGACAAAACAAAATCCTTAAGTGCAATATTTCCGCCGTAATTAAAATAGTAATCCGTTAATTTTTCCATATATTCTTTTGTAAGATCCGAGATAGTGGAAAATACCCTGAATGTATTATCGTCTAAAGTATAAAGATTTTTTTCTTCATCCGGCCGTATAACTTCTTCATCATTTAAAATAGAATAATCATCAACCTTGTCTTCAATTTCTTTAAGTACTGCCCAATTTGTAGCTAATTGAAATATGGAATCAAGTATTTCCGAAAGTTTTTTCTCCCGTTCCGAAATTTCCGAAAGCCTTGTTTCATCTTTTATAATTGTGCCGCGTGTTTCAATTTCCAGTTTATCTAGTAAGGTTAATAAATTGCCCCGATCTCCTGAATTATGTGCAATAGTTCTGAATTTAGCTATAATTTTATCGTTAAAAGTAATTTCGGAATCCGAGAAAATTCCGTTCTCTTCAAGTAAGTCTAAAAAATACTTGCATTTATCAGGGTAGCGTTTTTCGAGATATTCCCTTGTGTAATTAAAATTATTAAATCTCTCTGACGGTTCGTCTATCATGCTTGCAAGATAGGATTTTATCTTTAGAAGAGTAAGAAATAAATTTTTTTTATCCGCTCCCATTTGTCACCCCGTTTTTAGAAAGCAAATTTTTATTAATTAAATTTATATAAAAAGAATAGATATAACAATAGTCATTTATTTTTAGGTTTAAATCGTAATTTTAAATGGTAAACTTTGTCATTCTATTTCTTAAAGGTTTACTAACTCAAGCTTTGAAATTATTTTTTTATATTTCATTATACAATACAAAAGGTTTTTAATGGGAAACGAACAGGGAAAGAAAAAAATATTAAATTCAAATTACACTTATTTCTTAATAGGCTTTACTATAGGAATGCTGATTCTTATAGTTTACGGCACATATAAAACAAATCAAAACCGCACAGATCCCCCGGAGATTAAAAAAGTAGTATTACCGGAAATACCTGACAGTTTGAACTTTGCGGGTGAACAGGTGCCGATGTACAACTTTGAAGTTAAAGAAAGAGTTGAAAGAGAATTTTTAGTTAATACATACTGGTATGCTTCTACGATTCTTGCATTAAAAAGGGCAAATAGATGGTTTCCTGTTATTGAACCTATTTTAAAAAAATATAATATCCCCGATGATTTTAAATATGTTCCGGTAGTAGAAAGTAATTTTACAAATGTTGTTTCGCCGGCCGGAGCAACAGGTTACTGGCAATTTACCAAAAGTGTTGCAAAAAAATTCGGATTGGAAGTTAACAGCCAGGTGGACGAAAGATACAATGTTAAGAAATCCACTGAAGCTGCATGTAAATATTTTTTAGCGGCATATAATGAATTTAATAACTGGACATTGGCTGCAGCAGCTTTTAATATGGGCTCTAACGGTCTTGAAGATCAACTGGAGAAACAAAAAGCAAAAAATTATTATAATCTTGTTCTTAGTGATGAAACATCAAGGTACATTCCCAGAATCATAGCTTTTAAGCAAATACTAACACATCCTGCAAAGTACGGCTTTAATTTGAAACACGACGAGCTATATAAACCGCTTAAAACATTTGATTTAGAAGTAAACACCTCTGTAAAAGATTGGGCCGATTTTGCACTCAGCAAAGGAATAAATTATAAAATACTAAAATATTATAATCCCTGGCTCAGAGATACTTCGTTAAAAAATAGAAATAATAAAACCTATACAATTGAAATACCGGAAAAGGGCAGTATTGAAATAGTTAAAGATGAATAAGTTTTAATTGTCAACCTACAATTTATAACCGGTCATTTCAAAAATCTGATAATCTATCGGAAATTTGAATATCAGCCGGACCCTAAAGAATAAAATAGAAATCTCTTTTTAAATATTCTTGCCTATATAAACAATATTTCGATCGAATATTTTTTCGATAGAAACTAAAATAAAACGGTACAATAATTGTTCGTACTCTAATTAATCTATCAATTAGAGTTTTTCCCATGAATTTATTCTTATTATAACACCGGAATGTAAATCAAGATTTACCGTCTGTTCAAAAATTCATTGGAATAATTAATATGTGATTATAATAAACTTTTTTTATAAGCGGGAGTATTTAATGAGAAAATATTTTTACATTTTTATTTTTTCTATACTTGCCTTTATTTTATGGCAATGTTCTAATCCTGTTTCCTCACCTATACAAATCAATAAAAATATTACTGCTTCCGATAAACAATTAGTTCAATCTTCCCGATTATTCGGTTTAAAACTATTTAAGCAGGTAAATCAATCTGCCGGTGATACCAATATTTTCATTTCACCTATCAGCATATCAACAGCACTGGGAATGGTGCTTAATGGCGCAAACGGAAAAACTTATGATGAAATAAAATCTACACTTGAGCTTCCAGGGAATACACAGGAGGAAATAAATAAATCCTACAAAAATTTAAATAATCTCTTAACTCAAATAGATCCGAAAGTGATATTTGAGTCTGCTAATTCCATTTGGTACCGTCAAGATGTTTCATTCGAGCAAAGCTTTCTTAACATTAACAAAACATATTTTGATGCGGAGGTCCAAGCATTGAATTTTGCCGATCCTTCTGCTGTGAATACTATAAACAACTGGGTAAGTGAAAAAACAAAACAAAAAATAACCGGTATAATCGATAGGATACCTCAAGATGCGGTTATGTATTTGATTAATGCAATTTATTTTAAGGGAACATGGCTTTACAAATTCGACAGTACGGCAACAAAAGATGATAATTTTTATGTTACTTCGGGCAATCCTGTAATCTGTAAAATGATGGATCAAAAAAACAAATTTAATTATTATAAAGCGGTTAATTATCAAGCTGTGGAATTGCCTTACGGCGACGGTGATTTTGAAATGCTTGTTATTTTGCCTTCGAGTAATACCGATATAAATTCGTTCATTAACCAAATGGATGATGGTTACTGGAACAATCTTCTTGCAAATATGGATTCTGCAGATGTAAATCTCTGGCTGCCTAAATTCAAAATTGAGTATTCCATTACACTCAATGATGCATTAAAGGCTTTGGGAATGACAAGTGCGTTCGATTCGACAACTGCAGATTTCTCAAATATTCGGAAAGAAAAAGATTTATTTATATCAAGAGTCCTGCACAAAACTTACGTTAAGGTCGATGAAGAAGGAACGGAAGCTGCAGGTGTAACTGCAGTGGAATTTACAAGAAGTTCAGTTTCACCCGGGAACAATGAAGTTTATATGAAAATCAATCGCCCGTTTATTTTTGCAATAAGGGAAAACTCTTCGGGTGCAATTTTGTTTGTAGGGAAAGTTGTAAATCCGGATCAATAATAATTAGAAAAAAAATGAAAAAAATATTATTACTAATTCTATTTTGTCAAATTGCGGTTTTAGCGCAATATAATAACGAAGCTGTAACCGAGGAAAGCTTTGAAGAATCGAACATATATTTTCAAAGTCATTACTTAAATCCTTACGCCATACAAAACTTTGATAAAGTTACTCCCGGGCTGATTAATAATCCATTTTTAAATCTTTACATAAATCCGGCCAACCTCCCTAAACTTGATACAAGCAATGCATTGGTCTATCTGGATTTTAGAGGCGATAGAACCGAACCAAAGGTAGTTCAGACTTATGTTGTTCCGCTTTATTATTCGAATATTTACTATCCGCCGCCGCCGGATCCCCGGTTAATTTCCCAGGCGAGAACAGAGCCTGAACCGATCTTTTCTTTCGGGATTCTGTCTTATCCGTTAAAAGATATTACCGATAAATTTATGCTGGGAGGTACTTATCAATTAATCCAAAAAAGTGAAAAGTATTACACTATGCCATATTGGATTTACCAGCCTAATTATTACCTGGATGCTTTTAATGTTAGAGCTAATGTTTCTTCAAGTGTTCCTGTTCAGCCGCGTTATGCAGGTAAAGATGAGATGACAAATGAAATACATTTATTTTCCCTTTTTGCAGGCTACCGATTTACGGATGATTTAAGTGCCGGAATCTCAGTCGACGGAGTTTTTCAAAACCGCAGCGGGGGTTATTTAAATTTGAATAACAGCGAATACGGAAGTACCAGCAACTATACTTATTCAAATTTACAATCTTCCGATAAATCGGAAAAGTATCATCATATTGATTTAAGTGCCGGTGTTGAATACAGCTTCATGCAAAAAATATTGTTAGGATTGAGAGGAGGAATTCTGCACGGCAATGCGGATCAAAATTATTCAACAGGGAGCGGCTACTTTTATCAATATAATGATCCTAATACCGGCAGCAACTGGAGTATAAATAATTCAAATTCATCAACAGTTCAGTCGTGGAATCATAACGGCGATACAAAATATATAGGATTCAATTTTTCGGGAAATAGAAATAATTCAAAAGTATTTTCCGGCTATTATAAATATACGTGGAGCGATATTTCGCTTTCATCTACTTCTACAATTTTCGATACTTCAAATTATTCATCTTTCTATACATATAATTCCGATACCTCGCGGTATTCCTACAATTCATATACTCATGACAATAGAACAGGCCGGGGACTAAGAACAGTTAAGATGCATGAGCTATTGTTGAATTATAAAAGCAAAGTAACATCACATGTAACGGTTCAGGTGGGAGTTTATTTTAATTCTACCGTAACAAAAATAAATGATACGGAACCTGTTACAGCTGCAAGATATTCTGCAAATAGTTCCGTTTATACCAATCAATCTCAAAATTACAGCTACATGAATTATTTATTGGAGAACAAACAATTAAGCTGGGATTACAATTCAACTTACTGGACATTACAAATACCTGTCGTTATTAATTTCGATATCTCCCGGTACTGGAGTATTATGCTTGGCTTAAACCGGATATTGGATAATTGGGATATTACCGATCAAACTCTCGCTTACTTTAACGAAAGGCAAAGAATTGAAAACGGTACAACAAAAACCGAGAAAAATTTTGTCGAAAGCTATACGCAGCCGGAGAAAAAAATTACGGAAGACCATGTAAATATTTTTACAAGCTTTCAGGTTAATCTTTCTCATGCGTACAGAGTCAGACTTCTTATTGATCCCGAATTCGGCGGTAAATTTCTCAGCATCCGGCAATGGTGGCTTAGCTTTGAAGCAGAGATTTAATCTTGCGGTGATAAATTATAATTATAAAAGGGAATCAAATATGAAAAAACTAATTATGCTTGTTTTTATTATTTCTGTTCAAGCATTTTCTCAAAGCAGGTTTGGAATAGAGGCAGACGGAGGCATTGATCTTGTTTCGAACTCCGATCTGTCCTCCAGAAATCTAGACAACGGATATTCACTTACTGTTTCGCCGATATATTATTTTAATGAAACGATATCCATGTTTGGTGTATTTTCTTTCCATCGTTCTGAAGGTACGATCAATAACAGCGGCATAGTATGGGCAACGGCAGAGGGTTATAGTATTGATAATCCTTATAAAGCCAACTCTTATGCTTATGAAATTGCATTAGGTTTAAGAGCAAATTTCTCGGATAAAATGGTTAAGCCGTACTTTGTAATTAGGATTGGATTTTTACTTACCAACTCTGCAATATTTTCAGGTTATTATATGGGGCCTAATGTACAAAATTCAACATTGTGGGATAGGAAACATAGACTGGCATTATATATTTCGCCGGGGTTTGGTTTAAATTTTAATCTCGTTAATAATTTGAACTTTTTATTTGAGGCAAGATTTAATATGACAACCGGTACGGATTATTCTTTCATTCCGGTTACAACGGGTATTCAATACATGTTCTAAATTCAATAAAAGATTAAAAAGTAATATGTGAAAGAAATTAATTTATAAATAATGCCAAGTATTATAAAAAGATATAAAAATAATTAAATATTAATATGAGCAACCTTAAAAAAAATATTTCTATTATATTTTTATTCTTCTTATTTATTAACGGATGTGCGGATAATCCTGTATCGATAGATAACGTATCCTTGAATTCGGATTTTAAAATAAAGTACGGGCAATCCGTTTATATCCCGGATGAAAACCTTTTTATTGCTTTCCAAGATGTGGTTGAAGAATCGCGCTGCCCTGAAGGAATGGAATGTTTTTGGCAGGGGACTGCCAAAATTAAGTTGTTTATTAGACAAGGAAATGATACCATGACTGACACGGTAGAAACTTACCTTCCGCAGTCGATTGTTAAAATAGGACAGATTAATAATTCATATCTTTTTGATGTAAAAGATGTTGAACCGTATCCTCAACAAAATCTGAAGGTTGATGTACATAATTACATTTTGACTTTAAATGTTTCCCATTTTACGTACGGTTTTTCCGATTCGGAAATTGATAATAAAACCGGAATATATGGACAGGTATATATCACAGGTGGTCCGATAATTAGAAGAGGATATATCGACTTCCATCCCTTTAAAACTGCCTTTTTAATTGTTAACAGCAGAAGTGATACCAATACTGTTCAAACAGATTCCACGGGAAGGTTTTTAGAATATACTGACCCGGGAGAATATAAGATCGTGCAGCAAACCCGGTTCCCTATTTTAAATGATACCACAATTTATAAAGTAGCAAATAATAAGATGACATATATAAACCTAAAATATTTTAGTGGATTGAAATAAATTATTTACAAATGAAAGTATTAAAACTTATTTATTTGGTTTTAGGATTTTTGTTTTTCCTATACTCTGGTTGTAATACGGAAGATAGTAATACTTCACAAGCATTATTACGGGTTGATCTTAAGTCGGGATTTTATAAAGACAGTGTAAGGATATTGATTGACAATGATGTCCTTTTAGATAGTGTTGTATCCACAAATGCTGTTTTATCGCTTGCATGGACTTCAAAAAATCTAACTGTAAATACAGGGTATTATAAATTCTCCGCAATTATCTTCGGTGAATGCCTGTTCAGGGAAACAGACTTTTTTATTCACGATACGAGTACCGTAACAATAAATTTGTCCTCAAATCCGGATGACATAAAGTTTAAAATCTATGATTTTTCCCTCTATTATATGTAAAGACAGTAAAAATTATTTGTAAAGATTAATGGTAGTGAGCTATTTTGAAAAGCATAATTAAAACAATAGTACCTTTAACTTGTATATTCATTTTTGCTTCTTGCTTAAAAAGCAGTAAAGAAAACGATACAAAGTTTGTTTTGATTGATTATAAGTATGGTTTTAATAATGAGCTTAATACTTTTAACGATACATTTATTAAAAATATTACAGGTCACGGCAGGATAAAAATTAAGGTGCATTTCAACAATTCGGAACAGGAAGAAATTATAAACAAAGCGCTAAGTATCGGGTTCTTTGATATGCCGGATACACTTAAAATAAATAATCGATATTTTGAAAGATATAGTGATTCTGCTGCTGCTGAAGAGAATATTCAATCGCTTAGGATAAAGTATAAAAATTCGGATAGGAAAATAATTTGGAATGGGGTGCTTCCCTATAATAATCCGGAAACCCAAAACCTGGCTGAATTAACTTTTTTAATAAGAAAAATAATCGAATCAAAACCGGCATATAAATCATTACCGGCAATTAACAGCAGCAGCATCCAGTATTATTTCCGGATATTGATATTTTTATTTAAGTGATGATATTATTTCTTAATTGATATTACAATGTGCAAAAGAATTAGTTTATAGCTAATTTTAATCGTATTAATTTTCTTAATAATAGCATCATGGGATTTAGAGAGATTATATCCGAAAAATCGTACTACA
>CAZHBJ010000046.1:0-20750 GCA_964530445.1 uncultured Ignavibacteriaceae bacterium
ACTATTTCAACAAAATCATTTTCTTAATTGCAGAATATTTCCCTGCAGTAATTCTATAAAAATAAATTCCGCTCGTTAAATTTTTAGAATCAAATTCAATAGAATATCCACCAGCATCTTTTATATCATTTACAAGTGTTTCAATTTCTTTTCCTAAAATATTAAACACCTTTAAAGAAACCATACTCCTTGAAGGTACTGAATATTTAATTACCGTAGTCGGATTAAACGGATTAGGATAATTCTGATTTAATTGAAATTTATAACTGTGCTTTAGATTCGATGCAACATCTGTTGGATTGGCATTAAATAAGAAATAATTCAAATTAAATCCGGGTGCAAGAAATTGAATTTGTAATAGATGTTTTCCTGCCGGAAGAGAAATATTCTGCAAAGTCATGGTCTGCCAGTTCTGCCATCCCCCTGTTGTCGGCACATCTATTATAGATGAAATAAGATTACCATCCAATTTAAAAACAAATTTACCACCAGCCTGATCTGAAGCGTAACGTACATCAATATTATAAGAACCTTCCTTAGAAATATTTACGGTGTATTTCATCCACTCACCTGCATTTATCCAGCCGACATCATAACCATTTGTCGGCAGATCTTTGCAAGGCTCAATATCCACTCCATCATTTCGATAACTTCCGCCGGAATTTGATGAAGTTTGTGAACCGCCGCTATTTTCATAATCCACATCGCTGTAAGCATAATTTAACGGCCCCATATCATAATTATCAGCATAAACTATTCCCGGAATAGAATTATCGGCATAAGGTTTTAATGAATTGTCGTTCGGCTGTCTCATCATTGCATCAATAACATCATTATGAAAAACACAATACTTGAACTTTAAATTATCAGCCATTGTAAGCAATGCATTAGTAGCAAAAGTAACCGTCGGTTTATTTTGATTGCTTCCTTCCCAATAACTTATTAACTGCTGGTATTCCGAGGTTGTGGGAACATTTAAAGGACCATTTATCGTATCAAACTTTTTCAGAGTCCACCAGGACCAGCTTATGTCATACTGCTGCATTAGCGTAATACATTCGGTATACCACGTATTTGAGTTTTCACCCGATTCTCCAAGCCAGAGGGGGACGTTATAAGTACTTCTAAGATTCAAGTATCCCTGGATAGAACTTGCTGTATTGGAGTTCCAATATTTATGAAAACTATACACCATTTTAGAATCCCAAGGCGGTGTTAAACCGCTGAAATCGGTAGCATATTGATTGCCTTCAATAAAAAGAATATGCGTCGTGTCTACGGACCGAATTGCATTGGTAATTCGGACATAAAGATCGTACAAAGGCTGATTCCCGTTTGGGAAATCCCATCTCGGTTCATTTAAAAGATCATAACCGGCAATAGCAGGTTCGTCTTTATACCGTTCGGCAATTGTTTTCCAAATATCTACTGTTCTGGTTTGTTTGGCGGTATCCTGCCATAAAGACGGAACCGAGGAATCATAATCGGAAATAGTCTGATCACTTTCACCGCCCGGTGCGCAGTGCATATCCAGTATAATGTAAATATTATATTTTTTACACCATGATATTAAGCTGTCAAAAATAGCAAACCCGCTTTCAAGATAAACACCGGGGGAATCCGGCGGAGTTAAAATTTTATAATGAAACGGAAGCCTGACTAAATTAAATCCCCATGATGATAATGCTTTAATATCACTTTCAGTAACAAAATTTTTCCGGAATGCACTGTAAAAATTATTTGTATTATCAACACCTATTAAGTCCTGAATTTTTTTATGAATTTGTGAGGGAGAATTAGCAAATTTAGACATACCAAACATATAACCTTCGGGCTCCAGCCAGCCGCCTAAACCCATGCCTTTTAAAAATACTTCCTGGCCATATTTGTTGACAAACTTTGTTCCTTTAACATATAAGAAGCTTTGAGAAAAATTTTCCTGCGTCGAACTAATTAGAAGTAAAACTAATAATGAACAAAATACAGTAAAATTATATTTCATGATTATCCCTTATTTTTTCTTTACAAACAGTAAACAACAATCAAGCCAAAATCAGATTAAAATTCAGGGAGTATTTTTTGTAAGATTTAATTAAAAATTATTGGAATTTTTTCCCGCTGGTTAGACAAACTTGTCCAAGAAAAATGAAATTTTCTTTTTACTTCAATCCGAGTTCTTTAGCCATTCTATAATAATTCGACGGCGCTAAGCCCAATTTCTTTGCTGCTTCGGTATCGGAAGATGATTTTTTCCTAATATAAACAAAGTATTTTTCTCGAACTGTTTTTTCCATTTGAGATAAAGGCAGTTCATTATTTTTGAATATGGTTTCGAAATCATCGGTGGTTTCGTTTTCAGTATTATAGAAAAATGCACCTAACGCACGGTTGGCGTTCTGTTCATCAATTACGGGGTTATCAACAAACAGCATCCTTTGAACAACATTTTTTAGTTCCCGAACATTCCCCGGCCATGCATAATTTGTGAGTAAATCCAGAGCTTCTTTATTTAAAGTTGGTTTTTCTTTACCCATACTTTGGCTGTAAAAACTTAAGAAGTGATCTATTAAAATAGGAATATCTGTTTTTCTTTCTTTTAAATCGGAAACTTTTATATAAACGACATTTAGTCTGTAATAAAGATCTTCCCGGAAACGTTTTGCCTTAACTTCTTCTTCAATATTTCTATTGGTTGCTGCAATTATTCTAATATTTACTCTTACTTTATCTGTCCGTCCGATTTTCTCAAGTTCGCCGTCCTGAATTACCCGGAGCAGTTTTACCTGGGCGGAAAGCGGGAGCTCGGTTATTTCATCAAGAAAGACAGTACCGTTATGAGCAATTTCAAACAGACCCAGCTTTCGTTTATCAGCGCCTGTAAAAGAACCCTTTTCATACCCGAAAAGCTCGCTCTCTATTAATTCTTGCGGTACACTGCCGCAATTTATAGTAACAAAATTTTCAAATTTCCTATCGCTGTTATAATGAATATTATAAGCAACCAATTCTTTTCCGGTACCCGATGAGCCGCTAATTAAAATATTTACCTGGCTTTGTGCATATTTCATAATTTCATTTCTCAAAGTCTGGATTGGCTGTGATTCACCAATAATCCTTTTTTGATATAAAATATCTTCTACGTTCTTAATTAATTTTTGATTCGAACTGACCCACGCTTTTTCCATTTTGGATTTTTCATTAGCGTTCAAAATACTTAATATAAAATCAGTAGGCTGATAAATATAGTCTTCAATATCGCCGGGATATTTTGTACAATACCAAAACGCACCGGCTTTTAATAAGCGCTGTGCAAAAGCATAATCGGTAATATTAATAGTCATTTTTGTAATCACAATAATTTGTGCAGCAGGTTCTATTTCTTTTATTTTTTGTACTAATTTTTCTCCCATTATACCGCCGGATAGATTGAAATCCATAATTACGACATCATAAAAAGACGGTTTTGATTTGATTAATTGAATAGCATCACTTCCGTCTGAGACAACATCTGAAATATTTATCCGGTCTTTAAAAGGCTCAATTGTTTTTACTACACGTTTTACGTCAAACTCTTCATCTTCAACGAGTAAAATATTAATTACATTATTGTTCAAGATATATCCCTTTTCTATTCGTTTATATCGATGATTTTATTAGTACAAAAATAATTTCTTTAATTTAGAAACATGGCATCTAAATAAAGAATTCTATGGAGAGCAAAAGTAACAAGATTATATTCAAATAAAAAGATTTAAGTACCTAAATGATAGCGATGAAATTATTTTTTATATACTTTTAATATTATATACCATAAAGACAATGAAAATAATAGAATAAAAATGCCGCTGATTATGGGTGCAAATCCGTTTGCTATACCTGCAATTGTAATTGATGCAGATACTTGTCTGGCTTCAATTATGTTTTTACCAAAATTGTAAAAACTAATAAAGAAAAAGGCTAAGCTTATTAGCAGGGAAACACACCCCCAGAATAAAACCGAATTTGCAGTCCTAATAATTTTATTGATATCTTTTTTCTTTGCAGAATAAAAAATCGATAAGCTTTGTCCGACAATAAATATTACAATAAGCAAAAGTACCCATTGTACTATGCCGCCGTTGTTAATAAAATTATACATATTAAACCACCCTTTTAAATTATTTATTGTTTATAGCAGTTGTTAATCCGGTTAGTGAACCTATGTTCATTGAATCCAAAGCGGAACTAGGAATAATCATTAAAGAACCTTTTTCTTTTAATCCTTCATAAAGCATATTCATTCCTCTTAATTGCAATGCTACAGGATTATTTTCATAATTTTTACTTGCGACAGCAAATTTTTCTGCTATTTCCGTTTCTGCAGTACCAAGAATAATTCTAGCTTGACGTTCTCTTTCTGCCTGAGCCTGTTTGCTCATTGCAGCAGACAATTCTGCAGGTATAACTATATCTTTAATTCCAACTGACTGGCAAGTAACACCCCAGGGATTTGTCTGATCATCCAATATTTTTTGTAAATTTTCAGAAATTTTTTCCCTGTTTTGTAAAAGATCGGACAATTCATGTTTGCCGATTGTATCTCTTAAAGCAGTCTGCGCAACATAAAAAACTGCTTTTTCATATTCTTGAACCTCAAGCGCAGCTTTTTCAACATCCCATACCATCCAATATACAACTGCATCAACATTTACCGGGACGGTATCTTTAGTCAAAGTTGTCTCAGCCTTAAAGATCGATAACCTTGTCCTTTGATCAACTAACTCCCATACTTTATCTACAAATGGAAAAATGAAGAATAAACCCGGACCTTTTAGTCCTATGTATTTGCCAAACCTTAAAACTACAGCCTTTTGCCATTGCTCGGAAATTCTTATAGATAAAGAAACAAAAAGAATAATCAGAAATAAAATCAAAGAAATATCCGGACGTATTATTCCAAAATAAAACAGGGAAAAGATTATAGCGGTACTAATTATTAAAACTGTTAGTGGAAAAGGATTAAACTGTTTGCCGAACGGATTTTTTTTATTATAATCTTTCATTGATTTAACTCTCCTTTTTATTCTTCAAATTTTCAATAACCTCGTTCAAAGTGTAACCGTAAGTTGATGTGATTCCGAGGAATTCTTCGCAGATGGAATTTAATTTCTTCTTTCTCTCTTCATTGGAAACTGATTTAACTGAGTCCCCTCCTATAAAAGTACCCGAGCCTTGTTCTGTTACAAGAACATCTCGTATTTCCAATTCTTTATAGGCTTTACTGACCGTATTTAAATTTATTTTTAAATTTACTGCCAGCGATCTTACGGTAGGTAATTGTTCTCCGGTTTGCAATTTACCTGATGCAATGCCAAACCGAATTTGATCAATTATTTGTTTATAATATGGGACCCCACTTTTAGGATCTAATTTAAAATCAATCATTTTACATATTGTAATATTATACTATTACAATATATAACTATTTCTATTCAAAAGTCAAATTATTTTTTCAGTATTAGGTTTTATTAAACTTTAACTGATATGATGAATTGGCATCCACCCTCTTCCAAATTTTTAGCATCAATTTCCCATCCGCATTTTTTTGACATTTCATAAGCAATATAACAGCCGTATCCCACATTCTGCATTTCAGGTTCTTTAGTGGAAACATTTTCTCCGAATATTTTCTTTATTCCCCGAACATCGGGCAGGAGTAAATCGGGTGAAATCCCTTTACCGTTATCCGAAATAAATATTTTTATTACTCTACTTTCTTCGAAAAACCGAGTTTCTAGTTTAATTAATAAATTATTTATTTCCGCATGGTCAATACTATTTTGAATCAAGGGTTCAATAATCTCCCAGATTACAAACTCATTAACACTTATTAACGGAATATTTTTACACTCTTCGAGTGAGATTGAAAATGTCCCGCTCTTTTTTGAGCTTCTAAGAAAAATATGGTCGACAATAAACCTGATTACTTCATTTAAATCTGTTCTAAAAATCGGATTGCGTATTGTTTGAACAGGCGGTTCGTACCATTTCATATCGTAAATTATTCTTGATATAAAATTTGCATACTTAGTAACACGATATTTAATCATATTTATATTTTCAGGTGATAGTATCGACAAATCCCCCTTTATAAATCCCATTATTTTTTCGGCTTTATGATGTGTATGATAAATTCTTTTAGTAAAAATTAATTCCTTCTGATAATTAATTTGTTTCTTTAAATTGTCTTCATGCTCTATAAGAAAAAGTCTTTGAGTTTCATCTCTTTCCTTAACAGTATACGAAGAAACAAAATACATTGAAAGCAATCCTAAAGAGATCAAAGACAAATACAGCAACGATGTTTCGTCATAATTTGAAATCAACTGACCGGATATGAATGAAAAATCGGGCGTGTTTTTCATATATACCGCACCTATATATTCGCCTCGCAAAATTATAGGGACAAAAGTATTAAAAGTCCTGCTTGATGTTAAAATACTTTTTATTTGCTCCCTACTTATTAAAAAACCTTGAACTTTTTTATATAGGCTAATTGCTTTTTTATGTTTACTAGTTAAACTAATTCCTTCGGTTGAATTTAAATAAAGCAGCCGGAATAACTCCTTGCCGTCATCAATGGCATAAATGTTATTTCCCTTTTTAATTATAACACACATTTCTTCAATGTTGTGCTGAAGAACTTCCTGGCTGAAAATAATATCGAAAGCTTTAGTAATCCGTGCCCGTCCTTCCCTATCAATATCTTTCTTCTGATTTATTGTTTCGAGTAATAATTCGAAAGTTGTTGTAGTTAAATTTGCAAGTCTTTCGGCGGAGTCTTTTTGATACCAATCTTGAGTCGTATTAAAAAAACTTCTTATAGAAGATTTATTAATAAACGATACAATTAACTGAAAGGCGAATAAAACAATAAAAATCACCGTTAAATGTTTAAACTGAAAGTGATATTCTTTAAGCTTTTCAAAAAATTTTTTATTACGCATGACAAATACTTTTATTTAAGTAAAATACTTTTGGAATTAAGTTCCTTATCTGCTTTATCTAAGGCATCATGGGGAGTCAATTTGCCTCTTATGCAAAGGTTTAAATAATACGATACAACATCGGATACATTTGTATATCTTACCGAAAATGGTCTGTAAATACCGTTTCGAACAAGATGCATATCAAAATTAAGCTCCGGATTTTTTTCAATGAATAAAGAATCGCGGTAGATTTTATTATTAATCGGGATATAGCCGCCTACATTAAAAAGAACTTTTTGAGCTTCTTCACTCATTAAGAATTTTATAAATAGAACTGATTCGGACGTTTTAGCGGAAAATTTCGAAATCATTAAATTCCATCCGCCGTAAACCGAAACAGGCTTTGCTCCCTGTATGTGTGGAGTAGGAACTTCTGCTATTTTATTTTTTAGATACAAATACTTATTCCCTACAACATTATTTTTAAATAATCCTGTCCAGCCGCGAAGGAAAACTCCGTTATTCTTTAAAAAATATCTATATGAATCATCTTCCTTAAATCTTAGAACATCTTTCGGCGAAACATTAAATTTATTAACAAGGTCAGATAAGAACCGAAGTGCTTTCTCCGCCTTCGGGCTTTTTAATAAAAGAGAATCGCCTTTCATAAGCTTTCCATTCATGTTTGCTAAAATTTCGGTGTAAATACACATCAGCCCTTCGTAATCATCAGCTTGAAAAATAAATAACGGATTATTTTTAAACTTAGATTTTAATGATATCAGTTCCTTCCAAGTAATGGAGTTATTTAATTCTTTTTCAATTTGTTTCGCATCCTTAAGTCTATCTATTAAATCCTTTCTGTAGTACATTAGGGCAATATCCAGATATAGAGGAACGGCATAGAGCGTATCGTTGAAATAACATGATTTTAAAGGGTATTTTAGAATTAAGCTTCTCTCATTAGTTGTAAAATAATTATCTAAGGAAATTGCCCATCTTGTAAAGCGGGGAACCCAAATTTGGTCAACAGAGAAGACATCAATACGATCACTTTTACTTCTAAAATACCTTGCTAATAGTTCCTTCCTATCGTTAGTGCTGAATTTATCAAAGGGAAGGTCTATCGGAATGACTTCTATTTTTCCTTTGTACTTTTTATTAAATAAATCAATTACTTTTTTATGTGCAGGAGAAATGTTATCGGCAAAATAAATTTTTACAGCCTTTCCTAATGTATGCCCATTAACGTTATATGTCGGCAAGACATAAATTATAAGCATGAAAATAGTCACTAGAATAGTACTTATAATAACGTAAAATATCTTAGAAAATCGCATTATTTACTCTATAAATTTTTTTATAAATGAAATTTTAAATTGTGATGAATTTTTCTGTAAAAATCTTATTCGGACCATTTTCAATCGAAATTGACAGACCAAGATATTTAGACATGAAATGTGGAAAGGAAGATATACTTAGTTGTCTTAAATTTCCCTATAATTATGAAGACTACATATAAAAATTTGTTTATCAATTTAATAATAATAATTTATTAAAATAATAAAAATGTTTTATAAATAATCAATCATACTTAATAAATTTTGCTCAAATTGGATTCTTCAATTTTAAGTAGTAAATATTTATACCATAAGAATAAGCTTTCTCAAATTAAGTTATAAAAATTTGTTACTAGGTAGCTTTTTTCTAAAAAGCACATAAACTTTACGCTACAATTTGTAAACCATAGGAAAAATTTTTTTATAAAAAAATATTAAAACAAGGGCACAATATTTGCCATAATTAAATTTATTGTTAATAAAACTCTTTTCAGTTTACATATAAAAAACAAATGCAGGGAATAGTCAGACCCAAACTCTTATGACCATTGAGATTAAATATTTCACTTAGTTTTATTATAAATATTAATTAAAAATCATTATGAAAAATAATTTACTTTTAATTGGTTTCATTTTTATTTTTAGTGCATTATCATTAAGATGCAAAAAAAACGATGCGGTTACAAACCCGGATTCATCAAAATCCGGTGTTCAGATTATTCCTCCTCCCGGCTACAAATTAGTCTGGCATGATGAGTTTAATTCTCCAAATCTCGATACCTCCAAGTGGAATTATGAAGTTAACGGCAATGGGGGCGGAAATAATGAACTTCAATATTATACGGACGCTGCCGATAACTGCTTTATAAAAGACAGCTGCCTGGTAATTCAGGCATTAAAAGAAAGCTACATGGGAAAAGATTATACTTCCGCCAGGCTGAACTCAAGCAATAAGGGTGATTGGAAATACGGCCGATTCGAAATTAAGGCGAAGCTTCCATATGGCCAGGGACTTTGGCCGGCTATCTGGATGCTGCCTACCGATTGGGTTTACGGCGGTTGGCCGGCTAGCGGCGAAATTGACATTATGGAAGAATTAGGTCAGAACGCAAATAAAGTTTATGGAACAATTCATTACGGAACGCCTCAACAGCAGCAGCAGCAGGGCGGCAGTTATACATTACCCAGCGGATATTTCCTAAGTAAATTTCATGTATTTGCATGTGAATGGGATTCAACAAGTATCAGCTTTTTCGTAGACAGCACTAAATATTTTACAGTAAAAATCACAAAACCTTTTGATCAAAAATTTCATTTTGTATTAAATGTCGCTGTTGGAGGTAATTGGCCCGGAAATCCGGATTATACTACAATTTTTCCACAACAAATGGTAATAGATTATGTCAGAGTTTTTCAAAAAGTTTCAGACTAATTACGGGTATATTTCTTTAATAAAAATTCAAATTATCTTTGAAATTTTTATTGTCGGCACATTTACTTTATTACTGCTGGTCATGTTTATTCTTCAATTCGTTTGATGAATATTCAACAAAAATTTTTTGTTATAAGTTATCTAATCTTGTGCCGAAAGATTTAGACAAAGGATAAGTTTATGCTAAACTTAAAGTTTTTTTTATTTCTTATTGCTATTATAATTTTTTCATTCTTCTCAAACTCATTTTCACAAAACAACGGTTATGTTACAACAAAAGGTAAGCTTATCGTTTCTCCTGATGGAAAGGAACTTAAACTGAAAGGAATTAATCTTGGAAATTGGCTAGAACCTGAAGGTTACATGTTCAAATTTAAGAACGCATCTTCACCGAGAAAAATTTATGAAGTATTTAATGAATTAATCGGACCCGATGCTGCAAAAAAATTTTGGGAGCAATTCAGAGCAAATTATATTACCGAAAAAGATATAAAGTATATTAAGGAAAAAGGTTTTAATTCGATAAGAGTTCCATTCAATTATAAACTTTTTGTTAACGAAGATTTTTCCTCCGATTGCAGTCATCCCGGATTTAATTATTTGGATAAAGTAATTAATTGGAGCAATAAGTATAAGATTTATGTAATTCTTGATATGCATTGCGCTCCGGGAGGTCAAACCGGAGACAATATTGATGACAGCTGGGGTTATCCGTACTTGTTCGAAAGCGCCGAAAGTCAAAATCTTACAATCAAAATATGGAAAGGAATTGCCGATCGGTATAAAGATGAAAAATTTGTTTTAGGTTACGATTTATTAAACGAACCGATTGCCCCCTATTTCGATACGGCAAAAATAAATTTATCACTTGAGCCTTTATACAAAAAAATCACTAAAGCGATTCGTGAGGTAGATCAGAATCATATTATAATTCTCGGAGGTGCGCAGTGGGATTCGAATTTTAAAGTTTTCGGGAAACCATTCGATTCAAAACTAATTTATACATTCCATAAATATTGGAGCGATACAACTCAATCCGCAATTCAGGAATATATTGATTTTAGAGAGAAATATAATGTCCCGATTTGGCTTGGCGAGTCAGGGGAAAATAAAATTGAGTGGATAAGTTCATTTAGAAGACTGCTTGACAAAAACGATATAGGATGGTGCTTCTGGACTTTTAAAAGGCTTGATACGGATCGTTCAATTGTATCTATCAATGCACCTGAGGATTATAATATTATAATAAAATATGCAAATTCAGATAGACAATCATTCGGTGATATAAGAAAACTTATGCCGGATAAAAATTCGGTGTCAAAAATTTTGCAGGAATATCTGAACAATATTTTATTTAAAAATTGTAAAAAGAATGTTGATTACTTAAAAGCTCTAAATCTGAATTAATATTCTGTTATCAAGAAATTAAGAGAATGCGAAAAGGATTTCAATTTAAAGGGATAAAATATGTGTACTAAATTATTTAAAAGATTTGCTATTACAGTTATAATATTTTTATTTTCGGTTTTTATTTCCGGAAGCGAAAAAATAAATAAGAAGTTAACACCTTATATGAATACAAAATTAAAAATTGAAAACCGTGTGCAAGACCTCCTAAATAGAATGACTCTGCACGAAAAAATCGAACTTCTCGGAGGAACAGGTTTTGCTACAAAGCCAATTAAAAGGCTTGGGATTCCCGAATTAAAAATGTCGGATGGTCCGCTGGGGGTCCGCTGGGAAAAGTCAACGGCATTTCCGTCCGGAATTTGCATGGCAGCAACCTGGGATACTTCATTAATCAATAAAATCGGGAAATCAATTGGAGAAGAGCTAAAAGGCAAAGGAAGAGATGTTATTCTTGGTCCTTGTGTTAATATTGCAAGGATTCCAATGGGCGGCAGAAACTTTGAAAGCTTCGGCGAAGACCCTTACCTCGATTCAAGGATGGCGGTAAGTTATATAAAGGGCGTTCAAAGCGAAGGAGTTGCTGCAACAGTAAAACATTTTGCTGCCAATAATCAGGAATTCAATAGAATGTTTATTGATGTTAAAGTAAGTAAACGTGCCCTGAACGAAATTTACCTCCCTGCTTTCAAAGCTTCTGTTAAAGAAGCGGGCGCTTTATGTGTTATGGCGGCTTACAATAAAGTCAACGGCGAATACTGCAGCGAAAATTCTTACCTTTTAAATAAAATTTTAAAAGGAGATTGGAAGTTCGATGGTTTAGTTATGTCGGATTGGGGCGCTGTTCACAGCTCTATTCCAACAGCGCAAAATGGTTTAGACCTTGAAATGCCTACCGGAAAATATTTAAATTCAAAGACTCTTATCAAACCGGTAAAATCCGATGAAATTAACATTAATACTATAAATGACAAGGTTAAAAGAATTTTAACTGTAATGTTCAAATTAGGTTTATTTGATCATCAGCATTCGCCTAATCCTGATTTAATTAATACTAAAGGACATCAAAAAACTGCTTATAAAGCTGCAGTCGAGGGAATAGTTCTATTAAAAAATAATAATAACGCCTTGCCTCTTAATTTAAAAGCGATAAAATCAATTGCCGTCATTGGTCCCAACGCAGCAATTGCAAGAACCGGGGGCGGCGGAAGTTCAATGGTTTCGCCGGTATATTCGGTAAGTCCGCTTGAAGCCTTAAAAAATAAACTGCCAAAAAATATTAAGATAAACTATGCTGTAGGTATAAAGCTTGTTGGTGACTCAAATCCTATTGATAAAAAATTCTTATTTCAGCCCGGTAACAATAAAACATTGAACGGATTGCAAGCAGAATATTTTGACAATAAAAATCTTAAAGGAAAGCCTGTTGTTAAAAGAATTGATGAAGCAATTAACTTTGACTGGGGTGGAGGCTCCCCTTCTTCTAAAATACCCGATGATAATTTTTCAGTTAGATGGACCGGCAAATTGAAGGCACCAAAAACAGGAGACTTTCTAATTGATATTTTGAGTGATGATGGTGTTAGACTCTTTATTAATAATAAATTGGTAATTGATGATTGGGATGATCATGCAGCGCAGTCCAATACTTATAAAATGCATTTTGAGGAAGGGAAATTTTATAATATTAAACTTGAATACTATGAGCATACGGGCGGGGCAGTTGTAAAACTAGGATGGAGACTGCCTAATGAAAAATTAATTAGCTCGGCTATTAGTGCGGCTAAAAATTCAGATGTTGCTTTAATTTTTGCAGGTACATCCGGTAATTTCGAAAGTGAGGGCTTTGACCGTCCCGATCTTACTTTACCCGGTAAACAAGATGACTTAATTAAAAAAGTTGCCGAAGCAAATAAAAATACAATAGTAATTGTAACAAGCGGTTCGCCGGTTTTAATGAACAAGTGGCTGGATAAAGTAAATGCTGTTGTCGAAACTTGGTTCGGAGGTGATGAAATAGGTAATGCTATTGCAGATGTGCTTACAGGTAAATTTAATCCTTCCGGCAAGCTGCCGGTTACTTTTCCTAAGGAATGGAAAGATTGTTCCGCTTACACTACCTATCATAAAAAAGACAGCGTTTCAAATTACAACGACGGTATTTTCGTAGGTTATAGATATTTCGATAAAGAAAATAAACAGCCTTTATTTCCTTTCGGTTATGGTTTATCTTATACTAAGTTTAGTTTTAGGAATCTAAAAGTCAAAACTTCAGGCGATGATTTTTCAATATCATTTGATATAAAAAACACAGGAGAACTGAAAGGTGCGGAAGTTCCTCAATTGTATATTCACGATTCTCATCCTGTAATTGAAAAGGCGCCAAAGGAATTAAAAAGATTCAACCGGATTATGTTAAACCCGGGTGAAACCAAAACAGTCAAATTCAACTTAACAAAAAATGATTTTCAATATTACGATCCCGCAAAAAATAACTGGGCGGTCAGCCCCGGTAATTATGAAATTTTAATCGGGAATTCTTCCAGGGATATTTTACTGAAAGATAAAATTGCCTTGAAGTAATGTTTTAATTTTAAATAAAATTGCGGCGATTTAATCATAACTATTCGGCGAACTACCGGGTTTATATTTATGGAAAAAGTATGATAAATTATTTCAAATATATTTGTTCGATTGCTCTTATAGTAAATATTACATCTTTTGCACAGCATTCCAATAATGTAATCGCAAAAGTCGGAAATGAAAATATAAGCGTAAGGGAATTTAAAATCAGATATGAACTCGTTCCCCACTACTCACGCGATCAATTTAATGAAGATTCTTCAAAAAACGACCTGCTTTATTCTATAATTGCCGAAAAACTCTTGGCCCAGCAGGCAAACAGGTTAGGATACGATACTACGGATTATTTTAAGTACTCATTTAATCAAATAAAAGATTTGTATGTCAGAGATGCGTTATATAAAAAGGAAATTGACAGCAAAGTGAAAATTAGTCAAAAAGATATTCAAACTGCATTAGACAGGTATTCTCAATCTCTAAAAGTTAGAATAATTTCTTCGGGAGATTCCTCGACGATCTTTAATTACTATTCAAAACTTAAAAACGGAACTCCGTTCGATTCTATTGAAAAATATTCCGATCCCATTGAATTCGACTCGAACAAAACACCTATTAAAATTACTTACGGCCAAATGGAAGATGATAATATTGAGGATACGCTTTACAGTCTATCTGTAGGAAAATATTCATCTCCGGTTAAAGCACGGGGCGGCTGGTTTATATTTAAACTTATAGGAATAGATTACAAAGTACCGCTTAACGCAAAGGATCCGGATTATAATAAATCTATTTTGAATGTTATTCGGATGAGAAAATCAAGAGTAGTCGGTTTGAAATACTTGGATAAGTTTTATAAAAATAAAAAAGCCAATGTTGACAGCACTTTGTTTTTAAACTTAGTACAAAAAATATCTTCAATTCTTACGGAGAAGAAAAATAATAATGAATATGGGATGGGAGGATTTTACTATCTTGATGAAGCTATTATAATGAAGATTTTAAATGAATTCGGTGAAACTGCAAATAATAATTTGGTTCATATTAAAAAGCATCCGATTTCACTAAAGGAATATTTATACAGCCTTTTAGTTTATCCGTTTTATGTTAAAGATCCTTCTTTTAGATCCACGGCATATAACTTAATGAGAAATCTAAATAAATATATTCAGTATAAATTCTTAACTGAAGAGGGATTCAAACAAGGGCTACAAAATCTCCCTGATCTAAAAGAAGATGTAAGAATTTGGCATGACGATTACCTAGCTAAAATGCTTAAGAATAGTTTCCGGGATTCCATTCATGTAAGCGAAGAAGAATTAAAAAATTATTATAAGGAAAGTAAGGAGTCGGAACAAGTAAATATACTGGAAATCCTTAATAACAATCTGGAAGTTATAGAAACAGTGTTTAAGGAATTAAAGGCAGGGAAAAAATTCCGGTATCTGGCGAGAGAATACACCCAGCGAACATGGACTAAAAATAAAGACGGCGAGTTCGGTTATTTCCCGGTTTCGGATTTTGGGGAGATAGGTAAAATCGCTTCTAAAATGAAAATTAATCAGATATACGGCCCCATAAAAACAGACAGCGGATATTCGGTTATAAAACTTATCGGGAGAAAATTTGATACGGTAAAGACTCCCGAAAAATTTGATTCCATAAAGACACAATTAAAATATTCACTGCTTGGTAAAAAATTTAATGAAAAGTTTTTTAAATATATTGCCAAGCTGTCTGAAAAATATAAATATTCAATAAACGAAAAGGCGTTGAAAAAACTTGAAGTTCTTGATATACCGATGTTTACTTACAAATATATCGGCTTCGGAGGAAGAATTGCTGCAATTCCTTTTTTAGGGCCATGGTATAAATGGACAAAATATATTAAAACACAGCAGAAATTATTACCATAAAATTCTTATGATATTCTTTATTTTTTTTAATGGGGACTTTTCCATTTTATTATCATTTTAATAAGAGATTTTTATAAAATAATAAAAAATTAAAATTACTTACTTTATCTATTTTCAATTCTTCCCAAAATACTGGAATTAAACATAAAAGTTATGTCCTAATAAACTTCTCATCGGGCATAAAATTTGATTATTATAATATTATTTTGATGAGGGGTTTTGCCTTTCAAAATAAATTTTGATGATTATTCAAATAAAAAATAATTAAGCAGATAATAAACAGGAGTTTTTAAATATGGCCGTTCTCTCCCCGGAAGCAGCGGATATTAAAATCCCGACAAATTCTTCAAAACCTAACTACACAACATCCTTAACAGTATTGACTTCACTTTTTTTTATGTGGGGATTTTTAACCGCATTAAACGACATTTTAATTCCTCATCTTAAAGCTGTTTTTAGCTTAAATTACGCTCAGGCTATGCTTGTTCAATTCGTATTCTTTGCGGCATATTTTATAATGTCGCTGCCTTCAGGGTATATAGTTGAAAAAATAGGATATAAGAAAGGAATTGTAATAGGTTTGGTGGCAGCAGGAATAGGGTGCTTGTTATTTTACCCGGCAGCGGCTATCAGAAATTATCCTTTATTTTTATTCGCATTCTTTATTTTAGCAAGCGGAATTACTTTGCTTCAAGTTGCTGCAAACCCGTATGTTGCTATACTTGGAAAGCCTGAAATGGCATCAAGCAGATTAAACCTTACCCAAGCGTTCAATTCACTCGGTACAACCGTAGCACCTTATTTTGGTTCAATTCTAATTCTTTCAGTTGCAGTAAAAAGTGCGGAAGAAATTTCCAAATTAAATCCTGCACAGTTATCGGCTTATAAATTAGCCGAAGCCTCTGCAGTTCAGGTTCCATATATAGGATTAGCTGCTGCACTATTTTTATTAGCTGCGGCTATCGCATTAATAAAATTACCTCAAATAAAAGCCGAGTCAAATAATAATGGAGAGGCAGGCGGAACGTTCGATCATCTGCACGATAGTGCATGGAGATATAAACATGTAATTTTAGGTGCAATAGGAATATTTGTTTATGTAGGGGCTGAAGTAGCAATCGGAAGTTTTTTAGTTAATTATCTCGGCGAAAAAAATATAGGCGGTTTAACCGAAGCACAAGCCGGTAAATATGTCTCACTTTACTGGGGCGGAGCTATGGTAGGAAGATTTATCGGCTCGGCAGTTCTGCGGAAATTAAAACCGGGTAAAGTGTTAGGCTTTAATTCTATTATTGCCGCAACTTTGGTAATTCTTACAATGCTTCTGTCCGGACAAATAGCAATGTGGGCTGTACTTCTGGTAGGATTATTTAATTCAATTATGTTCCCAACAATTTTTACACTTGGTATTGCAGGTGTAGGTAAACATACTGGACAAGCATCCGGAATTTTAATTATGGCAATTGTAGGCGGTGCATTAATTCCTGTTTTGCAGGGGGTACTTGCCGACAACATTGGAATCCACCATGCATTTCTTATACCTGTATTCTGCTATCTATATATAGCTTATTATGGATATAAAGGACACATTCCGGCACATTTAAAACCTGCTAAAGGGTAAAATGAATAAGATTGATATAACAGTCGGTGTAGATATTGGCGGAACAAACACAGCAATCGGTTTTGTAGATAGAGATGGGAAATGTCATTCAGAAGGTGTGATTTCTACAAATGGAAAAGAAGAAGCAGTAAAATTCTTTTCCAAACTTCATGAAAAAATAGATAATATGTACACCGAATTATCTGAAGAATTTCAGCTTAAAGGTATCGGTATCGGAGCGCCTAATGCTAACTATTTAAAAGGAACAATCGAATATCCCCCGAATTTAAACTGGGGTTACATTAATGTCGTAGAAATAATGAGGGAATATTACAATATACCGTTAGCTATTACCAACGATGCAAACGCTGCTGCTATAGGAGAAATGAAATTCGGTGCCGCTAAAGGTATGAAAGATTTTATAGTTATTACATTGGGTACGGGATTGGGAAGCGGAATTGTAGTTAACGGTGAACTAGTTTACGGAGCTGACGGATTTGCAGGCGAAATAGGGCATACTATTTACGACCCGTGTGGACGGGAATGCGGCTGCGGGAGAAAAGGCTGTTTGGAAACATATGCTTCTGCCAGCGGAATTAGACGGACTGTACTGGAATTATTAATTAATTCAAATGAGGAAAGCGAATTGAGAAATATCTCCTCAGATGAAATAACTTCAAAAATAATTTTCGATGCTGCTGTTAAAGGAGATAAGATTGCCTTAGAAGCTTTTGAATTTACCGGCAAAGTTTTAGGAACTAAATTAGCCGATTCGGTAGCATACACAAGTCCGGAAGCCATTATACTTTTCGGCGGCCTAGCAGCTGCAGGCGACTTAATTTTCAAACCCGTTAAGTATTACATGGAACAAAATTTATTGAATATTTTCCGCAACAAAGTGAAGATAATACCTGCAGGTTTACCCAGGGGAAATTCTGCAGTACTTGGTGCAAGTGCGTTAATATGGAATGAACTAGATAAATTATTTGTTACTTAAATATGCAGCTTAATTTTTAATAGTAAAACTATATTATATAGTTATATGAAAGTACTTTATATTTAACATTACATCGAATCATTAAATTTCATTAATTAAAGAAAGAGTTGATAATGAAATCTTTTTTTGAAAAAGCCATAATAACTTTTCTCGCTGTCATAATTTTAACATTGCTCGGTTTTGAAAACGACAGTTTAAAAAAGGGAGATAACAGAAATTACAATACCATTCTTGAAAGCAAAGCGGATTCTTTGTTGTCTTTAATGACTCTGGATGAAAAAATCGGCCAAATGACCCAGGTTGATATTTTAGCTTTAAAAAGCTTTAAAGATATTTCTAAATATTCATTAGGTTCAATCTTATGTGGAGGGAACTCGGAAATAAAAGATGAAACCGCTTCGGGATGGGCTAATTATTATGACTCACTTCAATCATATGCATTAAAATCAAGATTGAAAATACCGATTATATACGGAGTTGATGCCGTACATGGGCATAATAATGTTTTAGGAGCAGTAATATTTCCGCATAATATAGGAATAGGCTGTACAAGAGATCCTAAGTTAGCCGAAGAGGAAGGGCATGTTACTGCTACAGAAATAACCGGAACCGGGATGAACTGGGGTTTTGCTCCATGTATTGCTGTCGCTAGAAACGAAAGATGGGGCAGAACATACGAAAGTTACGGTGAAAATCCGCAGCTTGTTTCTGAAATGGGGAGCGCTTTTATAAAAGGGCTTCAGGATACAAAGTTTAATTCTCATTTATCGGTAATCGCATGTGCAAAACATTTTGTAGGAGACGGCGGAACCACCAATGGTAAAGATCAAGGCAATACTCAATGTGATGAAAAAACTCTAAGAAAAATTCACATGCCCGGTTATATTGCAGCAATAAAGGCAGGCGTGCAAACAATTATGGTCTCGTACAGCAGCTGGAATGGAGTTAAAATGCACGGCAATAAATATTTATTAACCGATGTCTTAAAAAATGAACTTGGATTTAAAGGATTTTTAGTATCGGATTGGGCAGCTATTGATCAGCTTGGACCGGATTATAAAAGCGACATTGAAAAATCTATTAATGCCGGACTTGATATGATAATGATTCCCAATGGTCCGGGTACAAGAAATAATTATGTAGAATTCATTAATGATTTGAAAGATTTGGTTAATTCAGGTGTCGTTCCTATGTCTAGAATTAACGATGCAGTTATAAGAATCTTAAGAGTTAAATTAGAAATAGGCGTCTTTCAGCATCCCTTTACAGATAAAGAATATACCGCAACTGTCGGATCAAAAGCTCACCGCGAAATTGCACGGCAATGCGTTAGAGAATCAATGGTTCTTCTAAAGAATTCGGATAATATTTTACCTCTATCCAAAAGTATTAAACATATAGTTGTCGCCGGCAAAAATGCCGATAATCTCGGTTATCAATGCGGAGGCTGGACTATAAGCTGGCAAGGAGACAGTGGAAATGTTACGAGCGGGGGTACAACAATATTTCAAGCTGTTAAACAAGCTGTTTCCCCTGATACAAAAGTAACTCTTTCTAAAGATGGTTCGGATGTTGACAAAGCCGACGTTGCAATTGTATGTGTCGGAGAAAAGCCGTATGCTGAAATGATTGGCGACAGAAAAAATTTAGATTTGTCAAAAGAAGACGAATCTGTTATCGATAATTTCAAATCCAAAGGAATTCCGGTTGTGGTTATTCTGATCTCCGGAAGACCGATGATCATAAATTCCGCTTTGAAAAAATCTAATGCATTTATCGCTGCGTGGTTACCGGGTACTGAAGGTGAAGGAATTGCCGATGTACTCTTCGGAGATTATAAACCGACAGGTAAGCTTTCACATTCATGGCCGAGAAGTATGAAACAAATTCCGATTAATGTTGGAGACAAAAATTATAATCCCCTCTTTCCCTATGGCTTCGGATTAACATATAATTAAAATCTATTCAAAATGATAGACCCGGTTTGTTCTAAACCGGGTCTGAATTTTTATAACACATACTTATTTTTTAAATTTATTTCGCTACTTAGTTTAGATTAAATAAAGAAGCTTCTACAGGTTGTGAGTGGAAATCCTAACTCTTCTGCTATTTTTATGATTCTGAAATGACTTTTTTAAGCTCGGTTCATCAAAATAAAAAAGTTAATTTTTTGCTTATATGAACGGAATAAATATACAAGCCGGTATTGCCAAAGCAGATAAAACATTAAAGGTTTTTTACATATTTAATAATTTTTATATTTGTCGTAATATTTGAGCGGGAATTATTATGACCTTTAAAAAAATCTATTTCTTACTATTATTTTTCTCTCTTTTAATTCAAATATTTGGTATTACAATGGCACAATCAATCAGACCTATTCGAGATAATGTTGGATTCTGCTGGCAGCCGGATGAAATGAACACGCTGATAAAATATCTTTCATCTCACGCCAACAAGACAGCTAACTTCCCTTCCGCAAATCTTGTTGCTGCAATTTCTCCTCATGA
>CAZHBJ010000047.1:0-19986 GCA_964530445.1 uncultured Ignavibacteriaceae bacterium
ATATAGCAGGAGCTAAAGAAATTGCAAATGAATTGAAAGCCAAAATGGAAAAAGTAAAAGGTTTAGTGGATATTTCTTTAAATACAAAAGAAACAACACCCGAACTGCAGGTCCATCTGGATAAGGATTTATTGAACCATTATAATTTATCGACATTGCAGGTTGCAAGTAATATATCGACTGCTATACAAGGTAAAGTAGCCTCTCAATTCCGCGAAAAAGGAGATGAATACGATATTTATGTACAATATGCAAAAGAATATAGGAATAAAAAATCGTCTCTTGAACATCTGGAACTTGCACTGCCGACAGGCGGCAGAATAAAATTAAAAGATGTTGCCGATGTTGAAGAAGAACAATCCAGCCCGACAATATTTAGAGAAAACCAAAGTAGGTTTGTATCCGTAGGATGCGGGCTTTCCGGTATTGATCTTTCGTCGGCTGTAAGTGAAATAAAAAAAATAATAGCTGATACACCCATTCCGTCGGAATACCAGGTAATTATTGGCGGTACGGCTGAAGATCAGCAGGAAGCATTCTTTTATTTGGGGCTTGCGTTTATTGCCGCAATAATAATGGTTTATATGATAATGGCTTCCCAGTTCGAATCATTGGTCGATCCGCTTATAATTATGTTTACTGTTCCGCTTTCAATAATTGGAGTGTTTATTTTTTTGGCAATTACCTCAACATCAATTAGTGTAATGGCTCTTGTAGGAATGGTTATGCTGGTAGGGATTGCGGTGAACAACGGAATTGTTTTGGTAGACTATATAAACCAGCAAAGACATAAAGGTATGGGATTATACGAAGCAGTTGAATTTAGCAGCAAAGCTAGAATGAGACCTGTTTTAATGACTGCATTAACTACTATTCTCGGTATGGTACCACTTGCAGTTGAGTTAGGTTCAGGTGCGGAAACTTGGTCGCCGCTTGCAAGAGCAGTTATTGGCGGATTAACAGCTACTACAGTACTTACATTAATAGTAATCCCGGTGCTATATATAGTTTTTGAAAAAGCCGGTGATAGAGTTAAAGGTTATTTAAGAAAAAGGAAAATGAGAGTTACGCAAATTCCGGCATAAATATTTCTTCCGAACTTTTAATAAATTGGCCGGGTTGGGAATTATTTATAACTATTAATAAAAAAATGCGATAAGCTTCCGTTGGAATTGAATAAGCTTATCGCATTAAAAATTTACTCTTTTAAATTACAAGTTCACCTTTCACAAAAGATGCATTGAAAAAGATGTCATCTTTCAATGATGCATAATATAGGTTATTGATTTTGTGAACTTACAAACGGAGATCCTTTAACTTTACTTCTTTCGATAGATTGTAAAGCCAAATATCTATCGCCGAATTTTTTGAGGTTCTCCATTTCAGTATCATACTGGTCGTAGTGAACTTCTTCTTCTCCTACCAGGCTTTCAAACAATTGTTTGGAAACAGAATCGGAATTTGCAGCGCATTCATTAGCCCATTGATTATATTCTTTTGCACTGTCGTCTTCCATTTTTGCTGCTAGTTTCAGCATCTCTTCTACATTATGAATTTTTTGAACGTCGGATGAAGTTTTCATTTCAACATCGCCTTTTAGAAATAAAATCCTTTCGGCTAATCTTTCAATATGAATCATTTCTGCAATTGCGGTTTTCTTAAAAAGATTTGCAAGTAAATCGTATCCTAAATCATCGCAATGGAAATGAAAATACATATATTGATGAACCGCAGATAGTTCATCCGCAACTGCTTTATTTAATAATGTTATACTTTTTTCGTGCATGTCGTTATTCCCTCAATTAATTTAAAAATAAATGAAGATCGAGCTGTAATATAAAAATATTTTATTAATAGAAAAGATCCGGCTGGAGAATTTCAGTCTTTAGCCGGATCGGTTTTAATCTTCTGATTTAATTAGCTTTTTAATTTAGCATTACTATTTAATGTTTAATCCCAATTCATGTGCGAAAAAAGTAAAGGCAGCGCCGGTGTTTCCTAAACGCTGACTGAAGGAAGCTGTTACCCCATGACCTTCATTCATCCTTGTTAATAACAAAATAGGATTATCGGAATTATTTGCCGCTTGTAATGCTGCTGCAAATTTTCTCGACTGCCACGAAGCAACACGAGGATCATTCACACCGGTTTCCAGGAGTGTTGCCGGGTAAGATGTGTTGGGTTTTATATTGTAATACGGTGAGTATGCATAAAGCCATTTAAAATCAGCTTCCTTTGTTGAAGTACCGTATTCACTAATATTATATTGTCCGTTTGGAAATAATTCTGCTCTCAGCATATCATAAATCCCGACAAAACTGACAACTGCTTTAAAAGCATGCGGATGCTGTGTTAATTCGGCACCCATTAATAAACCTCCGTTTGACCCGCCTAAAATACCGAGATGCTGCGAATCGGTCCAATTATTTTTAACCATAGATTCGGCTGCTGCATACATATCGTCAAATACGTTTTGCTTTTTTCCCAGCATACCTTCCTCATGCCATCCCTCTCCGAATTCTCCTCCTCCTCTTATATTTGCATAAGCCAGAATGCCTCCGTTTTCAAGCCATACAAGTGAAGCACCTATAAAATGAGGAGCTGTTGGAATACCAAAACCTCCGTAGCCGTAAACTATAGTAGGCCTTTTCCCGTTTGGTGTAATTCCATTCATTGCTAAAATAGTAACCGGAATCTTCGTTCCGTCTTTAGAAACCGCATTGGTTTCGGTTACTTTAATGTTTGAATAATCAGCAGCTGGTTTAACCTGGAAAACGGTTTTTAAATTACCGTTTACGGAATTATACTGAACCCATCTTTCGGGAATTGTCCATCCGGAGTATGTAATCAAAGCATTTTCCGATTCACCGGACGAAGCAATGGAACCGATTCCGATTCCGGTTTTTGGTAACCCAACTGTTCTTATTAATTTGCCGCGGCTGTTATATTGATCCACTTTCCAATCGGGTCCAAGAACCTTTGCAATTAAAAAACCGTTTTTCACCGGAGAAACGGAGTTCATTGCCCAATTACCTTCTTTTACCAGTACTGATGATCCTCCGGCGGAAGATAATGAAAGAAGCTTACCTTTAGGTGCATCCTGGTATGAAATAAGAAGCAAACGATCGCCGTCCCATGCTGCACCTGCATTTACTTCGGAAGCTACACGCACATTTGCATCTGTATTAAGCACCTGCTTCCAAGTTTCAGTTCCCACTCTTAAATAGACATAATCGGGATTTCCGTCTCCGAAGTGAACAAACATAGCAGCATGTTTCGCTCCTTTTGAAGCAATAAAAGTATATTCGGCAACCTTTGAAAGGTTTTTCCCGAAAACAAGTTTATCTTTATCTGCAGTTTGCCCAAGCTTGTGATGGTAAAGCGCTGCATAAAATTGCGATTCGCTTTCAGGGACTTGACCCGGGGAAGGTAAACGTACATACGTTAAACCTTTTTCATTAGCATCCCAAACCAGTCCGGCTGGAGTAGCACCACCGCCTGCATAAGGTAAAACATCTTTTAAATCTTTACCTGTTTTAACATTCTTAATACGAATTGTTGTTGCTTCGTTGCCTCCTACGGCAGTTCCGTAGGCAATATAATTACCTTTGGGCGAAGGCCAAAAACCCGTCACTGCCATATGCTTTTCTTTATTCGGGTTGATTAGTACAATTATCTTTCCGTTCGGCCAATCCTTATAAGCAACCACCGGCTGAGCTTGGGGCGGGGTAAACTGCATAAAGAAAAGTTTCCCGTTAATTAATTCCGGTGAAAATTGAGCAGCCGAGGTAACTGATAAAGTTTTAATCCGGCTGGCTATTTTCTTACCTTCCGAAAATCCGGATAATATTTTATCCGTAAAATTATTTTGTTTTTTAATCCATTCTTTTACTTTTGGTGAATTGCCGTTTTCTAACCACCTGTAAGGATCTGAAACAACCGTACCGAAATAGCTGGTTGTTACGGTATCTTTTTCAGTCTTGGGAACGTCTGCATTCGGGTTGGAACTGCAGCCAACAAGCCAAAGCATTAAAAGAGGGATTAGAAGAAATTGAGATTTTTGTTTCATAATTTTCTCCTTATTCTATTTATAGACTAAATACTGAAACAACAGGAAGAATAATTGTTTTATTTTTTATCTTGAAAAATTTTATTAATCAAGCTTCCTGCGTTCAAAAATTACTTAATCACTTTTTTTAATTACAATTAAAATTATATATGATTTTAATCAGTTCTTGTGGTAGGTGACACTCTTCCGGCTAATAGTTAAAAAAGTATCAATACTTTGTAGCAGTTTTCCGAAATAAAATAGGAATGTTGTTTTATTATTCTAATTTAATAATCAGTTTCACTTGTATAATAATTTTAACGCCGGGTATAATAGCTGACCGCTCTTACAGTGCCGTCGGGATTTCTAGAAATATATTTTAATTTGTTAAAATTTTCTAAAGAGAAAGTTATAAATCCTTGTTGATTTATATTGAGGTATCTGAAAATGGCAATTAACTTATCACCGAACTGATAACCCACTCCTTCCCAGTTATATTTTTCACTTTTAAAATGAAGTAAATATATGTCTCTGGGTTTAGGGTAAACTTTTAAGACCGCATCTTTGTTATTCTGCGCTTCCCAAACTCCGGCAAAGTCTTTATTCCCGGAAGGATATTTCAAACTTGTATATGCACATCCGGCAAAAAAAGTTAGAAGTAAAAAAATCGGAATTATTTTTAACATTGTATTTTCTTCCGGTAAATATTTATAAAAAAAATGTTAATTATAAATTACACACTAATATTTTTATTCTCTATTAAAATATTTATATAGTTTCCGGCATAAAAATATATCCAGGATATGTCTTATTCAATATTAGAATGACCGCATAAAAATTGTCCTTATATGTGCGTCTGCTCATAATGTAACTAAAAGCATTTGAAATTAAAAATCTTATAATTAGGTTGAACACTGATTAATCGGAGAGCAACGAATTTAGTAAATTGTTAAAAGTTTGATTCTTGAGCCTATATAAGAGAACTTTTTGCAATTAATTATGTCGTTGCTTTTTTATTTTTAAACAAATGGAGAATAAATGGATCTAAAAAGGAGAGAATTCTTTGCCGGACTTTTTCGAGGTAAAACCTTAGCCTTTCCAATTTCAACAGGCTTTCTAGTTAGTCTGTTAACATTTTTAATTTTAACATTATCAGGCATTCAAAAAATTGAAGCACAAAATTTATTTATGGAGAACGAGCTGAGAACCGATCTTGCTTTAACTCCTCATAATATTTCAAATGAGAAAACCTCACCCGATACTGCAGCGCAAGATTTGGCGTCTATGTTTAAAGATACCGAACCCAAGCTTCTTCCCGATAGAATGAGTTTCGGTGAAAAATTATTTTGGGGTAAGAAAGGTCTTTTCAGAAAATTGGGAATTGTCGGCCCGCTTTCTTTACCAGAAAGAAAAAACGAACTGAAGTTAAGGCGCACTATGCTGACGATGCATCAGATAGCCGGTTTTACAACCTTAGGATTAATGTGGACGACCGCATATTTCGGTCAGCGTGTTATTGACGGTAACCGGCGTTTGGGCGATACTCATCAAGCTTTTGTAACGGCGACTATTTTATCATATGCTTTAACAGGTTTACTTGCTGTTTTATCCCCTCCGCCGCTTATCCGCCGTGACGAAGTCGGTACTGTTACAATTCATAAAACTCTTGCATGGATCCATCTAGCCGGAATGATTTTAACCCCCATTATCGGAGGTATGATAAGACATAGGCATTCTTTTAATATGAAAGCGGCCCGCTTCCATCAGGTAGCCGGCTACTTAACTACTGCAACATTTACTGCCGCAGTTTTAGTAATTGTATTTTAATATCGGAGGAAAAAATGAAAACGAAATTATCTTTTATTTTATTATCATTATTAATTTGCAATTCATTTTTATTTTCAAAACAAAAAAAACTGGAAGCGGAAAAACAGAATTCATGGATTACGTATAAGATTACACACCCTCTGCACGAAGTTGAATCAACCAGCAAAGATGCAGCATGCTACATTGATGCCGACGAGGCGGATAAACAAATCAAAGCGGTTGCAGTTCAGGTAAGTGTATCGTCATTTAACAGCGGTAACTCCAACAGGGATTCTCACGCGATGGAAGTAGTTGATGCACTTGATTATCCTTATGCCCGGTTTATTAGTTCATCGGTTACCCAAAACGGCGATAGCGTTAAAGCGACAGGTAAATTAACGTTTCACGGTGTTACAAAAAATGTAGTGATTTTGGCAAAAGAAGATTGGTCGAATAAAACACTTATTCTTAACGGCGGATTTAATATTAGTTTAACGGCATTTAAAATTAAACGGCCTTCTTTGCTGTTTATGCCGGTTAACGATACACTTAAATTTACATTTCACCAGGTATTCGGTTTATAAAAATTTTCCAATAAATAAGCCCTGTAATTAAAAAACTGGGCCGAACATACCAGCAATTTTTATCAATTAAGAAACTCAGGTTATTTATTTCTTATATTATTCCATCTATTAATTAAACCGTTAATTTGTTTTTTATAATATGAAAAAACCTCTTTTTCTCCTTGTGTCGGCTTAGAATCAGCGCCCTGTACCGACGAAGCTAAACTTGCCAAAGCTTCGATTGAAGAAGATAGATTTGGATGTCCTTCACTTGTTAACACTTTAATTGAATCCGTTATTGAAGAAGTATTGATCCTTTTTTTCGTTTTAACCATATCATTATAAGTAGAGACGGATTTATTTAAAGCGGAATCAATTTGAAGCGCCAACTTTAGCTGATCTGCTAAATCCTTTTTACTAACATGAACACGAGGATCTAGTTTTAAAACCAATGACTGCGAATACTTTTTACCGTTTACATTTAAAACCACTTTATAACGGCCGGGCATAACAAGAGGACCTTCCGGTACTACCGGGGTTCCGTCAGTCCAAACTGCCGCAATTGAATAATGGTATTGCAAAGACGAAGGCCGCGGATAACGAAGATCCCAAATAAATCTGTGCATCCCGGATGAACTAGATAATTGTTCGTTTTTGCCAACCCATTCTTTCTGAAAATATCTATGAGCAGGCAATTCTTTTTCGGTTTCACTGCTGGAAAATTGTTTAATTAAGTTTCCGTTTAAATCATAAATTGATAAGGTAACCGGACTGTTTAAATTATCTTTAAAATAATAATCTATAATAGCACCCGGCGGAGGATTTTGTCCGAGCGGGGTAGAAGGCGGCCAGGGTGTATCCTGGTTTTCATCACTTCGGATTCTCCAGGCCTGAGCAGGTTTAAAGAGATGCACTTCTTCCTCGGAAATTTTTTGAGTCATTTCCCGTAAAGGTTCAACATCATCGAGTATCCAGATACCTCTACCTTGAGTGCCGGCAATTAAATCTCCGTTATGTACAACTAGATCCCGAACGCAAGTTGTAGGAAAGTTTAATGTAAGCGGCTGCCAATCCGAGCCGTCGTTAAAAGACACATAAATACTCCGGTTTGTACTTGCATATAATAATCCTTTTTTAACCGGGTCAGCCCTGACTACATTTAAATATTCATTTGAAGGGAGGCCTTTAATTATTTTTTGCCAGGATTTTCCGCCGTCGGTTGTTTTAAGAATTAGCGGAGTATATTTACTAAGTCGGTGGGTGTCGACTGAAACATATGCAGTATTAGTTGAAAAATGCGACAATGCAATAGAATTTATTCTTCCCCAAGCCGGAATTATTTTAGGAGTAACATTATTCCAGTGTTTTCCACCGTCTGTTGTTAATTGAATTAGTCCGTCATCAGTGCCGATCCAAATTATTTTTTGATTTATCGGCGATGGGGATATACAATATATTACTCCGTAACCTATTTTTCTTGCTTGAGAAAGATTCGGGTTTTTTACTCTTTCGGTTCCCGGCTCAATTCCGCTTAAGTCCGGACTTATTTTTTCCCAGCTGTCTCCGTCATCTAAAGATTTAAATAAATATTGCGCTCCGAAATATAATGGGTATGGTTTTATGTGTGAAAATACCAAAGGAGTAATCCATGTATAACGGTAACGTATTTTTGTTTGTAAATCAGCATAAGTCGATATTGGCCAGGGTGAAACCTGAGCAACCTGTCTCGTAATTTCGTTAAACCGAGTAATCGGTCCGCCTAGACCGCTTCCGAAAACCAAATTTGCATTGCCGGGTTTCGGTACATCATAATCTCTCTCTTCACCGCCCACGGGATGCCAGTCACGTTCTTCAATTACTCCATACGGACCGCGGCTTAATATTCCAACCGTACCGTTATCTTGCTGTCCGCTGTAAATCCTATATGGGAATTGGTCGTCTACTGCAATATGATAAAACTGTCCTGTTGGCTGATTATACCAGCTTGACCAGCTTTTACCGTTATTAACCGTTACAACTGCGCCTTGATCCGATGCGGTAATCATATGTGTAGGATCCTTCGGATTAATCCATAAAAAATGATAATCATCTCCCCCGGGAGATCCTTTGAATATTGTAAAATGTTTTCCACCATCAATCGATTTGTGAATGGATCTATCCATTACATAAACAATGTTCGGATTTTTAGGATCAACGGTTATCCGGCTGAAATAAGAATTTGCTAGTGAAGCCTGATGATTTACGTATTTCCATGTACTGCCTCCATCATTGGAGCGATAGATACCGCTTGTATTTTTAGCTGCTTGAATTGAGGCATATACAATTAATCCATTACTTCCTCGTGCGGCGGCTAAACCTATTCTTCCGTAATTTCCCGTAGGAAGACCATGACCAGAAAGTTTTTCCCAATGTTCGCCTCCGTCCGTACTTTTATAAATACCTGAACCGGGACCGCTTTGAGGTAAATAGTAATCCAGCCACGGATGCATATGCATTTGCCAGAGTGCTGCATAAATAATAGAAGAGTTATCAGGATCGGAAGCTAAATCTACCGCGCCTGTATTATCATTAACATATAAAACATTTTTCCAAGTTTTCCCGCCGTCTTTGGTTAGAAAAACTCCGCGTTCTTTATTCGGTGCAAATACATGACCTAATGCAGCGACCAAAACTTCGTTAGAATTATTCGGATTAATTAGAATTCGCCCGATATGTCTTGAATCTTTTAAACCAACGTTTATCCAAGTTTTTCCGCCGTCGGTAGATTTATAAATTCCGTCTCCAGCTAAAATATCATAACGCAATGCCACCTGGCCTGTACCTACGTAAATTATTTTACTATTTGAAGGTGCAATTGCTAAAGCGCCTATAGAAGAAGATTGTTGATGCTGCATTAAGGGATGCCAGGTTCTTCCGGCATCATCGGATTTCCAGATACCGCCTCCGGCTCCGCCGAAATAAAAAGTATTAGGCTCATCCGGTATACCGGCAGCCATTGTTGCCCATCCGGCGCGATAAGGTCCAACCAGTCGCCATTTCATACTTGAATAAGTATTTAGTGGAATAGATTGAGAAATAATAGTTTTACTTGAGGAAATCAAAAATATGATTAATAGAACAGACACTAAAAACGATTTAGGAACTTCTAAAAATGAATTAAATCTAAATGATGTTCGAGGTTTTTGTATCATAATAAAAAATTACCTTAATTATTTGATATGATTGATGGTTTTCCGATTATAGTTGCGTCCCGTACGTTAAAAGATTATTCAAAATTGAAATAATACCAACTTCAAAAAATTAAATTAAAATAATAATCTTAAATATTAAGTGAGGTGAGTATCATTAACAAATTTGATATATTAACAAAAGGCTTGGAAAGCTCAAAACCGAAACGGTCCTTTGGGTGAAAGTAAAAAGCCGCCTCTAGATTTTTATTTAGAAATTTCCAGTTCTTCAACTTTAAAAGGAATATCACTCAATTTAATGTTGGGATATTTTTCTATAAAATAATTTAAAGACCATTCACTTGTTAAAAGGATTACATTTCTTTCCTGCGAATCAAGTGCTATTGAAGCACCTGCAGGCAGAACTAAATTTTCCAACCGGTCACTTTCAACGTCAGGTGAAATCCATCTTAATACTTTCCAACTTGTTTGTTCAAGACGGGATTCGGCTCCGTACTCGCTTTCAAGTCTGTATTGAACAACTTCAAATTGAAGAGGACCGACAGCCCCGAGCAATGGAATTTTTTGTAAAGAATCTTTCAAATAAAAAGCCTGAATTACTCCTTCCTGCAAAAGCTGTTCAAGTCCGTCTCTGAATTTTTTGTAGTTCGACGGGTTCGGATTATGAATCAACACAAAATATTCGGGAGCAAATTTTGGAATTTCATTATAAACTATTGATTGATCGCTTGTAATTGTATCCCCGATTCCGAAATTAGAATTACCGATAAATCCGATTATATCTCCTGCATAAGCTTCGTCAACTGTTTCTCTTTCCTGTCCGAACAACTTTTGAGAATTCGAAAGACGAATTTTTTTACCGCTTGCAGCATGAACAGCCTGCATATCCCTATTGAACTTGCCCGAACAGATTCTAAGAAATGCAATTCTATCGCGGTGTTTCGGATCCATATTGGCCTGTATCTTAAAAATGAAACCCGAAAAAGCTTCGTCATCCGGCTTTATTAAACCTATTGAACTTTCTCTGGGGGCAGGGGAAACGGCAAATTTAAGAAAACCATCCAGAAGAAGCTGAACTCCGAAATTATTCATTGCACTTCCGAAAAATACGGGTGTCAGTCTGCCTTTAAGAACTGCTTCGGCATTAAACTGCTCGCCGGCTGTATCCAGCATTTCGAGTTCTTCAATAAGTTTTTCATAATTATTTTCATTTAATTTTTCTTTTACAATCGGATCCGAGATATCCATAACAGAAACGGGAGCTTTATAAATTCCCCCAGTGGTTTTTTCAAAAAGATGAATTTGTTTATCAAGCCTGTCATAAAGACCTTTAAAATCAATACCGGTGCCGAGAGGGTAATTCATTGGAAAGGCACCGATTCCCAAAACACTTTCAATATCGTCGATTAGCTCTAGAGGCTCAAGAGTCGGACGATCAAGCTTATTTATAAAAGTAAATATCGGGATGGAACGTTTGCGGCATACCTCGAATAATTTTCTTGTTTGAGCTTCAATTCCTTTTGCAGCGTCGATAACCATTACAACAGCATCAACCGCAGTTAAAACACGGTATGTATCTTCCGAAAAATCTTCGTGCCCGGGAGTGTCGAGCAAATTTATTTTGTAATCTTTATACTCAAATTGCAATACTGTAGAGCTAATTGAAATTCCTCTTTTTTTCTCCAGTTCCATCCAATCGGATGTAGATGAACGTTGATTTTTTCTTGCTGTAACGGAACCGGCTAATTGCAAAGCGCCGCCGTATAATAAAAACTTTTCGGTTAGCGTAGTTTTTCCAGCATCCGGGTGTGAAATTATTGCAAATGTTCGTCTTCTTTTTATTTCTTTTATATTACTCATATTTATAGTTAATTTTCTTTTAAAAGTTGGAAATTAATAAGATGAAATAGTATTGAGAGGCTCAGATTGTTCTAATAAAAAAATTCTGAGATTAAAGTTGGAGGTCTTTTAGACTTTATTGAATTTTCTATTTCTAATTTTGTAATCAACGTATTGAATTAAATTTAATTATTTTTATCGTACAAATTTAAGTAAATTAATGGTATATGACCAAATATAGATTATTTGGTGGTGTCCTAGTTTGCTTTAATTAATAACGAATAAGTTATCCCTTGACTTCGTTCGGGATGACAATTTAAATACTTTTGTCATGGTAAGCGAAGTCGAACCATGAGTTAGAAAGTCAAATTAGAACACCACTGATTATTTCAGCAAGGATTTTAAGTGGAAATGACTTCACATCAAAAAGATAAAATAATTAAGCCGGATTTAAATGACGGTTATTCCGGCGCATTAAAATTTGCAAAAAATCATTACGAAAATTTTCCAGTTGTTTCTTTCCTAATACCTTCCGGTTTGAGAAAACATGTTGCGGTAATTTATCAATTCGCTCGAACCGCTGATGATTTTGCTGATGAAGGAAATTATTCGGTTGAGGAAAGACTGTCTAACCTAAATAAATTTGAAGACAGGCTTACCGAGCTTTTAAATGGTAATTATATTGATTCATTTGAATATGCACTTTATTCAACTATAAATAATATGAAACTGTCATCAAACGAATTTTATAAACTGTTAAAAGCTTTTAAACAGGATGTAACAAAGAACAGGTATTCTTCTTTTGATGATTTGTTAGGCTATTGTAAGAATTCAGCTAATCCTGTAGGAAGGCTAATTCTGGAACTTTTTAATATTAGAGATAAAAAAGCCATTGAATATTCCGATAATATATGTACGGCTCTGCAATTAACTAATTTTTGGCAGGATTCGGAAATAGACTATAAAAAGGGGCGGATTTATTACCCTACGGATGAAATGAAAAAATTTAGTATAACCGAAAAAATGTTTGAGTTAAAAGAAAATAATCTTAATTTAAAGGAGTTGGTGGGCTACAATGTTGAAAGAACTCGCAAACTTTTTTTTGAAGGGAAAAAGCTTATACCTTATTTAAAAGGTAGACTGAAATACGAAATTAAATGGACAATTGAAGGCGGCGAATCTATACTAAGAAAAATTGAGAAAAATAAATTCAACGTTTTTCAAACTCGTCCCGAATTGACTAAAATTGATTTCATGATTTTATTATTAAAGGCGTTTATTTAAATGTCTGATTCGGCAAAGCAAATAGCAAAGAACAGTAAGAGCAGTTTTTATTATGCATTTAATCTTCTTCCCAACGAGAAGAGAGATGCTATGAATACGGTTTATGCTTTTTGCCGTCAAACCGATGACATAGTTGACCAGGAAAATGAACCTGATGACTTGAAATATGAAAAGCTGCATAAGTGGCGAGTGGAACTTGAAAAATCTCTTAAAGGATATTCCGATTACGGATTATTAAATAAGCTCGGTAAAACGATAAGCCAATTCAACATTCCTATTGATCCGTTTTTTGAACTGCTGAAGGGAATGGAAATGGACCTGCAGAAAAACAGATATCTTACCTTTGAAGATCTAAAATTGTATTGTTACCGGGTTGCATCAACCGTAGGTTTAATGTGTATTGAAATATTCGGATACAAACATAAATCCGCAAAAGATTTTGCGGTTGATCTCGGAATTGCCTTGCAGTTGACAAATATTTTAAGAGATGTAAAAAAAGATTCGAAGAACGGTAGAATTTATCTACCCCAGGAAGACCTCCAAAAGTTTAACTACAGCGACAATGATGTGATTATTGAAAATTACAATGTCGATTTTAAAAAACTTATGGCTTACGAAGCACAAAGGGCAGAAAATTATTTTATCAGCGCTACCAGAGATTTAAATCTCGACGACAAATATTCTATGTTCGCAGCCAGGGCAATGCAGCATATTTATCATAAACTGCTTGAAAAAATGATTGATGCCGATTTTGATGTTTACCATAACAATATAAAAGTTAACAAGTTTGAAAAAGTCGGGATTGCCCTTGGTGTGTGGGCAAAATACAGTTTAGTTTATTAATGAAAAAGTGTATTGTAATCGGCGGAGGATTCGCCGGACTTACCACAGCTGCATATCTTTCTAAGTCAGGTATTAAAGTTGAATTATTGGAAGCATCCCCTAAATTAGGCGGCAGAGCATATTCTTTTTTTGATAAAGACTCGGGGAGTATTATTGATAACGGCCAGCATATTATGATGGGCTGTTATAAAGAGACTTTAAGATTCTTTAAAATAATAAAAGCTGAAGATAATCTAGTTTATCAAAAAAGGATGAAGGTAAACTTTTTAAAAGAGAACTTAAATATTTTTCCGCTTGAATCCCGCTTATTTTTTTATCCGTTCAATTTAATATTCGCATTATCAAAATACAGGGCCGTTTCATTTAACAATCGATTTCGTCTTTTAAAATTTTTTCTTAAGCTGCCGCTTGTTGATCCTTTAAGATTGAAAAACAAATCTGTTTATGAGTGGCTGGAAGATGAGGGGCAGAACGATTCGATCAGGAAAGCGTTCTGGGAAATTCTAGCCGTCGGTGCGCTTAATACTAATGTTCATAAAGCTTCGGCAGAGATGTTTTATTATATCTTAAAAGAAATTTTCTTAAGAGGCAATCATGCCGCCGCTATTATACTGCCCAAATATGGTTTGAGTGAAACATATTGCGGATCATCGAAAAATTTTATTGAGAAGTGCGGGGGTAAAATAAATTTATCGGAAGCTGTTTCTGAAATTAAATTTAATAACAGCGAGGCTGTTGAGGTAATTACAAATAAAAGAAATATATCCGGGTTTGATTATATAGTATCGGCAGTACCTCTGTTTGCTTTTAATAATATCAAAACCGGAATAAATTTTACGCAAGAGCTTGAGCTATCATATTCATCTATTTTATCTATTCATATTTGGTTAAAAGAAAATGATTTTAACGAGCGTTTTTACGGATTAATTAATTCAAAACTTCACTGGATATTTAATCATGAAGATCATATTACTCTTGTTATCAGCGACGCAGACAGGTACAACGATAAAACAAAAGAAGAAATTTTTAATCTTATTATTACGGAGCTTGCAAAATTTACAGGATTAAATATAGATAAAATAGTTTCATATAAAATAATAAAAGAAAAGCGTGCTACATTCATACCGGATGTTTCTATTCTAAATAAACGTCCGGATGTAAAAACAAAATTTAAAAATTTTTATCTGGCGGGGGACTGGGTAAATACCGGTTTTCCTTCCACAATTGAAAGTGCGGTAAAAAGCGGCCGGATGGCTGCGAGCAAAATAATAGAAGAATTAAATAGTGAATGAAGCTTATAGCTTAAAAAATAATAAGAGGAAGTTGACGGACCGGATAATTTGTCAAATCTATTTTTTGCACCGTGGTAAAACCCGGCGCATGTTTAGGCTATGAAAATATACTTTTAAAAATTTTTCATTGATTGTTAACGTCGAAGTATTTAAATTTTGTTAACGAATGTTTGAAAAATTTTTAAAGGTGGGAAATTTCGAAAAACATCCGCATTAAATTTAATTTATTTTAAAACTACGATTAATTAAAGAGTAATGCGTAGCTCACTCTATTACAGGTCAATAATGATGCTATCAACTAATTCCAATTAAAATTTAAGGTTAAAGGAGGTTAATTATGACTACCCTTAAAGACAGGTTATTTGAAAAAATTCAGGAATGGCGTCCAAGAACCGAAAAACTGGTAAAAGAACACGGCAGTGTTAAAATTGGTGAAGTTACAATTGCACAGGCGATTGGGGGGATGCGAGGTGTTAAGTGCTTAACCACCGATATTTCATATCTTGATCCTAATGAAGGTATTCGATTCCGCGGATATACAATTCCGGAAGTTCTTGCAAAATTACCTAAAGTAAAAAACGGCGATATGCCGGCAGTAGAAGGATTCTTCTATCTTCTATTAACAGGTGACTTTCCTACTCAGGAAGAAATTAAAGAAGTTTCGGATGAATTCAATAAACGTCAACATGTACCTTTGTATGTCTTCGATGTTCTTCGTGCCATGCCGCGGGATACTCATCCAATGACAATGTTCTCGGCGGCTGTTTTAGCAATGCAGAGAGAATCTGTGTTTATAAAAAAATATCATGGCGGCATGAGTAAAATGGATTATTGGGATCCCACCTATGAAGATGCACTGAATTTACTTGCTAAGTTGCCCCAGATTGCGGCTTATATCTACCGCATGAAATATCGTGCAGATACTATTATACAGCCGGATACAAGTCTTGATATGGGCGGTAATTTTGCTCATATGATGGGTATACCAAAACCGTATGATGATGTTGCAAGATTATATTTTATTCTTCATAGTGATCATGAAAGCGGCAATGTAAGTGCGCATACAGGGCATTTAATTGCAAGCGCTCTTTCTGATATTTATTATTCAATCTCAGGTTTATTAAATGGTTTGGCAGGCCCGCTTCACGGATTGGCAAACGAGGAAGTTCTGCGCTGGATTCAAGGAGTGATGGACCATATGGGAGGTAAAATTCCAACCGAAGAAGAGATGAAAAAGTTCGTTTGGGATACACTTAAATCCGGCCAGGTTGTACCGGGTTACGGTCATGCAGTATTACGTAAAACCGATCCGCGTTATATGGCTCAACGTGAATTCTGCTTAAAACATCTGCCTAATGATCCTATATTCAAGTATGTTGATATGCTGTACAAAGTTGTTCCTCCGATTTTGGAAGAGCAAGGTAAAGCTAAAAATCCGTGGCCTAATGTTGATGCACAATCCGGCGTTATTCAATGGTATTACGGATTAAGAGAATATGAGTTCTATACGGTTCTATTCGGAATCGGACGTGCTTTAGGTGTATGTGCAAATATTATTTGGGATCGTGCACTCGGATATCCGATTGAGAGACCAAAATCGCTTACTACAGCTATGCTGGAAGAGATTGCAAAGCAAAAAGAAGTAGTAGCAAGTTAATTTTATTTAATAAATAAGATTATTAAGGCTGTTCATATTAAGTACATGAACAGCCTTTTTTTAGATTATAACTTTAATCTGTTCGGATCAAAAATGTAAAGAATTTCTCCGGACATCAAATATTAAAAATTAAAAAATAATTTGTAATATCTTTTTATCAATGATGAATGATAAAGCCGATTTCTATATTTCAAAGCTTCAATTAAATCCTCACCCGGAAGGGGGATATTATAAAGAGGTGTACCGCTCCGATGAAATTATTGAAGCAGTACATCTTCCGGTTAGATATAAATCTTCAAGAGCGTTTTCAACTTCTATTTTTTTCTTGTTGAAAAATGATCAGGTATCTATGTTTCATAAGTTAAAATCGGATGAGATATGGCATTTTTATGACGGATGCGGGGTCAAAATTTATGTCATTGAAAAAAACGGAATAAAAAGGGAAGTTTTACTTGGTAATAAACTTGAACAAGGGGAATTACCCCAGGTAATAATAAATAAAAATTCTTGGTTTGGAGCCGAATTGTTGAATAAATCCTCTTTTTGTTTGATCGGATGTACGGTAAGTCCGGGTTTCGAATTTAAAGACTTCGAGTTAGGGGAAAGGGAAAAATTACTAAAACTTTTTCCTCAACATGAAAATATTATAAAAAAGTTAACTAAATTTGATACGTAAATTTTATTGTTCACACCTCAAATTATTTAATATGGTTAAAATTTATTAGTGAAGAAAAATTACCTTAAAACATTGAATTTGAAATTATAAATTAAATATCGGTTTTTAATTAAAAATTGCACTATTGTTGAAATTAAATGTTAAAATATATAATTTTTTTGATCAAATTTTAATGAGGAGAACTATAGAATATTTTTACCTTAATATTTGTTTGTAATATATCTAATTAGGGATCCTTATTAGCCGGAAAATACTAAAACTTATTTCGAAGATTGCTCGTGTTTTAACGGTAAGTGTAATTTTATTCTATGCGGCAATAAATCTAGGTTTCTTATCTTATCATGAATCTCAGATGAACCGGTCATTCTGGATTGATGTTTTCTTTAGATATTATAACCGGATAGATAAAATATCACAAAACACCTCTCCCCGCAATGGGAATGATTCAATCATATCTCAAAATACAGAGAATGTAAGCTCTATTAAAATTCCTTTCCTTGCCGGACCTGATTCAACACAGAAACAGCCAAAAGCAAGCAGAGCACTTCAAAGTTTGGATACTACCGCATCGCATAAAGATTCGCTTGCGCTAAAAGCGGATACGGTTAAAGTCGATTCTATGTCAATTGATTCTACAGCCAGATTAAAATATTTTAACTTTGTAAGACATGATGTACCTTACGTTAAATTAAACCTTCAAAATGAATCAAGCTTTTATGCCCAGCCTGCCCCGGGAATAATTGCAAAAACCATATCTATAGACTCGACGGGAAAATTTGTTATTGTTCAGGAAAAGACTGCCGGACAGCAAACTAAAATTTTACTTCGCATACCGATAGACGAATATCTTAAAATGCAGCTTGCTTTAAATAATCAGAATCGATGGTATCAGATTACGGGCGGATATGAATTAAAAAACTCAAAAAAAGAACTCGGGGAATTAATCAAAGACATAACAAACCTGGAAATTCCGTTGCCGAGTATCGGTGTGCTGAGTATTTTCGGAAAACCCAAGATTAGTTTAAGAATTGGAGGTGCGGTAGATATTCACGGCGCCTGGGTAAATCAAACTACTCAAGGTGTAACTGCTTCTGCATTTGGAAATACCAGAAACGAACCCGATTTCAAACAGCAGGTTCAAATCAATGTAGATGGTACAATTGGTGATAAGCTGCATATTAATGCCGACTGGAATACCGAACGTACTTTTGAATATCAGAATCAGCTTCATATAAAATATACCGGATACGAAGACGAAATTATCCAGAGCATAGAAGCCGGAAATGTTTCTATGCAGACAACACCTCTTGTAGGCGGAAGTGAAGCTTTATTTGGAGTTAAAGCACAATTTAAATTAGGTCCTTTATCATTAACTACTTTAGCAAGCCAGAAAAAAGGCCAGATAAAAACAGTTTCGGTCTCAAACGGAGCTACATCTCAACCTTTTGATATCAAGGCATATAATTATGAAACAAATAATTATTTTGTAGATACTACTTATGCAAGTACAATTCCTAGTCTAAACATTTTTAATAAGTATTACGGAAATGCCACCCCGGAAAAATTACCGCAATACCGCATTGTTAAAATAGAAGTTTGGAAATCCATACAAACACAAGTCCCGGATAAATCGAAGGAAAGACAAGTAAATGCCTGGTTAAATTTACCCGGTATTGGCTACAATCAAAAATATGTTGATACAACTCAAAAAGATATTTCAAATCCGACACCCGGATTGGTAGAAACCGGCCGTTTTATTGAATTAACGCCGGATGTGGATTACACACTGCATCCGGAAACCGGTTATATTACTTTCCATACAACTATACAGGATCAAGACGCAATAGCGGTTGCTTATGAGGTTCAAAATACCGATCCAGGAACTCAAGACGATGAATTTTATGGAGAGTTTTTAAACACAAGTGTAGCACAATCGGATACAACAAAAAAACTGGTACTAAAATTAATAAAACCTGCATATTTAAAACCAAAATTTAAAGAAGCCTGGAAATTATTACTGAAAAACATTTATTACCTTGGCGGCTCAAATATTAAACAAGAAGGGTTTAAATTACAGATTCAGTATGATAATCCCGGAGGGAATTCAGTAACTTCACTAAATTCAAATGGAACAACAGTGCAGCTACTTAATGCATTCGGGCTGGATCTTTATGACCAGAGTGGTAATCCAAATCCTGATGGTCAATTCGATTGGCGGCCAACATTAACAATTCTTCCGGCTACCGGAGAATTAATCTTTCCTACTCTTGAGCCGTTCGGGAAAAATTATCCTTCCAATTTACCCGACTCTTTAAGATACCAATCGATTTATGATACTACTCAAACCGGCGCGCAAAACGATAGAGTACATAATAAATGGGAAATAACCGGTGAGTTTTCCGGTGAATCACGATCTACATTTCCTTTAGGATTTAATATTGTGGAAAATTCGGTTCGTGTTACTCTTAACGGGCGTGAACTTACTCCGAATGTAGATTATACTGTGGATTATAATATAGGTCAATTGACTATTCTGAATAAGGATGCATTGGTTCCGGGGGCTGATTTGAAGATAACATATGAGCAAAATGATTTATTCCAATTAGCTTCCAAAACTTTAGTCGGTGCTAGAGGAGTGTTAAATATTTCCGATAGGACCAAACTCGGCTTTTCGATTATGAATTTAAACCAGCAGACTCTGAGTCAGAGAGTTAGAATTGGTGAAGAACCTTTAAGCAATACAATAATGGGTGTTGATTTTAGTACGAGTGCAGATCTTCCATTTGTTAC
>CAZHBJ010000048.1:0-19916 GCA_964530445.1 uncultured Ignavibacteriaceae bacterium
TGTGTCGGCTGCGGAGTTTGTGCGGCTGTTTGTCCAAGAGGAGTTTTGAAGCTTGAAAATCTTCCGATGGCTGGAAGATATAATGAATTACAGGATTAGTTTTCAAACATCTTTTTGTTTACTGTTCGGTCTCGAAAAACTAATTGGTTTTCCTTTAATAGCGGCTATTGCGTATAATATTCCAATCAGTATAAATCCCAAAGAAATGAGAGGCGTTAAAATTGATTTGTAATTATTAATTGATAAAAATAAACCGATTGCTCCTCCTATTATGCATATGATAGAAAAAAAGTAAGCAATTAATCTTTCGAAAAATTTTAGTTCCCTATCTTTAATCATTTTACAAAATTTATTTTTATAAAAACATAACTTATTATTTTCTTATAAGCAATAATTTTGTTTTAGAAGAATAATTCTATTAAAATTCATTTTCTCGAAAATTAAAATTGCCTTTCAATAATATCTTTTATTAAATTTCATTTCCAGTAGTAAATAAAATTATTTTTATAAAATTTATAAAGGGTTAGGGGTAAACAGATATGAAAAAATTAAAATTTTTTGATGTACCTGAAATTACTTCTATTCAGGATATGCTGATAAAATCAGCTTCCAGTTTCCAAAATAAATTAGCGTTGGAAGATTTGACAAACACTCCTTTCCCCAGAGTAACTTATAATCAGCTGCTTGAAAATGTTTTAAAGTTTGGCAATGCATTAAAAAAACTTGAGCTGAAAGAAAGGACTCACATAGCCGTTATAGGAGAAAATAGAGTGCAATGGGGAATGACATATTTAACTGCAATGTTGTTCAATTATGTTATAGTGCCGATTGACAAGAATTTGCCTACGAATGAAATCCTAAATATTATTCATGAATCGAATGCGGAAGCAATAATTTTTTCGGAAAGCTTTGATTCAATGCTGAGAGAGAAAAAACATGCTTTAAGGAAAATGAAATATTATATCGGGATGGACTTGTTAAGTGAAAAGGACGGCTTTTATTCAATGCTTGAAATGATTAATAATTCAGAAATTATTAATATTAATAAATTGCCGGAAGTAAATCCGGAAAATCTTGCCGAAATTATATTTACCTCCGGATCTCTAGGCAGGGCAAAAGGTGTTATGCTTTCACAAAAAAATTTGGCATCTAATTTAATTGCGATGACAAGTATGGTTAGAATTAATTCCGATGACAGGTTCCTTTCCGTTCTTCCAATTCATCATACATATGAATGTACATGCGGATTTTTGTGCCCTCTTTTTATGGGTTCATCGGTTCACTATGCAAGATCATTAAAAACTATTGTTGATGATCTTCAAAAAGTTAAGGCAACAATATTTTTAGGAGTCCCGTTATTATTCGATAAAATGTTTAAAGCTATTTATAAATCAATAAGTGAAGATAAAATAAAATCCAAAGTAGTTCCGCCTTTGGTTAAAGCCACAAACTTAATCGAAAAAGTAGGTTGGAAAAGCTTAAAGAAAAAAATATTTAAAGAGCTTCATGAAAAATTCGGAGGATCAATAAGACTTTTCATTGCCGGCGGCGCAGCACCTGATCCTAAAGTAGCTAAGGGCTTAAGAGAATTCGGTTTTAATTTTATTCAAGGTTACGGTTTAACGGAAACTTCTCCGATTGTTGCGCTTAATCAACTAACTAATTTTAAAGATGATGCTGCGGGGCTGCCTTTATCCGGCGTTGAAGTTAAAATAAATAATCCGTCCGCGGATAATGTGGGTGAAGTTTTTGTAAAAGGTTCTAATGTAATGCTCGGTTATTTTAACAATGAAAAATTAACAAGCGACTCCTTTGAAGGAGGCTGGTTTAAAACAGGCGATTTAGGATTCTTAGATGCCGACGGCTTTTTACATATAAGCGGCCGGAAGAAAAATGTTATAATTTCTAAAAACGGGGAAAATGTATTCCCTGAAGAAATTGAAGATCTTCTTAACAGAAGTATATATATACTTGAGTCTTTTGTTTACGGTCAGAAGGATGAAAAGCATGATGAGATAATAGCTGCACAAATTGTTACGGATGCCGAAGCATTTATTGAATATTCCGAGGGGAAAAATGTTAAGATTACCGATGAATTAATTAATTCAATAATAAAAGATATTGTAAAAGATATAAATAAAGATCTCCCTTTATACAAGCAGATAAAAAAGTTTTATGTACGCGATAAAGAATTTGAAAAGACTACAACACAAAAAATCAAACGGCATTTGGTTGATACACGCGGTGTTCAAGATGACTCCGATATTTAATTTATAACGAATTATTGTTTAATATTTTTTTTGTTCTTGTAAATCTTTTTATATAAAAGATAAAATATAATAAGTACTAGAAATACAATTGTTAAAATGATAATATGATGATTGATTATATCAAGTACGCTCGACCAATTATCTCCGAAAAAATATCCTACGGAAAGAAAGGTTGTAGTCCAAATTAATCCTCCTGTATAAGCAAATAAAGCAAATTCCCAGAGCTGCAATTCCGAGGTACCGGCAAATATCGCCACAATATGTCTTATGCCGGGAATAAAGTATCCGATAATTAATGTCCAGCGTCCGGTCTTTTCGAACCAGTTGTGTGCCTTTTGAAGTCTTTCTTCCGTGATATGAATATAGTGGCCGTACTTTATTAATACACGATGACCGAATGTGCTTCCGATTGCATAGCTGATGGAAATTCCGGTTATGCTTCCAAAATAAGCTGCAAGAAACGTTGGAATCAATTGAAGAGTTCCCTTATAAATTAAGAAACCGGATAAGGTTAATAGTGTTTCATCCGGAACAGGCAAACCTACTATCCCAAATACCAGTAATGAAAAAATACCGAGATAGCCGTAATGTGAAATCCAAATTAATAAAGTGTCCATGTATTACTGCGGTTTTTGGCTTTTATATCTTTGTAATAACAACGATGTATAATACAAAGATAGAAAAATTTCATTTTGTAATAATTGACCGGGTATATAAACAAGATTAATATTTATTTGTGTGGGATACAAATTACCTTTAATTATACTTTCTTAAAAAGTCAGGCTTTTTTATATTTGGCACCATTAAAACAATATTTAAAAATATTTAGCATAGGAACAATATGAAAAGTATAAAATTTATAATAGTTATATTGGTTATGATCGGACTTTCTGCATGTCAAAAAAAAGAAGAACCTAAGACGGCCGCTGCAAAATTACCGGCGGATACTCATGCTGTAAAAGTTTTGGATTTTATAAATGTTCCGAATTATACATATATAAAGGTATCGGAAAATGGAAATGATTACTGGCTGGCAGCTCCTACAACAACAGTAGAAAAAGGCGAGACTGTATATTATTCCAAGGGTATGGAAATGAAAAATTTTCACAGCAAGACAATAAACAAGACTTTTGATTCTATTTTCTTTGTACAGGGAATTTCAACATCACCACAGTCACAAAAAATAGCCGAAGCTCACCAGCAAGCTTATAAATCATCAAAAGAAAAAATATCGGTTAAACCTTTAAAAGGAGGAATGACTGTTGCTCAAGTTTTTTCTAATAAATCTTCGCTGGCGGGAAAAACAGTAAGTATACGCGGTGAAGTAACAAAATATAATCCTAATATTATGGGCCGAAACTGGATTCACATACAGGATGGAACTCAATCGGAAAATAATTATGATCTGTTGGTTACAAGCAATGATGAAGCTGCTGTTGGGCAAACGATAGTAGTCAAAGGTAAGATAGCAGTTGATAAAGATTTTGGAGCCGGTTATACTTATCCGGTAATGATTGAAGATGCGAAGGTAATTTCCAAAAATTAATTAATGATTATAATTCCGGTTATGTGAATATAAGGTAAAAATATTGGCAATTGCATATTTCCGGTGATTTAACTAATATTTAATTTGAAATATGAAAGTATTGGAAATTTCAATATACATTTTAACTTATTAATGGAATAGGTCTATTGTCGGATTGTGAAAATTTTATTAACATTAAAAACTTATTTAATTTATTTTTTCAATATTGTTTCTAAAATTTTTTCTTATTAACTTTAATTAGTTTTTTGCAATTAGTACATATATTCTTGTATATAAATTAAAAGAATTGTTATTTTTTGGTTTTCTAATAATTAAAATAGTAATTTAAATATAGTTAGTTATAATAATTTTTAAATAAAGGACATATCTATAGGTTTTAATTGATACTATCTTTATAAGAATTTATCATTTCTTAAACACAAGCCATAAAGATAGAATATCCATTTTTATCTATTAAATATGTAACCTCTAATAAGGTAGCTGGTAAACAAAAACACGTCGGAGAGAGATGCAGGGTTTTGCCAAAATATTGTATTTACCTATTGTGCAAATGAAGGAACATAAATTTAACAATCTAATATCCTACGATTATAATTTCTATCCGAATAACAAAGAATTAATATATAGTAAAAAGTATTTATTTATAAATTCTAATGAAAGTTAGTTGTAAGCTAGAAGTAAGATTAGATATATTAAAAATAATTAATAACTATTTTTAATTAACTGAATAATTAATTTATATAGGAGAGAGAATATGCTAAGGATTTTTACATCTATTCCCCAATCAATTTTACCTCTCTATTAAATAGTCTTGTATTCAATGATAAAAATAATAATCTAATTAATACATCTTTAATAAGATATTAACTATTAAATTATTTCTAGGAGGTTATATATGAAAAAAGCTGATAAAAGAAGACTTCTATTTATAGTCAGTATCGGCTTCATTTTATTCCTTGCAGGTTGTGTTGACACAAATGTAACGAATATCCCCACCACAATAGATTACAGAAGTGAGGTTAATGTTGTCAATCTGGTAGCAGGAATGGGTTCGGCAAATGTTACCATGAAAGAAGCCTCAGGGGCTACTTTAGCCGCAGGTGAAACAATTAGCTACGGCGATATTGCGTTTGGTGATGAAAGCCCTTCAAATGCTTTTAAGGACGTACCGGCTGGAATAAAGACGGTTTATATCTCATATTCAAGTTCATCATCAAAGGATACAATCGTATCAGTAAATACAAATACTAATTTTAAGATGAGATTATTCCTGATTGGAGATAATAACACCTCCAGAACAATAACTAAAATGGCTCAACGGTATATTTCTTCGACAAAAGAAGATACTATCTTGTTCCCTAAAAATATTGCTCAAGTTGCTTTTATGAATGGCTCGCCGGATGATACGGTCAGCTATGTCGGCATGGTTTCCGGTACTGATACTTCACAAGTAGATCTTTCTGCAAGTCCTTTGACAATGGGAACTTTAAGTAATTATGAACAAGTTGCTCCGAAACAATATACTTTTTATGTGGTTTCCCAATCAGGCCAGGTCGCAAAACAAAGCGGTGTTACCTTAAGTTCACAGGGTAGATATACAGCAATTATTTACGATTATTCTAGTAATTTGAAAATAAAAATACTAACCGACGACTAGAAATAAAGTTTTAAAATTTCACGGAGGAAAAAATATGTTTCGTAAAATCTTTACTATAATGGTACTATTTTCCCTGGTCGGTACTTATATATTTGCACAGTCTACCGGAAGGATAGCCGGAAAAGTTATTGATCAGCAAACCGGTGCTGCCTTGGTAGGTGCAAATGTTTTGATAGTTGGTACTACATATGGTGCTGCTACCGATGTTAACGGAGAATATATTATACCTCAAATACCTGCCGGAGTTTATAGTGTCCGGGCATCATATCTTGGATATCAAAATGTAATTGTAAAAGATATTCATGTTGTTTCCGGATTAACTCAGAGCATTGACTTTAAATTACCTTCTTCAGCAATAGCAACGAAAGAGGTTGTAATCGTTTCAAAAAGACCTTTAATCCAAAAAAGTGCTACAAATGCAATAAGAATTGTTACCGCTGAAGATATTCAAGCATTACCAGTTCGTACCGTTTCCGATATAATTGCCCTGCAGCCTGGTGTTGTTAAACAAAATGGCGTTACATACATTAGAGGTAGTAGAGCTGATGAGACAGGTTACATCTTGGAAGGCGCTGATGTAAAGAACGTCGTCGGTACAAACGGCGGTTCTCTTATTACAACTACTCCGGATGCTTTGCAGGAAGTTACAGTTCAAGCAGGTGGTTATACTGCTGAATACGGTAATGCAAATGCCGGAATAGTTCAAGAAGATTTTAAAACCGGTACGGATCAATATCATGTTTCATTAAGAGCTGAAACGGATAATTTTGGTAACTTTCCGGATAAAAAATTCTTAGGAACTTATACATATGGTTATTCGGATTATGTCGTTACTTTAAGCGGCCCGGTTTTTACAAATAAATTAAAAGTATTCTTATCAGGTGAAAATTACTTTATAAGAGACTATAGCCCGAGATTTTTATATGCAAATCCTACAACATATTCCGACGGAGCCCCTTTTGCTACTACTAAAATATACGATTCGGGAGCTTTAGGCGGAAATCCAAATGATTCTCAAATTTTAACTTGGAATGCCGGTAATGTACCGGGAAGGATGAATAACCGTTACACATTAAACGGTACGGCATTATTAGATATGAAGCCGTTGTTATTAAGATTTGCTGCTGCTTTTACTAATGTTAGACAAAGAAATAATGATAACGTAAGCGGCGCATTCGGTTATATGGATATTAGTAATATTTACGATTTGCAAAGATTGCCGATAACCGACCAGAGTAACTTATTGCTTAATTTAAAAGGTACTTATTTCTTGGGTTCTGCCAGTTACCTCGAAGCAAATATTAATTACCTGGATTGGAGAAATAAAACATATGACCCGTATTTTAAAGATAATTTCCTTCAATACAGCGATAGTACTGCTGCTGCACAATACGGATGGGTATATCAGAATTATACCTCCGGTCCGGCTCCTTATGATTTTTACGGATTTCCGTTTGAAAGACCGGGTGCACAGCTAACTAATATAGGAAAAGACCATAGGAATTATATAGGTGCTTCTCTATCTTACACAACTCAATTTGAAAAACATGAATTTAAAGCCGGTGGTTCCTTTAAAAGGTGGACAATAAGACATTACGGTGCGGCTGCTCCCGGTAGTATTTTAAATGGTTTATTAAATAATCCGGATTATGCTAGAAATACCGATTCGTTAAGTAATTTTTTAATTCAAAAGGATTTCCGTGATTTTAATAATTTCGGATATGATATTTTCGGTAACGAAACAGATGCATATCCTTTCCAGGCAAAGCACCCGATATTTGCTTCCGGCTATGTTCAGGATAGATTTGAATTAAACGACCTTATTATTAATGCGGGATTAAGATTTGATTATTTTAATATGGATAGCTACAAGTTTTCAAATGCTGCGGATCCATATTATAATGATAAGACAAAACTTATTCCTACAGACTCATTGCAAACCGGAGATAAGTATTCCTACGTTTCGCCACGTTTAGGATTTTCATTCCCGGTAACCGATAGAACAGTATTTCATATGCAGTACGGAAAATTTGTTCAGGCACCTGCGCTTGCAGATGTATATGCCGGTATGTTGAGTGTAGTAGCTGACTTAAAACCTGCATATGCAATTACAGCACCAACTGCATACAATCCTGCCCCTGTTAGAACAACTCAATATGAAATAGGATTTACTCAGCAGTTTACGGATTTTGCCGCTTTTGATATAACGGCATTTTATAAGGATATTAGAGGACAGCTGCAATACTACTTCTATCCTACCGTAGCCGGTGCTTTGGTTCCACAAAATTATGCTACTTTATCTAACCAGGACTTTTCTTCGAATAAGGGTTTGGAACTTAAATTAACAATTAGAAGAATAGACAGAGTTAGAGCAGAAATTAACTATACATATAATGATTCTAAAGGTACAAACTCCTTTGCAACAAGTGGTTTCGGTTCGGTTCAAGTAAATAATAATGTTCCATCAATAATTACACCTCTTGCTTACGATCAGACTCATAGAGGTTCCATAATGCTAGACTATAGATTTGGTAAAGATGACGGCGGTCCTATTTTACAACAATTAGGATTAAATCTCTTATTTACATTTAATAGCGGTCATCCTTATACATTAGCCCAATTTGTCGGGCTAGGTCAAAATTCAGCATGGACCGGCGGTATTATAGGTGTTGATACAAGAGAAAGAAGACCAAACGGTGCTATCAACTCCGCCACAACTCCTTGGGACTACAATCTTGACCTTAGAATAGATAAAACAGTTTCAATGTTTAACTTTGATGTAAATTTTTATGTATATGTTCAAAATGTTCTTGATACCAAGAATGTTATAAATGTTTACAATAAAACCGGTAATGCTTACGATGATGGATTCTTAGCATCATCCGACGCACAGACTATTATTGCAAAATCCAGATATACACAAAGATTTGCTGATTTATACAGAGCATTGAATCTAGGAAATAGAGAAGCGGCAATTTCACAAAAAGGTTATGATATGTTTGGTACGCCAAGACAACTACGTGCCGGAGTTTTGATTAACTTTTAATTAAAGAGCATTAAGGTGCCTCATGAATTAAAAACTTTTGGAGGTTATTTAATATGAGAAAATACAGTTTTGTAAACTTAATAATTATTTTGACAGCGCTTTTGGTTTTCCCCTACAGCACCTTTGCTAAAGGAAATCCGAAAGACAAAAATAATAAGGGAAAGGTTGCTAAAATTCAAAAAGTAACCGCCGACCCGTCGAATACAATTTTAGACATTAATAACATTACAAGTTGGACCGATGCTGCCGGATTTCAGCAGCCTTTAGTCGGTCAATCATGGAATGGTACATTCCCCAAAGGAACCGATGGTGTTATTTACCAGGAAGGTATAGTTTGGGGAGGCTTGGTACATGATGGAGGTTCGGAAGTAGTTAGAGTGGGAGGTAATACATATAGTAACGGTACTACAGGGTTAACCAGAATTTTCAGGGTTAGACCGGATTATAAAACTGCAGATTTGACTGATGATGCGGCCAACTTTTTCCAGGAACCGGCTACTGATGTAACATCTGCTCAGATTCAGCAGTTAAGAGATCAATATGCTAAAGACTGGAAAGAATGGCCCGCAGATAAAGGCGCCCCGTGGTATGTAGATACCGGAAAGGTAACCGGTCAGTCGGTTAGATTTGACAACGCATATGATCCTAATAATTCGTTGGATATCCCCGGCATCCCAGGTGCCAATCAAACTTTATGGACAAGTTATGATGATAGAAATTCAACTGATATTTACGGTTCGGAACCAATCGGACTTCAAGTAAATGAAACATGGTGGGGCTATACAACACCTAAATTAGCTAATGTTACATTTAAAAAGGTTGATATAATATATAAAGGTACTGCTACTACTTCTAGTAATGCAACTATCGATAGCTTGTATATAACACAGTGGGCTGATCCGGATGTTGGTAACTCAACGGATGATTATGCCGGATGTGATACTGCTTTGAATTTAGGTTATTCTTATAATGCTACCATTACCGATATTGATTATGCCCAGCTTGGATTGCCTGTCCCGGCAGTTGGATATGATTTCCTTCAAGGTGTTTCCAAATATACTGGAAATCCTAACGACAGCGCTATCGTAAATTTGAAATGGCGAAAAGGATATAAATATGTTAATAAAAAACCGATGAGCGGTTTTGAGTATTTTGCTGCTGGAGGTACATGGGAAGATCCTGATTTAGGAGACTATAACGGTTCACTTCAGTGGTATAATTTGCAGAGAGGTTATTTACCTAGACCCTATTATCCTAGTTCCACTCCTTTCCCGTCAAGTGTTGCAGATACTGTTAACGGAAGTACATATTTAGTAGACGGTGACCCGGTAGCCGGAACAGGTAAACTTGACGGTTCTGTCGATGCTTCCGGTGACAGACGTATAATGGTAAATAACGGTCCTTTTACGATGAACCTGGGAGACACCGCACAGGTAGTAGTTGCTTTGGTTGGAGGTATGGGAACAAATAATATCTCAAGCGTAGCTGTATTAAAGTATAACGATACATTTGCACAATTTGCATTTGATAATTTATTTGACATACCTACTATTCAAGCTCCTAAAGTTCAAACTATTGCATTAAACCAAAAAGTAACTCTTGATTGGAGTAAAGATACTACTCTAGATAAAAGTATCGAAATGGAAAATCATAGCGGTTATGCATTCCAAGGCTATATAGTTTATCAATTGCCTACAGCTTCATCTGCGCTTTCAGATGGTGTTATAGTTAAAACATTTGATAAAGTAGACCTTGTAAAAGTAGTTTTTGACGATGAATTTGATAGCAAAACAGGTTATGTTATTAATGAACCTGTGGTATTTGGAAATGATAACGGCGTGCAAAGATTTATTTCAATGGATAAAGACTATATTTTAAATACAACTCTCAAGAACGGTCAAACATATTATTATGCCGTTCTATCTTATGCATATTCCAATGCTCCCGGGGTAGCTTTCCATATTCTACAGTCGAATCCTACTAGAATAAGTGTTGTACCGCATACACTTGATCCGGGTGTTCGTTACGGAGCCTCAACCGGCGATACATTAAAGGTTACTCATACCGGGAATAGTACCGGAACGGTTACTCCGATAGTAGTAGATCCTACGGCTACAAACGGACATAGTTATGAAGTTACTTTTACAAATGATACTTCGACTGTTTCTGATGCGCCTGCAATGAAATGGCATTTGAAAGATTTAACACAAAATAAAGTTCTATTTAATAGTGCAAATCTATCCGGTGTAGGAACAGGTGCTCTTAACCAGCCGGGTACTTATAATCCTATAATTGCGGGAGTTTATTATAGTGTATTAAGTCCTTCACTTGGTATTAGCGATTATGGTGCAGTTCCGAATGCCAATAGATGGTTCACCGGTACAAACTGGGGCGGAACATATTTCTTCGGAGGTATGGATCTAGGCGCTAATTTCTTCGGCAGCGATGCTACTGTATATGTACCTGTCGATCTTAAATTTGTAGGCGGTCCAAACTCCCCTTCCGTAGCCGGAGGATGGTCACAAGGTGCTGTATACAGAAGAGATAAAAGTTACGGATATGAAGGCGTTGGCTGGCTGCCGATGACTGCTTGGGATATAAGCGATCCCGCTAACCCGAAGCAAATTAATATGAGCTTTGTTGAAGATGCAAATGATGGCAGTGCTAACAACCAATGGGATTTAGGCTGGAACGGCAGTACTTTTGCGGCTAACGGTGGTAGAGAGTATTTGTTTATAAATAATACTCCTTATGATCCTAATCATTATAATGGAACTATCGACGGTACTTTCAACGATGTTGATTATGCTATTTGGCCTGATGGAAGAGCAGGGCATACATATTTGGATGGTCCATTTGATTTCTATATTTATCCTTCGGTACCGATTACTTTATCCGATAAATATACATTTACGTCAACAAAAGCGGATACTTCAAATGCTGTAGCAAAAACTGATGTAAATAAAATAAATGTATTTCCAAATCCATATTATGGATATCAGAATAGTGAACCTAGCAGGCAAAGTCATTATGTAACATTCAGTCATCTTCCTCAGAATGCTACAATTAGAATTTTTGATCTATCAGGTGTTTTGGTAAGAACAATTCATAAAACAGGTGCTTCTCAGTTTTATCGCTGGGATCTGCAAAACAATAATAATTATCCTGTAGCAAGCGGAATATATGTCGCTTATATTGATATGCCTGATATTGGTGCTACCAAAATTCTGAAATTAGCCATTGTTCAAGAAGAGCAGATATTGAATGTATATTAATATTTGGAGAAGCATCCCTATAATGAGGGATGCTTCTGAAAAAAATTTTAATTTTATTTGGAGGAAATTATGATTCAACTTAAAGGACTATTGTTATTCCTTTTAATATTTGCCTGCACTGCTGTTGAAACTTTTGGTGGCGGCCAGAATAGAGCTGGTACCAATGCCGCTCCGGAGTTAAACATACCGGTTGGTAGCAGGTATTTAGCTATGGGCGGTGCCAATGTAGCTTCCGTTTACGGTCTCGAGGCTATTTATTGGAATCCCGCCGGAGTTGATGTTAGCCAAACCGGCGCTAACGCACTTTTCTCATACAGAAGCTATTTTGCCGATATGAGTATGAGCTATGTTGCTGTGGCAGGCAGATTAGGTCAGATCGGTACCTTAGGCCTTTCATTTAGAAATCTAAATATCGGAAATATAAATGTTACTACTCTAGATCAGCCTGATGGTACTGGAGAAATCTTCAGTCCGACTTATTTTGTCTTAGGTTTAACTTATTCCAAACAATTAACCGATAGAATTGCAATCGGTGTAAATTTAAACTTGATAAATGAAAGTTGGGCTAGAGTAAGTGCAACTGGTTTTAGTATTGACGCCGGTGTGGAGTATAATGAATTATTTAATGTTCCTAATCTGTCACTTGGTGTTGTAATTAAAAACCTCGGTACATCAATGCAATACGGCGGTAATGGATTATGGACCCAAGCAGATGCTGTTGGAAGCGACAGAGGTCAAACTTTTTATAAGATAGGTGTACAATCATCTGAATTACCATCTCAAATGACTCTTGGTCTTTCCTATAAAAAGAGCCTAAACAACGAAAATTCGCTTTCTGTTTCAGGCGCTTTTGTAAATAATAATTATTCATATGATAATTATAATTTAGGACTTGAGTATAATTATAATAACACATTCTTTGTAAGAGGTGGTTATTTATATTCCCCTCAATCTACAAGCGAAACACCTAATATATACCAGGGCTTTGCTGTTGGTGCCGGTGTTAATTTAATGAATGTAAGCGGAATAAATATTGCTTTAGATTATGCATATGTTCCTGTTAAATATTTCTCTGCGGATAATTCATTTACTTTAAGGCTCGGTTTTTAAATTGTAAAAAATATTGCTACTTAATTTAATCCGTGTTTCCGGTAAAAAGGATGCACGGATTTCTTTTATCCAATGCATCCTATGAAATCATTTGTAAAAATATCCTTTGTTTTTAGCTTTTTATTATTAAGCTCTCTTTCATATGCTCAAAATTCACCGGACTCTTTAATCGGTAAGTGGCAGTCGGTTTATTTAATTCATAGAAAGGCTAAGCAATTTGAATTTAAAAAGGACGGTGCAATTATTGCAAATCAAATTCTTATTGCGGATTATAAATACAAAATAAAAAATAATATGCTGATAGATTTTTTAAAAGCTGATTATGCTCCGGGCGGTATAATAATAGACACAAGCTATTTTAAAATAAAACAAGATACAATTATTCGTTGGTATAATCGTCAAGGCTGGAAAGATACGGTTGCTATGATAAAAGATAAGGATTATATAATAAAAACAAAATATAAGAACAATCCTTTCCTGGGGAAATGGAATTGGTTATATCCTACGAAAGATACTGCCACCGGAATATTTCAAAATGACAGTACATGGAGATTTTATGTTGTACAGAATTTTAATTATGGTACTTACGTTGTAAATGGTGATACTTTAAAATTAAGTTTTAAAAAAGGAAAAATAAAACAAATTAAAACTTTTTGGATAAAAGGAAAGTTATTGGAGATTAAAGATACAAAAACAGGGAACGAGACTTTATTCAAAAAAATTAACGATTAGGATCCAATACATAAAAGTATATTAAATAAATTGCCATATAATTACAATAAAAGGTTATATTAATAACGTTACCCGGTGTTCCTTACCCCGGCAGCTATCCCATTAACTGTTGATCGTAAGAGATGCAGCAGCATATCTTTTTGTTTTTTAGGAAGTTTTTTATTCCTGAATTGCTCAATAAATTTTACCTGAATAAAGCTTATCGGATCTATGTACGGGTTACGCAGCAACAGCGACCTTTGAAGTGATTTGTTTTTATCCAATAAATTTTCTTCCCCGGTAATTTTTAAAAGTACTTTACACGACAGTTCGTACTCATTATTAATCATTTTAAATATTTCTTTTGCATTATTTTTGTCGTGGGAAAGTTTTAGATATTCTTCGCCTATTATCATATCTGTCTTTAGCAAAACCATTTCTATATTGGAAATTAGGACCTGAAAAAAGCCCCAGTCATTGTGCATCTTTATTAATTCATCCCACGAAGTTTGATTATCTTCAATACATTTATTTATTGAGCTTCCGAAACCGTACCAGCCGGAAATGGTCTGCCTGTTTTGTGTCCATGAAAAGACCCATGGAATAGCCCTTAAAAATCTAAGATCATTGCTTTTTTTCCTGGAAGCCGGCCTAGATCCGATCTCAATGTGTTCTATTATATCAATTGGGGTTACAGTTCTAAAATAATCTAAGAAATTAGGATTAGTAATCAACTCCCTATATGCTGTAAGTGCTGCTTCGGAAATTTTATCGAAAATTACATTATAACGTTCAAATTTGTTCGATTCTATATTCATTTTTGTTTTAGCAGTTGTAATTATTACAGCTGATGCCATAAGTTCAATACTTGTTTCCGCAATCTCCGGTAAAAGATACTTTGATGAAATCATTTCACCTTGTTCGGTTATTTTAATTTTCCCCTCGATTGTGCCGAATGGTTTTGCCAGAATAGAAGGATTTACCGGGCCGCCGCCTCTAGAAATACTGCCTCCTCTTCCGTGAAATATTACCAACTCTATTCCTTTACTATCACATAAATGTTTTAAATTTCTTTGAGCTTTGTATAGTTCGTAATTGGATGTTACAATTCCGCCGTCTTTATTGCTGTCGGAGTAACCGATCATTATTTTTTGTACTTTACTCCTGCGTTTTAAGTGCCGGGAATAAGCTTTATTTTCAAAGAGTTCTTTCATTATTTTATCCGACTGCCTTAAGTCATCGATAGTTTCAAAAAGAGGAAGAACATCAAAGTCGGAAAAAGCTATATCCTTATTAAATACGGATATTAGGCCCGCTTCTTTTGCCAGAAGGACTGCACTTAATACATCGCTTACCGATGAACAGTTGCTGATTATATAGTCACCACAAGCATTATCCGCAATATTTTCCTTTCCCCATTTAATAGTTCCAAGTTCATTTAAAACCTGTTGGGCTATCGGATTTAATTTACTAAACGAATTTTTTAGCGGTCTTGAAGTTAAAATTTCAGTAGTAAGTAAATCAATTTTTTCTTTTTCATTGTATGATTGAAAATTTTTACAAACTTCGGAGTAACTAAGAATATTTGTAATTGCTTCGTGTATTAAAGAAGAGTTTTGTCTTATATCGAGTGCGGCTAAACGAAAACCGAATGTTCGTGCCTTATAAATTAAAGGCAGCACAATAGTTTCAGCAATAATCTTCCCGTCATTTTTAATTAAGCTGTTAAACATTAAATAAAGATCATCTATAAATTCTGTTGAATTATTATAACCTAAACCGGAATTTTGTTTGGTTTCTTCAAGTTTTAAAGAAATTGACAATAACTTGGAACGGTATACTTCGGAAGGGTCGCGTAGAAAACCGTCCGTATTCTCCATCCTTAAATTAACATTGTCCAGCTTAACTGATTTAATAAGTGCTGGATTAGCCTTGGTAATTTGTATTGAAGAACTTAATTCCGTGTATAGTTGTTCCAAATCCCGCTGATATAAATTAATTATTTGTCTTTTATTATTAAGCATCGTTTCCTTAGTCAGGTCAACGGTTACAAAAGGATGTCCGTCCCTGTCGCCGCCTATCCATGATCCGAAATTAATTATAACCGGAGAAGGCGTATCAATCTTAAAAATTGATTTAAGATTCGAATTAAGAATTAAGTAAAACTTCGGTATTACGTCATAAATAACTTCTTTAAAAAAGAATAAACCATGTTGTATTTCATCATTAACAGTTACTTTTTGAAACCTGATTTCATTTGACTGCCATAACAAGGTTATTTCGGTCTGTAAGTTGAGATTTATTATTTCGCTTTCTTCCGTTGTGTTTATTAAGAGTTCTCTCTGCAAAAGTAATTTGCTTATCTTTAAAATTTTCCTCAATATTGTTTGTCGCGTAGCTTCCGTAGGGTGCGCAGTAAAAACAGGGATTATTTCTATATTATTCAAAATATCCAAAACCTGGTCTTTGTCCAGGTTCTCATTACTTAAGTTAATCAGAGCTTCCCGAACAGAGCCTTGAAGCGGTACAGTCTGCTTAATCAAATAATTTCTTTGAACACGTATTTTGTGAACTTCATCAGCAGCATTTACAAGAATAAAATATATTGAAAAGGCCCTTACGACCTTATAGGCATCTTCTATACTCAGCGTATCTATTAATGTTAAAATTTCTTTACGGGTTTTTTCATTAAAATCAGTACGCAGCCCTTTGGTAAGATGACGCAGCTTTTCAACCATTTCATAAATATTATATCCTGCTTGCTCTTTTAGAACATTACCTAGAACAATTCCCAATTCGCGAATATCTTTTTTTAATGGCTCATCCTGATCGGTATCTTCGAGAAGATTTAAAGATTTCTTATTCATATAAAAATTAAATTTTTTAGATATAGATGGTACGGTTAATAAATTAAATGACCGATACATATTAAAATAACAAGTTGGTTATCTGGAAAAGTTATATAATACAAATATCCGCCGTATTTAAATATATAAATGAAAACCAATAATGCAAATTTTTGCGGTGTTGAGAGGCAAGAATTACAATTTACTGTGACTAATGCAGTTAAATTTTTCTAAAAGAAATAAATTTTCATTTCTTTGTATAAAAATGTTTGGATGTTAAGTGTGATAAACTATTTATTTATTTATTTTTATGTAAGATATATTTGTCATTATAATTCTAAAATATTTCTTAAGAAAATTTATGAAACAACACCTAATCTTTCCTGCAATAATATTTACTATTGCATTAATATTTTACAGCTGCAGTACGGGACCTATAGTTAAAAATATTTTCCCGGTAAAAACAAAATCAACCGTATTTGAAAAGGCAAATGAATTTGAAATTGACTTTAAAGGTAATAATCTTGCGTTTAAAATTCCTGCCGGGGCAAAGATTGATACTATAATAATCGATACTTCCGCCAAATCTGTGGTGATAGATTTTAATAAAAATTTCTCTTATATACCTTTTAGAGACAGCAATGTTTCTTTAATATATAAAACAGTGAAGAATATTTTCGGCCCGACATTTAATAATTATAAATATTCAGTCAGAACATTGCATTATCCTATCGAGACATTGATTCCGAATTATTATAGGAAGGATTCATCTAAATATGACAACAGCAGGCTGCCAAAGGAAATTAATAAAAGACCGTTACCTGTAGTGAGAAATGTAAGTAAAAGTTTTGTTCCAACACATGGATTATATAATAAAAATATAGTTGTTTGGCCTAGTCATGGATGGTACTATAACAACAAAAAAGATCGCTGGGAGTGGCAGCGCCCAAGAGTTTTTCAAACTGTAGAAGATAAATTACCTCTTTCATTTGTCGTTCCGTATTTAATTCCAATGCTTGAAAATGCAGGTGCAATTGTATTCGATCCGCGTGAGAGGGACATTCAAAAATATTCGGTTGTCGTGGATAATAATTCAAAGCAGGATTTAAAATCTAAGTTCTATTTAGAAAACAGTAGTTCAAAGAATAATAAATGGCAGACAGGGACGGGGAAAGGATTTGCGATTGGAGATCCGCCGTATCCTAATGATTATAACCCGTTTACAAAAGGAACTTACAGAATTATAAAAGCTGATTCTTCTATAACTGCTTCGGTAAGCTGGATCCCTAATATTCCTGCCGACGGTTATTATGCGGTTTATATTTCTTACAATGCTTCGGAAAATAATGTCCCGGATGCTAATTATATAGTTTATCATGATGGAATTAAAACCGAATTTAAGGTTAACCAGCAGATAGGCGGAAGCACATGGATTTATCTCGGAGAGTTTAAATTTCAAAAAGGATATAATCCGGAAACCGATAAAGTAGTACTTGAAAATAATAGTTCGGAACCAGGAAAAATTGTTTCTGCAGATGCGGTTAGATTCGGCGGGGGAATGGGCATTATTAAAAGAGGAGGGAGAGCAAGCGGCCGGGAAAAAATATTTGAAGGTGCAAGATATTATCTGCAGTATGCGGGAATGCCGGATACTCTAGTGTATGATTTAAATGGCGGGGAAAATGACTATAATGATGACTATCAAAGCCGCGGCGAATATGTAAATTATCTCTATGGAAAGCCGTTTGGACCAAACCGCGATAGAGATGTTAAAGGTTTGGGAATTCCCATAGACCTTTCTCTTGCTTTTCATACGGACGCAGGAATTACGCATAACGATACTACTGTCGGAACATTTACGGCTTATAGTATTAAGGATGAAAATTTAAATACGGTTTTTCCCGATAGTGTATCTCGTCTAGCAAACCGGGATTTAGCCGATATTGTACAAACACAAATTGTTGATGATATTCGTACTAAATATGATGGCTCCTGGAAACGGAGAGCGCTTGAAGATGCGGACTATAGTGAATCGCAAAGACCAAATGTCCCTTCATTATTGGTCGAATTATTATCGCACCAAAACTTTCTCGATATGAAATTTGCACAGGATCCTCAATTTAAGTTTGATGCATCAAGAGCTATCTACAAAGGGATGCTGCGCTTTTTATCCGTCCAGGATCATTTTAAATATACCGTTGAACCGTTGCCTGTAGCGGATTTCAAGAGCTTGTTGAAAGGAGACAGCGTCTTTTTAAGCTGGCAGCCTACTACAGATTCGTTGGAACCCTCGGCAAAAGCGGATAGGTACATTGTTTATACAAGAATAGATTCGGGAGACTTTAACAACGGACGACTTGTTGATAGTCCGTATGTAAGGCTTGGCAATATTAAAACAGGAAAGATTTACAGCTTTAAAGTAACCGCAGTAAATAACGGTGGAGAGAGCTTTCCTTCGGAGATACTATCGGTATGCAGAATGCCTAATGAAAAAAAGAAAGTATTGATAGTTAACGGATTTTACAGGGTTGCTTCACCGGCAATAATTTCAACACCGGGCTTTACCGGCTTTGCAAACTGGAAAGATAGAGGCATACCATATAAGTACGATATAAGCTTTACAGGAAGACAGTATAATTTCGATTCAACTTCGCATTGGAAGACGAATGACGATCCCGGATGGGGTGCAAGCATGGCGAATTACGAAAGGGAAGTAATTGCCGGAAATAATTTTAATTACCCGTACATTCACGGGAAGTCTCTGATGGAGAACGGATACGGATTTGAGAGTGCAAGCGCAAAGTCCGTGGAAAACGGCGAGATAGACCTAAGAAAGTATAGTTTAATAGATTTGATATTGGGTGAACAGAAGAAAACGGAGCGTGTTAGAGTAAAGGAAGATACCATAGGAGTGGAATTTAAAACAATGCCTGCAAAACTGCAGAAGGAGATAAAATATTATCTGGAAAGCGGCGGCAATATGTTTATAAGCGGCGCTTATGTAGGAAGCGATTTGTTTGAGACTGCCCCGGTAGATACTTCGGATATTAAATTTGCCATGAATGTATTAAAATATAGGCTAGATACGGACCACGGGTCGAGCGAAGGAGGTGTGTACTCTGCGGATTCTGCTTTTATGACTAAGTTTAAAGGATTTGAGTTTAATACCAAGCTAAACGATAAGATATATGCAGTTGAAAATCCGGATGCAATAGCAGCATTTGACAGCAGTAAAGTTATTTTGAGATACGGTGAGAATGAGTTCCCCGCAGGGATAGGATATAAGGGTAAATACGGAGTGATAGTAATGGGATTTCCGTTTGAAACTATATTGGGAGAACATGTTAGAGCAGAAGTCATGAAGTCTATATTAAATTATTTTGGGTTATGAGAAATATTTGTATTTGAACTCGAACTCAGTGCCTTCGTGTCTCCGTGGTGAAGTTCTTTTTTAC
>CAZHBJ010000049.1:0-19907 GCA_964530445.1 uncultured Ignavibacteriaceae bacterium
TCGGCCAAAAAATAACCGAACTAGTAAACGGAACTCAAACAGCAGGATATCATGAAGTAACCTTTAATGCTGATAATTTGTCATCCGGAATCTATTTCTACAAAATTATCGCCATCGATGAAAACAGTAATAAACAGTTTAGTTCTACAAAGAAGATGCTGCTTTTAAAATAATTACAAAAAAAATTATGAACATTTTTTTATTCAAAGAGCCGCAATAAAGCGGCTCTTGATTTATCGGGTCATTAATTTTTTGAATTATTATATTCCTCTAAAGCCATTTTTTCAATATCGCTTTTCATTTCTTTCGGAAGGATTACGGAATCGTAATATTTACCATCCTTTCCTTTATCGTTTGGACTGGCTACAAACATACCGTTGGTACCATTAATTAGTTTAAATCCTTTGATAACAATTCCGTCATTGGTTTGAATATCAAAAAATGCCGAAGTTTTGGTACCTAAGTCATCTTTAAGATGATTCATACGAACTATTTTCATTACTGCCTCCTGATATTTATTATTAAATAAAGGATAGATTATTTTATCCATCCAAATTAATTATTGAGAGAAATGTGTTTGGTTTTAATTTTTCTTTAATAGATAAATAAGTCCCTTGCATATATTCAAATGAGTATATGTCTCCCTACTTATTAAACATATAATACAGCAATAGCTAGTAAAGCTAGAGGTACTATAATAAAATTTGACTAAAAATTATTTCATTTAATATAAAACAAGAGTTGAAAATAAAACCGAATATTCATTTGAATAAAAATCCCCGTCTTATTAAATGAAAGATTTTTAAAACTACGACTCACTCCCCGGATTTTATCTTTAGTTCTATTTTGAGTGGAATATTATTCACAAAATAATAAATCGACATTAAATAACCAATAAAAAAAAGATTTTTTTAATTAATCTTGTTCATACCATTTATCGGCAATTAAGGAATCTATTATCTGTTGCCCGCGGTGCCCGAAAACCGGGTGGTTTTCTTTAGATAATTTTTCAGCTAAACGAACAGCAACCTCCGCCGTCGGCACATTTTTATTCTTGGATTCTTTCAATACTTTTATGGTAGTTTGGTATATCGAGTGTTTCCAGTTTAATAAAAGATGTCTTTCTATAAAAGGATCGTCATTAACATAACCGTACTGTTCATTGGAACAATTAACAATTCCCATCCTGTTGGTTAGGAAGTCGGGGATATAAATTATTTTTCTTTTATGAAGTTCTTTACCGTCCCGTTTGGAATCCTCAAGCTGGTTATTAGCTGCTCCGCAAATTATTTTGGCTTTTATATGAGGAATAGTGTCAGGATTTATCATAGCTCCGGTTGCGCAAGGAGAAATGATATCGCAGTCAACCATAAATATAGAATCATCCGTTCTATTTATTAGATATGCTTCAAGATTTTCACCTTTGCAATCCTTCTTAACTTTTTCAATTACATCGGACGAGATATCGCATGCAATAATTTTTTTTACTTTTTCTTGAAAGAGAAACTTTATAAGAGGTCCGCCTACATTACCCATTCCCTGAACGGCAATTATTTTTCCTCTTAATGTAGAACCGGAAGAAAATTTCAATGCTGCTTTCATGCCGGCAACAACACCTCTTGCTGTTGGAATGGAAGGATTTCCACTGCCGCCGAGGTTTGGTGAAATGCAAGTAGTAAATCTTGTAGTTGAAAAAATGTTTGACATATCATAAACATTTGTACCGACATCTTCTGCGGTTACATAGCATCCTCTTAAAGACGTAATAAACTCCCCATACTGTTTATAAATTTCCGCCCTAACTCCCGGATCATTTTTATCTATATCAGGATTCCTAGTCATAACTCCTTTACCGCCGCCCCACCATAAACCAGCGAGTGCGTTTTTATGCGTCATTCCCTTTGCCAAACGTAGCCCATCCCTCAAATATTCTTCCATTGTCCGGTAATCCCAGTATCTTACACCTCCGGCTGCCTGCCCGCGATTCGTTCTATGCACAAAAGCACCCAGTATTGTTTTGTACTTTTGAGAGACTTTGAAAAATAATCCTTCATGAAAATTAAAATCCCTTTTGTCCGAATTAAGGAAATCGGCGAACGGTTTTAATAATTTATGAGAACTAACAACGCATTTCCTTTTTTTATCATATACAAAATAAAACCGGCTAATTCCATTTGAATTTAAAATATTGATAAATTCAACGGGGGAAAGATTAAGTAAATTTAAGGTCTTGCTCATGATATAAACCCCAAAGAATATTTTTTATTATTACTAATTTATAATTATACGGATTCGAAAAAAAATTATTTTCATAATTATTAATTTAAGAATTTATGTCCGATGTTTAATAATATTAAATTTTAAAGTAATAATGATAATAATTATTGTTTAAATTTACTCACTTTATTTAAGATATATTTTATGGATGAAACAGATTTAGTTAATTTAAAAAACAAATTACCTTTAACACCCGGTATATTAAGAAAAGAAGAATATCTAAACTCCGCAGTATTGATCCCTTTAATTTTAATAAATGACGAATTCTATTTCTTATTTGAAAAAAGAGCCGCAGCTATTAGACAAGGAGGAGAAATTTGTTTTCCGGGCGGAGAATTCGATCCTTCTATTGATAAATCTTATGAAGATACTGCTATTAGAGAAACTTTCGAAGAAATAGGCATTTCAAAAAAAAGTATTTCAATTATCGGTAATATGGATACACTTATCGGTCCTACCGGTGTTACGGTTGATTCATTTGTTGGAACAATAAACATTAAAAATATTAACGACTTAAATTTCGATAAAAAAGAAGTGGAAAGGATATTTATCTTACCTGTTTCTTTTTTTATTAACAATAGCCCCGAAAAATATTTTGTTAGAATGCAAATAAATCCGACAGGGATAGATAAAAACGGAGAAAAAATTAGCACGCTTCCTGTTAAAGAACTTCAGCTCCCGGAAAGATATTCAAAGCCCTGGCATGGAAGAAAACATTCCGTATATGTATATAAAACTGATGAAGGTATTATCTGGGGAATAACTGCTGCCTTAGTTTACGAAATAGTAAAGAAAATAAAATGATTCTTTGATTCTACATGAATCATTTTATTTTTCGATTTTTGTTTTGATGGTATAATTAACTCTCTTTATTCTATCTTTTACCGGAGGATGGGTAGAAAAGTAATTAAAAAGTTTTGAATCTTCCGAATGAAGCTTGTCAAGTCTTTCAAAAAATTTTATTGAAGCAGTATAATCAAAACCTGAAGCATACATTAATATTACTCCGAATGAATCAGCTTCAAATTCCTGATCTCTGGAATACCCGCTTTGCATTAAATTATTTATTGTTCTTAAGGCGAGACTCCCTACAAGTCCCCCAGGTTTGCTAACCATTGAGATAAAATTTAACGATGAATCTGCAATTGTCCGGTTAAATATATGCCATCTAACAATATGACCGATTTCATGCCCTAAGACAAAAGCAATTTCATCTTCATTATAATTACATAATTTTAAAATCGAACTTGTTGTAAATATAAATCCCCCCGGTAATGCAAATGCATTCACATCCGAAGAAATAACAGAATTGAAGCTAAACTTTCTATATTCATTTTTAACTTTGTCGATTAATTTTTCTCCGACGTTATCTAAAAGATTCTGTGATTCGGTAGAAGCATCCACTTTATTCATCTCTTTAACTTTTCCGGCTATTTCTTTACCGACAAAATATTCTGCTTGTATTGCCTCTTCCTCCGAACCAAGAACGGATTTATATATCCATTTTCCGCGCCTTAAAACCTGTCCAGATTTTTTACCTAATATTTTAAAAAATTCTTCCATAAATAATTGCGAACAAGAAAATTATTTTATTAATATTGCCCGAATAATTGAGCATTAAAATTACCATTTAAATTGCAGTTGAATGATAACAATATTATAATAGATAAACCAGCTTAATAAAAAACAGCCAGCCAAATTGTTTCTTTTGCGGGATTTGTCCATTCTACCCTATGTTTAACATGTAAAGGTATATTTATATAATCACCCTTCTTTAATAACACCTCTTCCCTTCCTTCAAACAAAAGCTTAGCTTCACCTTGAAGCACAATAACCCATTCATTTTCATCTTGGTCGTACCAAAAATCTTCCTTAGTAACATTGCCTTTAGAAATTATTCTTTCAATTCTAATATTTTTTTTGACCAGTAGTTTTTCAAAAATCTCTTCCTCAACTTTTAAGGGAATATTTTCAAAAATATTTTTTGCTTTCATTAGCTATTTTAAATTTAATTTATCAGAATGTAAAAAGATTTAATGATTTAGATTTAATAATAAATATTTTAGCAATTAAATGGCAGGACAGAAAGCAAGATTTTCCACCGGCAATAAAAAAACTCTGATAAAGCAAATTTATTAAAATAAATAAGCTTGCTTCACCAGAGTACAAAGATCAAAATTTAATGGAAAATTTATTTAAAGCAACGATTTAATATGTTCTACATAATTGGAAGCGCCGCCGGGCTGATAGCCGGTTTGTGCAATTAGTTTACCATTGCTGTTCAGTATAAAAATAGTCGGGAAACCCTGAACGCCGAATTTTTGTGCCAATTGCTGATTATAATATTTTGTTGCAGCGGATTGTTCAATATGTTGCGGAAAATCTATTTTAACTAATACCAAATTATTTTTTGCATATTTAATAAATTTATCTTGTGTAAATACTTCTTTACTTAACCTTTTACACCAAACACACCAGTCTGACCCTGTAAAATCGACCAAAATCGCCCGGTTTTCATTTTGTGCTACCTTTTGGGCTTTTTCAAGATTACTATACCATTTTAAAGAATTACTTTTAGCATTTAAAGAGCATCCGTAAATAGATAATAAAGCAGCCGCTATAATAACGGGAAGTACATTTTTAATTATTTTCATTTTTCACCTAATATTTTGGTAAAAAGTTTTTAGAATTATACCAAGTATGATGAGTACTTTAAGAAAAGGATTCTTAAAAATAGGTATGGTTCAAAAAAAATTATTTGTGATTTTTTGAGCTTTTAAACAAATTTTTTCTTTTTTCATATGCTTCACGGGAAATGCTTATATCCTCTAAAAATTTCGGTAATTCTTTTAGTAACAAGGCTTGTGGTCCATCAACTAAGGCTTTAAGCGGTTCCGGATGAAAATCTACTAAAACCATATTTGCACCGGAAATTACTCCTTGGGCTGTTGCATGAAAAATGTCGAGAATTCCATCCGGTGAAGATTCACGCGAACCTACAGAATGAGACGGATCAATACAAACCGGCATACGCGTCAATCTTTTAATAACCGGTACAATGCTGAAATCGACCATATTTCTATGCGGTTCTGAAAATGAAGTTTTCATTCCGCGCAAACAAAAAATTACTTTTGCATTACCTTCGTTTGCCAGGTATTCTGCGGCATTTAAAGATTCATTTAAAGTAATTCCAAAACCTCTTTTTAATAGGACAGGAAATTTTTTCTGTCTTCCAATAGTTTTTAATAGTTCAAAGTTTTGTGTATTGCGCGTACCGACCTGCAGCATAACTCCCGTAGGATTACCTGTTTGTTCCAATGCTTCATTTATTTCATTTATATGGCTTTCATGTGTTACTTCCATAGCTATTATTTTTATGGAATATTTTCCGGCGAGCTCAAAAACATACGGTAGACAATCTTTACCGTGTCCTTGAAATGAGTATGGATTTGTTCTCGGTTTGTAGGCACCCATCCTTGTACATGTTTGTCCGTTTTCCTTTAGCGCTTTCATCATTAATTCAACATGCTCTTTAGTATCAACGGCGCACAAGCCTGCAAAAATATTTAAATTTTCCTGGTCGAAGTGAACACCGTTATAATCGAAACCTGTTGTCCTTTTATTATCTTTATGTCTACCTAAAATTCTATATTCTTGAGAAACCCTAACAACCCGTTCAACTGCCGGAAGAGTTTCGATTAATTCCTTATTTAGCGCCGCAGTATCGCCGAATAAATATATTTCGGTTAAACGTTGGAACTTTCCTTCGACAATATGTTTCTGAGTTCTTATATTGTCCAGTCCTTTCAAATATTCCCATGTTTTTTTGAAATCGCTGGAATTTTCATCAGTATTAGGGCGAAGTATTACAATCATTTAATTAGCCTCAATTTCAAATTATTAATTAGAATGCCGGGGCGAAATTTAATAAAAATTTTTGTTTATAAAGAGGAGAAAACTCCTAATAATTGTTTATTATTACTGATAAAAGAATAATTATCCAAATTGGAAAATTATTTTGTGCAAAAAAAAGAGCCGTCAAAAAATGACGGCTCTAAATAATAATTTTATTTATTCGAGAATAATTATTTCATCAAAACGAACTTTTTAGTCTGAACAAAATTACCGGCCTTTAATTGATAAAAATATATTCCGCTTGCCAAATTACTGCCGTTAAATTCCACACTATAGTTGCCGGCAGCTTTTTCACTATTTACCAGTGTTTTTATTTCACTGCCTAAAACATTATATACCTTTAACGTAATTTTACTTGCAACAGGTACACTGTATTTAATTACCGTTGTCGGGTTGAATGGATTAGGATAATTTTGATACAATTCAAAATTTGAAACAGTAGTACTCTTAGAATTAACTGAAGTAACATTATCCGGCGTTATAGTAAATGATGCCGAACTCGAATAATTACCGTTATAATCTAGTGATACAGTACTGGTTTGTGTAGAAGTGTATCCGTATTTATCTGTGGAAATAGTATAGCTGCCCGGAATTAATCCTGCAATTGTATAATTTCCATTTGCATTTGTAATACCGTAAGAGGAAATTTGTTGATTATCATCCAAAGCAAAGACAATTGCACCGTTAACAGGCTTACCGGAATTATCCTTAACCAATCCGCTTACAACAGCAGCTCCGGAATCGGTATCGGCTACAACTGTAAAGTTAATCCCGGTTACCATACCGTTATCACTTACCATCACAGAATCAGCCTCTTTCCATCTTAAAGTCTGCATTCCGTCATATCTAAAAAATGTAGGTTCATAATTCCTTTCCGGAATAGCCAATAAAATATAACTGCCGGGATACAAATGGGAGAAAGAATAATTACCTAATGAGTCGGTAACTGCAGAATATCTTTTATGAAAATGATATTTATCATTTAACCTTATTGCAAAAATAAGCGAGTTAACAGACATGTTGCTGTCGTTTTTAACTGTACCGCTTATTCCGTTATTATAAACGGGTTTATGATCCAAGACGAAATCTATTCCGCTTGTGTCACTATTAATAGGAATTCTATCGGCATCCATAAAATTGGTTTTATCATTATAAAATAGCGACATATAATTTTTGTTAAACGGATGTGCAAAAACTACAACAGTATCTCCGCCTCTTACTTTAACGGAATAATGTCCTGAACTATCTGTTACTGCATGATGGAATTTCCAATGATAAGTATTATTCGCAACATCATATACATCTATCCAAGCTTTTAAAGGATTACCTGCCGTATCTGTAACCATACCTGAAAGCATGTAATTATGTGGAATTGTTCTCTGCTGCAACATAAAATCAAAAGAAAGGCTATCACCCGAAGTTAATTGAACCTTTGTAGCATTTTCCATTTCTCTAACATTATCATAATATTCAGGATAATATCCCATTGCCGCAGCAAATATTATATAAGTTCCCGGGGATAAACTTGCTTTAAAATTGCCCAAACTATCAGTAGTAGTATAGTTCATACACCACCCGAAAACCGGGATGAATGCAACTTTTCCATTTGCAATAGGCTTATTAGTCGCATTATCCTTTAATGTACCGGAAATAATTCCTTTAACAAAATTAGAGTCTATGGTAACTGCTACGGTATCAGAAGGCATACTTTCACCCGAATCATTTTGTGCAGTAACATAATAAGAATATGTTTCACCTTTCTGAACATATTTATCGATCCATGAATTCATTTCGACATGCTTATACAACTTTACATAGGTACCGGTATCCGACACTCCGCCTGTTTTTCTGTATATATTAAAATAAAACGAATTCATATGATCACCTACCCATCCCATATGATTATCAATATCGGGTTTCCAGTTCAGTTTAACATACACATATTCACCCCAATAACTCTGGGTTGCAGTTAAATTGGTAGGACTGGCTGGTTGAGCATTAACCAGACCCGAAAGAATTGCTACAAACAAACATGCAAAAAATACATTACCAAGTTTTTTCATAATGTTCCTTTCTCCTTACATTTATTTCCTATTACAATACGTGCTTTCCGCATTCATTTAGAATGGCAACTAATTAATTTATAATTACTTTCGGTAAAGATTCAGTCAAAATCATGCCAATATTAAATTTTTAATAAATTTTCGTTTTTTAAAGAGTATTTAAATATCATAAAAAATTTAATGCCTGGTTTATCATTAGTATTGCCTGGTCTAATTTTTTGTCAGGCAAATTTTCTTATAAGATAAAATTTAGTTTGAGAGAAAACGAGCTTAACTAAAAGATAAAAAATTTCGATTTTTTCCAATAAATCAACCCGGGTAAAAAAGACAAGCCGATTAAATATTTCTAACATCTTAAAGAAAAATATTTTCAAATTAAATTTTGTAAATACGAATATTTTTCGCACAGATATTATTATTTTCATCCCTTCAAGTTCAATAATTTTCAAGGGAGACAAAATTTGGTACAAATTTGCTAAATCTTTATCCACAATTTCATTTTAAATCCAAATCTTTAACCGGAAAAATCGAAATTAATTTGCAAATTTTACACATAAATTTTGTTGTTCTAAATCATCGTTATATAACTTAAAAAAAGTGGAGAAAATTCCTTTTGATGAACAAATGTTTTATTTATCTTAATATCCAATTATTAATTTAACCTTATGCATAGATCTCAAAAAGTTTTATTCATTATATCGATTGCAATTTTCTTAATTCTTTTTTCTCTATTCTCCTTCCTAACTATAAAAGATATAATAATTTATACTTTTGTTTTTATTTCTACCTCATTATTATTCATTTTAATTTGCCTGCAGGTATTAAAATTTGATATTCCGATAAAATTTATTTTGTGGATTACCGGGTTAATACTAATTCTGAAAATATTTCTAATATTTTTACATCCGGTTGGATCTGACGATTATTACCGGTACATCTGGGACGGGAAAGTACAAGCACACGGGATAAATCCATATAAATATGCACCTTCGGATTCGGCATTAATTAATCTACATTCTGCAGATCTTCCTAAAAAGGTTAATTATCCCGGCATGAAAACTATATATCCTCCGCTTGGAGAGAATTTATTCTATCTTGCATACTTAATAAGCGGCGATAGTTTTATAGGTTTAAAACTACTTTTATTACTTTTTGATATGCTTACAATTTGGGGAATTTATTTAATCTTGAAGAAATTAAAATTGCCTGCTAAGAATATTCTAATCTATATTTTATGCCCTCTGCCAATATTCCAGTTTATTATCGATGCACATGTGGATGGATTCGGATTGCCTTTGCTGCTTTTTGCAATTTATTTTTACTTAAATAAAAACAAAATTATAAGTTATGTTTTTTTGGGATTGTCGTTTTGTATAAAACCGGTTGGATTAATTTTTATCCCTATTTTGTTTTTAAATGAAAAAAATTTTGTCGAAAAATTAAAAGCTGTTCTTCTGCCGATTATTATTTGCGGATTATATTATGTCCCTTATATTTTTAAAGGCTCACCTTTCCAGGCTTTAATAACTTTTACCGAGAACTGGACTTTTAACGGCATTGTGTTCGATTTACTTGATTCATTTATACACAATAATCAGGCAACAAGACTTATTTGCGGTATCTTATTAATTATTTCGTATTTCCCGGTCATATTTAGTAAAAGGGATTTATTAACCAAAATTTATTTATCTTTTTTTTTACTGATGATTTTCTCTCCCGTGGTTCACCCATGGTACATTAGCTGGTTGATTATATTATTACCCTTTATTACAAGATGGAGCGGAATTTTATATGCATCCTTAATAAGCCTAACTAGTTTTACCATATTGAACTATCATCTAAACGGTTTATGGAAAGAATATCCTTTGGTATTAGCTTTAGAATACGCTCCCGTTATAAGCTTTTTTATTTATGAAGAAATAAAAAATTATAAGCTGGGAAATAGCAGTGTAAAAATATAATATTTCCATTTCTAATAATCTAAGCATCAATTTGCAGTAAATAATATTGTGCTTTTTTACAGTTTATACAATCTTTTTTAGAACTTATCCTCAGATAATCGACAATAATTACATTAATGTATTTGTGCTGTTTTCCCAAATATTTTTTTATGTGATTGTGTTCACTGTAAAGAATATAAATTCTTATAACTTTCAGCACAGTATTATTTTATAAGGGATAGGAATGCTTTGGGTTGTTATAACATTGCTGTTTTTAATTTGGCTAATTGGAGTAATCCTAAAGATTTCTTTAGGGGGATTTATACATGTTATATTAATAGTTGCCGTTATTCTTCTTATTTTTAACTTATTAAAAAATTCAAAACAAAATTATTCTGAATGATTATAACCAATAATTAAATATTTAATTAGCCAATTTTTTCGTCTGCCTTATTTACCCCATTTTATAACATCTATTCTTACTTTTGCTGTTCCGGAAGAAATCATATCGAGTTCTTGCGCAGCTTTTTTCGATACATCAATAATTCTGTTATCAACAAACGGCCCCCTATCATTTATTCTTAAGATTACGCTCTTATGATTATCTAAATTTGTAACTCTAACAATGGTGTTAAAAGGTAAGTTTTTGCTTGCGGCTGTTAAGTCATACATATTATAAGTTTCGCCGTTTGCCGTAGCAATTCCATTGTATTTCTCAGCATAATATGATGCTACACCGTAATATGTTTTTGAATTCCTGTTAACTGATGAATTTGTACTTTTTTCTTCGGAGCCGTATCTGCCATTCGTATTTCGTCTATCCCCGTTATTATTTGATGTAAACCGTGTTGTGCTGCTGCATGCCGCAAGTGTAAGTGATAATAAGATAGTAATAACAATTTTAGAAATCATTTAACAAAATTATTAAAAAAAATAAACCGGTTTATAAATTTTAAAAACAAAATATTTTAATTACAATTAAAAATATAAAACTGAATATATTTATTCTTATTTTTCACTCTTAAATTATGATAAAATAGATGCACACTTTACGATTGCTGTTTCTGTTCTTAAACGGTTATCTGCAAGGCGGAATAAATTTTTTGTATTGAACCCGTCAATCTCTTCTTCGGATAAACCTCCTTCAGGTCCGAATATAAAATAATATTTTGTAAGCGGTTTTATAAATTCGTTGTTAAAAATGGATTCTGCTTTTTGTTCAAAAATAATTTTTTCACCGGGTAATTCATTGATTTCGGAAAGCGAAGTTCCTGTTGAAATAACAGGCAGATAACTTCGTAATGATTGCTTCATTGCTGAGAGTATAATTTTATTCCATCTTTCGATTTTAGTTCCTTTGGATATTGTCCTTGTTGATTCGAATACGATAAAATTTGTTATTCCAAGTTCCGTACACTTTTCAATTGCAAACTCAAAACGCTCCGTATTTTTTAATTTGGGTATGCAAAAAACAATATTAGATAAATTATTTTCATAATTAAATGTTTTTGTATTTGCTAATACCAGATGATCTTTAAAAATTTTATTTATTTCACACTTAAAAATATGTCCGGTTCCATCCGTAACGTGTATAATATCGTTTGTTGAATGCCTCATAACTTTTAAAATATGATTGCATTCTTCTCCTTCAATCTTGATGATATTATCACGGCAATTTTCAGGCGGTGTATAATATAACTCTATGTTAGAAAGATAATCCAAGACCTAATATCCATTCCGAATGTTTTTGTTGACCCAATGCATATTCAATTCTTAAAATATTATAAGGTAAGACCAAAAATATCAAGCCGGCTCCATAACCCGAGTTGACATTTTTCAAATTAAATCTTTGATTATTCATCATAGTAGTACCGGCGTCCGTAAATAATTCAAAATAAAAAGCAAAGCGGTAGGACAATAGCGATTTGGGAATTATCGGGACAAAATCCAGATTAACATTAATATCTTTAATAATAGGATAATTCAATTCTACCGAACCGATATAATAATTATTTCCTTCTTCTATTTGGCTGTAATGTCCGCGAATTCTTTCTTTATAGCCAATAAACGAATAATCATAATAAGGTACAAGCTTGCCGAAAGTAAGCCTGCTTGTAAATCGCCCTTTTATTCTAAGCTCATTAAATATTTTGATATATTCACGCAGATCAACATCGGCCACTTGATAACTTATATTATCCAATCCCAGGCCTTTAAATTGAATCATTGAATAAGCATACGTTCCCCTACTTGGAAATTGGGCAAGGTCTCTTGTATCAAATGAATAACTGATCCCCAATGTAGGTTCATGATCAATCCTATCACCGGAAGCAGAAATTCCTTTAATATACTTAGGAGTTTCAATATAGTAATAACCAAGCTGCAAGTCTACTCTATTATAGATATTAAATCTATTGCCGAAATCGATATAACCGCCGAGAAATTTTTGCTTAAAGTCTTTGCCGTATCTTTGTTTTGCAATTTCGCTTTTATTTAAAGAATTTTGATAATAAACTTCGCCGCTAAAATAAATATTTTGTCTTCTAAAAAAATAAGGATGATCGTAATAGAGTAAAACGGTTGGATCATATCCTAAAGACCCTCTTATGCGGATTGATTCATTTTCTCCGCGGAAATTTTTTAAGTAGAAATCCAATCCGTATGATATCTTACTCAAATCCCTATCTTGCAGTTCGACAAACGGAATAGGATAAATGTACCAGCTTTCTTCAACATGAATAATCAAAATATTTTCGGAATTTTTTTTAATAATATTAAGGTCTACACTCGTAAATAAGCTTAAACTATAAATCCTATTCAAATTATAATTTAATATTTTTTTAGTAACAGTATCCCCGATACCAAATGTAAGTTCTCTTAAGATAACATCTGCCTTAGTAGTTTTATTGCCGGTTATTTTGATTGAATCGATTCTAATGGGGCTGTTGCCGCTGTAATATAATGAATCGCTTTTTTGTGCAAAAGTTGTTACTGCAATTACTATGAGAAATGATAAAGAAAGGTAAAATTTTATTTTAAAACTTAACAGCTATTATCTCCAGGGAATTCAATATTGAATTTTGATAAAGGACGGGAATATTATAAAATTCTCCATCGCTATAAATTTATTTATACAACAGCTTCTTCAATGTAATCTGTTATCGGATTACAGCTGCAGACAAGGTTACGATCTCCGTATGCATTATTAATTCTTCCCGAGCAAGGCCAAAATTTATTTGTACGAGTCCATTCAACGGGATAAGCGGCTTTTTCCCTAGAATATAAGTGTTTCCACCGATCTGCAATAACCATTTGCGCCGTATGCGGAGAATTCTTTAATACATTATCTTTAAGATCAGCATTACCGTTTTCAATCTGTTTAATCTCTTCACGTATTGAAATTAATGCATCGCAGAAACGATCCAGCTCTTTTTTAGACTCACTCTCAGTAGGCTCTACCATTAAAGTACCCGGGACAGGAAATGAAACAGTTGGCGCATGAAATCCGTAATCCATTAATCGCTTAGCAATATCTTCAACTTCAATCTGAGCAGAGGTTTTAAAACTTCTCATATCAAATATCAATTCATGGGCAACTCTATTTTTTTTACCGGTATAAAGAACTTTAAAATAAGGTTCTAATCTTGATTTAATATAATTAGCATTTAAAATTGAAATGATTGATGCATTTCTTAAACCGGCAGATCCCATTAATTTTATATACGCATAGGAAATTACCAATATGCTTGCACTTCCCAATGGACCGGAAGCAACGGCAGTAATGCCTTTCTTATGATTTAAATTAACTACAATGTGATCCGGTAAAAATTCGGTAAGATGAGGAGCAGTACCGATAGGTCCTACACCGGGTCCCCCGCCTCCATGCGGTATACAAAAAGTTTTATGAAGATTAAGATGACATACATCTGCACCAATCAAGGCAGGATTTGTTAATCCGACCTGTGCATTCATATTCGCACCATCCATATACACCTGTCCGCCGTTTTTATGGATTATATTACAAATCTCTTTTATTTCTTCTTCAAATACACCATGCGTTGAAGGATAAGTTATCATTAAAGCGGCAAGATTATTTTTATTCTCCTCTGCTTTCTTTTTTAAGTCATCTAAATCTACATTACCGTTATTATCGCAATTAACAACAATAACTTTCATTCCTGCCATAACGGCACTTGCGGGATTTGTACCGTGAGCAGATGACGGAATAAGAACAATATTTCGATGACCTTCATTCCTGCTTTTATGGTATTCCCTTATTACCATTAAACCCGAATACTCGCCCTGAGCACCGGAATTAGGCTGAAAAGAAATTGCGTCAAATCCGGTTATTTTTTTTAGATCTTTTTCAAACCCTCTTAATAATTCTGTATAACCTTCTGCCTGGTTTAATGGAGCAAACGGATGCAGGTTATTAAATTCCGGCCAGCTTATACCGAACATTTCGGTGGTAGCATTCAGTTTCATAGTACACGACCCCAGCGGAATCATTGAGTGGGTAAGGGATAAATCCTTGTTTTCCAAGCTTTTTAAATATCTTAACATTTCAGTTTCGGAATGATAAGAATTAAAAACCGGATGCTGCATAAATAAACTTTTTCTATCTAATTGTTCCGGGTAATTTGTATTAATTCCCTCAGCGGAAGTTTTCAATTTAGAAATATCGATTTCTTTTTTTACAATATTCGAAAAGATGGAAAGTATTTTAAAAATATCATTTAATCCGGTTGTCTCATTAATTGAGATGCCGATAGAATTATCATTAAAGTAACGGAAATTTATTTCTTTACTAACGGCCGCTTCTTTAATCTTGTTTATATTTTCTTTTGTAGATTCATCAAAAGAAACTTTTAGCGTATCAAAATAATTTTTGTTAACCTGTTTAAAGCCAAGAACATGTAATTCATTATCTAAAAGCTTTGTTAATATGCGAATTCTTCCGGCAATTCCTTTCAGGTTTTTCGGCCCATGATATACGGCATACATTCCGGCTATAATAGCCAAAAGAACTTGCGCAGTACAAATATTGCTTGTTGCTTTTTCCCGCCTAATATGCTGCTCTCTAGTTTGAAGCGCCATTCTATAAGCCGGATTACCGTTAGCATCAATAGAAATACCGATGATCCTGCCGGGAATATGGCGTTTGAATTCATCTTTAGTTGCAAAATATGCCGCATGCGGCCCGCCGTAACCCATAGGTACGCCAAACCTTTGCGTACTTCCGACAACAACATCGGCACCAAATTCTCCTGGAGGAGTTAATAATGTTAAACTTAAGAGATCAGCAGCAACAACTACGTTAATATTATTTTGATGAGCAGTAGTTATCAAGCTTCTATAGTCATATATTTCTCCCGAATCAGCAGGATACTGCAAAAGCATTCCGAATACTTTTTCATTTAATTTAAGTGAATTATGATCTCCTATTTGAAGTTCAATTCCCAAAGGATTTGCACGTGTTTTTAAAACTTCTATTGTTTGAGGAAAGCACTCATCGGAAACAAAAAAGATATTAGCATCTTCTTTTTTTCTTAATGAATAAAGCATAGACATAGCCTCGGCTGCGGCTGTGCCTTCATCAAGCAGAGAAGCATTTGCAATTGCCATTCCCGTTAAATCTATTACCATAGTTTGAAAGTTGATAAGCGCTTCCAGTCTGCCTTGAGATATTTCAGCCTGATATGGAGTGTATTGAGTATACCATCCGGGATTTTCCAATATATTTCTTTGAATTACCGCAGGTAATATTGTCGGATAATAGCCCATCCCGATATATGATTTAAATACTTTATTCTTGTGCGCAATCTTTTTTAAATGATCGACAAACTTATACTCACTTAACGGTTCGTCTAAATTTAATCCTTTTTCAAGTTTTATATTCGACGGTATAGTTTCATCAATTAACTGTTCAACTGATTTAACACCTATTATTTTAAGCATTTCTTTTATTTCTTCTTCATCGGGGCCGATGTGTCTGTCTTCAAAATGATCCGGATGATTGAGGATATTCATAAATTCTCTACTTTCTTGGATAATATTTAAAACCTATAGACTAAAAATAAATAAAGTATAGATACTAAAAAATGCCATATTCTGGCAAAATCACAAAGTGAATATTTATAATTAAATAATACAGAATTAATTTGTTTATTAAGGAGGATAAATTCATTAAAAACTTATATCTGCTTTTTGCTTTCTTCATTCAATATCTTTTGAAGACCGGCATGTGCAGCACTTTGTTCTGCGGATTTTTTATTCTTCCCCTTGCCAATTCCATATTCAACTCCGCTTATAGTAACCCTCATTGTAAATACCCTGTTGTGCTGTGGCCCTTCTTCCTTTACAATACTATACAACGGATTGTCCATATGATTAGCCTGGGCATATTCCAATAGCTGACTTTTAAAATTCTCATCTACTAAATATTCGTCATCTTTGGAGTTAGGATCAATTATTACTCTTTCAATAAATTCTTTTGCTCCGGACAAACCGTTATCAAGATAAATTGCACCTATCAAAGCTTCAAGAGCATCTGCAGTAACGGTTCTTGAACCATTCTTAAAATTGTTGGATAAGTTTTTACTTACCAGTATAAAGTCCAGCAGATTTATTTCCTCACCGGCATTTGCAAGGGCAACTCTATTAACAAGTTTTGCCCTTACCTTGGTTAAAAATCCTTCATCCTTCTCCGGGAAATTTTCAAATAAATATTCTGCAACGGAAAGGCTTAATACCGAATCGCCTAAAAATTCCAATCTTTCATTCGAAACTTTGAATTCAGTATTTTGTTCCAGAAACGAACGATGCATAAGAGCTTGTACAAAATAAGACCGGTTTTTAATATTAAATCCAACAAGCTTTTCCAATTCGGCAAACTTTTGAGGCGTTAAAAGATTAAAAATATATTTTGAAGTATTCTTTTCCTCTCTCTGTTTTAGCTTTTCAAGTAGCCAAGCTAACAATTTACTCAAAACTATTCCTCAAATTTTTTAAACAAAAGAGAAGCATTGTGCCCGCCGAAGCCGAATGTATTGCTGATTGCACAATGTATCGTTTTTTTAGTGGCGGTAAGAGGGCTGTAATTAAGATCGCATTCAGGGTCTGGGTTGGTTAAATTAATTGTGGGTGGAGCTATATTATTCTTTACACTTAAAATAGTAGCAATTGATTCAACGCCGCCAGCCGCACCAAGTAAATGGCCCGTCATTGATTTTGTTGAACTAATAATCATTTTATATGCGTGATTGTTAAATACCGTTTTAATTGCATTTGTTTCATTAACGTCATTATATGATGTTGATGTACCGTGAGCATTAATATAATCAATATCCTCCGGAGAAACTTCAGCATCTTTTATAGCCTCTTTCATAGATCTAACTGCACCTTCTCCTCCGGGAGCAGGGGCTGTTATATGATAAGCATCTCCGGTTAAGCCTATTCCTGCAATTTCACAATAAATATCGGCACCGCGATTCAGGGCATGTTCATAATCTTCCAAAACAATTGCACCAGCTCCTTCACCCATTACAAATCCATTTCGGTCTTTATCGAACGGACGAGAAGCTTCCTTATATCTATCGTTCCATCTGGAAAGAGCTTTCATTGCATTGAAACCGCCGATTGCCATTTCGGTTATAGCCGCTTCGGAACCGCCGCAAATCATAAGGTCGGCACTTCCTCTTTGAATTAAAATGAAAGCATCTGCAATAGCATGAGAAGATGTAGCACATGCAGAGGTAGTTGCGTAGTTTGGCCCTTTCAATCCGTACTTTATAGATATTTGACCTGCTGCAATATCGGAAATCATCATAGTAACAAAGAAAGGACTTATCTGCCGGGGATTTTTGGTTTCGTAATAATTAAAATGCTGCTGCTGATTAGTAATCATACCGCCTATACCGCTGCCGAAAATAACACCGAATTTATCTCTGTCGACATTATTAAAATTCAGCTTAGAATCGTTTAAAGCCATATCGGCAGTAGCCAATGCATATTGCGTAAAGGGGTCCATCCTTTTAATAGATTTCTTATCGAGATAATCCTCAGGATTGAAACCTTTTACTTCGGCGGCAAATTTAGTTTCAAAATTTGAAGCATCAAACTTTGTAATTAAATCGATTCCGTTTTTTCCAGCGAGTAAACCGTCCCATAATTCCCGGGCACTATTTCCAATAGAAGTAAGTGCTCCTAAACCTGTGACTACTACTCTCCTCTTTTTCATATTCCACTCCTCGGAATTTGAAACATTCATTTATCAAGCAGATAACATAAGAGGTGGTGTGGTCAGCTTGAAATTTAAAGTCGAGAAAATAAATTTTTTCCCGACTTCACTTAATTTAGGCTAATTTTTCTTTTAAATATTTTACTGCGTCCCCAACCGTACCGATTTTTTCTGCATCTTCATCGGGAATAGAAATTTGGAATGCACTTTCAAAACCCATAACTAATTCAACTATATCCAATGAATCAGCTCCAAGGTCGTTTGTAAAAGAAGCTTCGGGTGTTATTTGAGATTCTTCAACACCAAGTTTATCAATAATTATTTCTTTTACTTTTGCTTCAACGTCCATATTGGTCTCCTATTGTATTTTTTGATTAATTTGATTTCTTTGAATTAACTTATTTATAAAATTCACATTGCCATTCCGCCGTCAACGGAAATTACCTGGCCGGTAATATAATCCGCATCTTTGGATGCAAGGAACGAAACTACCTTTGAAATATCTTCAGGAGTTCCTATTCTTTTAAGAGGGATCATACTTACAATAGCTTCTTTTTGTTTATCATTTAATTTTTCGGTCATGTCTGTAGAAACATAACCGGGAGCTATTGCATTTACGGTAATATTTCTGGAGGCTAATTCCTTAGCAGATGATTTTGTAAAGCCTATTACACCGGCTTTGGAAGCTACGTAATTAGCCTGTCCCGGATTACCTATAATGGCAACAACAGATGAAATATTTATAATTCTACCGTAACGCTGACTTATCATCGGCTTTAACGATGCCTTGGTATAATTAAAAACGCTTTTAAGATTTCCGGAAATAATCTTATCAAAATCATCCTCACTCATTCTCATCAGCAGATTATCCTTAGTAATTCCTGCATTATTCACTAAGATATCTAAACCTCCGAAATTTTCCAAAATAAAATTTACTGTTTTTTCTGCTTCACTTAATTGGGATGCATCTGCTTGCATGCTTAATATTTTAACACCAAGCTTTTCCGCCTCTGCTTCAATCGATTTTGCCGCTTCAGCAGAAGAGTGATACGTAAAAAGCACATCACATCCATTTGCCGCCAAATCCAGCACAATGGCTTTTCCTATGCCTCGCGATCCCCCTGTAACAATTGCTTTCTTACCTTTTAATTTCATGCAACCTCACGTGAATCTTCGGAATCCAAATATTCTTTTCTGTAATTATCTAATTCTGCAAAACCGTCTTCACCGAAGAAATAAATTAATTCTTCCCGGCAAGCTTCAAATATTGAGGTTTCCTCCGCGGGGAATTTATTACAAACCTTTAACCTGTTTATATGATCATCGTCAATAGTGAGTGCACCTTCATAAATTGTTAAGGGAAATAAGACACAATAAAGAGGCTTATATTTCCATTTATATGCTCCTTCGTTATTAGCCAGCTTTTGAAGCGTGCACAAACCGTCTTTATCCAAAAAAGAGCATTTATTATTG
>CAZHBJ010000050.1:0-2960 GCA_964530445.1 uncultured Ignavibacteriaceae bacterium
AATAATTTCACGCCTTCGGCGTTTTATGTAAAAGCCCGAAGGGCTGATATTATTATAATTAGATTGTAACCCAATATCGTTTTTAATCCCGTAGGGATGAAATTATTCTTATATGGCATTTTTGCCTTCTCAAATTATTTATAAAACAAATTTCTTGTTGCAGACTTTTTTTTGATAGTAATGATTTTTTCAATACAATTAATTTTAAATTATAATTACCGTCTTAATTTTCTTGTTTTTCTAAAACATCAAAGTTATTTTCACATCTGTAATTCTTAGGAGCAATAATGGCAATATTAAAAGCCTTCAAAACCATACCCGAAATGTTCGTTTATCTTACCGAAGTACATGCAAAAACAGCTAAAAATCATATAATAATGAGAAAAGTTGAAGGAAAATACGAAGGCATTTCTTATCAAGAATTTAAGGAACAAACTGTAAATTTTGCAAACGGACTTGCTTCTCTCGGCATTAAACAGGGCGACAAGGTTGCAATTATATCCGAGAACAGACCGGAATGGGTTTTTTCCGATATGGCTATTTTGGGTTTGGGCGCTATAGATGTACCGATTTATCCGTCGTTAACCGCTACATCAATTGAATTTATTTTGAATAATTCGGAATCAAAAGCAGTAATAGTTTCAAATAAATTTCAATTAAATAAAATTTCTAAGGTTGCCCCCAAATGCAAGCATTTAAAATTCATTATAGTCATGAATGAAAAAGATTTTACTGCCGATATTAAGCTTCTTCATTCCTTTAAAGAAGTTCAAGAGACGGGAATTATTTTTGGTGCAAATCATCCTAATTTTTTTCATAACTCTATTGATAATTTAAAAGGAGACGATAATTGTACCATTATTTATACTTCGGGAACGACAGGCGAACCTAAAGGCGTTTTACTGACTCATAAAAATATATTATCCAATGTTAATTCCGCACTTGAAACTTTTCCGATTGATGCAAACGATGTATTCCTTTCTTTCCTTCCCCTCTGCCATATCTTCGAAAGGATGGCCGGTTATTATACTGCTTTTTCATCCGGCGGAACAATTTATTACGCCGAAAGCATAGAAGCAGTTGCACAAAATATGATTGAAGCACGCCCTACAATTATAACCACTGTTCCTCGCCTGTTTGAAAGGATATATTCAAAAATTATTAGAAATGTTGAAAGTCAATCCCCTTCCAAACAAAAAATATTTTACCGTGCAGTTGAACTCGGCAAAGAATATGCAAAAGCAAAAAAAACCGGTTCTTCAACAATAGGTCAATCAATTAAATATAAACTTGCAGATAAGCTGGTATTCCAAAAAATTAGAGAAAAGACAGGGGGAAAACTCAGATTCTTTATTTCAGGCGGAGCGCCGTTAGCGCGTGATTTAGGAGAATTCTTTGAAGCTGTAGGAATACAAATTGTAGAAGGTTACGGCTTAACGGAATCATCACCGGTAATTGCGGCTAATAAAATTGATGATTACAAATTCGGAACCGTCGGTAAACCTTTCCCCGGTGTAGAAGTTAAAATTGCAAGCGACGGAGAAATACTTGCAAGAGGACCGAACATTATGCAGGGCTATTATAAAAATAAAAAAGAAACCGATGAAGTTATAAAAGACGGCTGGCTTCATACAGGTGATATCGGGGTATTCGATTCGCAGGGATTTTTAATGATAACCGACCGCAAAAAACATTTATTCAAAACTTCTGCGGGAAAATATATTGCACCCACACCGATTGAAAATTTATTCTTAACCAGCAAATTTATAGATCAATTTGTTTTAATAGGCGATAGAAGAATGTTTCTTAGTGCGTTAATTGTGCCCGACTTTGAAGCCGTTAAGGAATACGCAGACTCCAATAAATTAGAGTATACCAGCCTTGAAGAATTAATTAAAACAAAAGAAATTTACAATCTTATTGAAAAAGATATGTCGGTAGTACAAAAAAAGCTGGCCAACTATGAAAGAGTACGCAAGTTTGCTATTCTTGATAAGCCGTTTAGTCTTGAAAACGGTGAAATTACTCCAAGCTTAAAAGTAAGACGTAAATTTGTAGAAGAGAGATACGGTCATTTAATTGAAGAAATGTACAGCAAATAAATTAAAGCCAATTAGTACTCACTTAACAGGATTAATATCTTTCCAAAAATTCCACCATAGTTGAATGAATTTTTGAATTCGTAGCTAAAATCTTTTTAGAGAAAATATCTATCGGCTTTCCGTTAAAATCCGAAACCAATCCGCCGGCTTCTTCGACTATCAATTTGCCTGCACACATATCCCACGGATGCAGATGAACTTCCCAGAATCCGTCGAACACGCCTCTCGCAACATAACATAAATCTATTGCTGCGGAACCTAATCTTCTTACCGCCCTGGAAGCTTTGGTGAGTGCGGAAAATTTTTCAAGTGCGTTCTCCGGATTTTCCGATATGTTGTATGGAAATCCGGTTACTAAAACAGCATGGCCTATTTTATCATTGTTGTTTACTTTTAACTTTTTATCATTTGCAAAGGAACCGCTTCCTAATTCTGATGAATAAACAATATTATTCATAATGTCATAAACAACACCGGCAATTGTATTTCCGTTCTTTTGAACTCCAATGGATACTGAAAAGATAGGAAGTCCGTGAGCAAAATTTGTAGTGCCGTCAAGCGGATCAACAACCCAAACATATTCGGAAGTGTTTTTTAATTCCCCGCCTTCTTCGGCTAAGATGCCGTGAGAAGGATAATTCTTTTTTATAAATTCAGTAATTAATTTTTCACTTGCTTTATCAATTTCCGTTACTAAATTCGATTCGTTGGTTTTATATTCAATATTAAAATTAGTTCCGAATCCTTCCTTAATAATAACACCTGCTTCTTTAGCAATTTTAATAATATCGTCAATCATTTTATTCCTTAATTTTGGTTACAAATATATGAAATAATTGAGAGATGTAAGACGGGAAA
>CAZHBJ010000050.1:3060-19749 GCA_964530445.1 uncultured Ignavibacteriaceae bacterium
AATAATTTTAACAATATAAATCACAATTTTTCGTTCCTTGATAGCAGGTATGAATTTTGGTATATTTCATTATTATTTTACGTTGTAAAAATTAAAGGAGATTACGATTGAAAGAATTCAGCGAGTTAAGCGCAAAGGAAAAAGAAGAAACATCTATAGTAGATAATATTCCGGATACACTCCCCATTTTACCTTTGCGGGATATAGTAATTTTCCCTTATATGATATTTCCGGTTTTAGTCGGTCGCGAACAATCGATTAGAGCTGCAAATTTTGCTTCTGAAGAAACAAAATATATTTTTCTATCTACTCAAAAAAGATCGAATATTGAAGACCCTAAAAAAGAAGATATATACGAAGAAGGAACTATTGCTAAGATTGTACAAATTTTAAAACTCCCCAACGGATTGATGAAAATTTTAGTTGATGGTCTTCTGCAGGGCAGAATAGTGGAATTTACAGATAATAAAAATTTTTTCGAGGGAAAAATTGAGGTAATTGTTCCGGAAGTTACGCATGACCATGAAATGAATGCGTTAACCAGACAGATGACGCAGCTTTTTAAAGACTATGTAAAAATAAGCCGTAATATTCCGAATGAAGCGGTTACTGCATTTGAAAATATAGAAGAACCGGATAGAAAGCTTTTTTATGTAGCTGCAAATATCACCCAATTAATTGAAGTTAAGCAGGGCATCTTACAAAAATTTACTTTAAAAGAACAATTTTACGAAGTAATTAAGATCTTAAATTCAGAGATAGATATTCTTAAAATAGAAAAAGAAATAGATAACAAAGTTCAGGAAAACATTGCAAAAACCCAGAGAAAATTTATTATCCAGGAACAGATAAAAATTCTTCAAGATGAACTCGGTGAGGAAGAAGATACAACACCGGAGTTCATGAAAATGAGAGACCAGATTAAAAAAGCAAAGATGCACAAAGAAGCTGAGGACAAAGCTCTTGAAGAACTTAATAAGCTGAAAAAGACCCCGCCTATGTCACCTGAGTCTACGGTAATTAGAAATTACCTGGATTGGCTGGTGGATGTCCCTTGGTCTAAAAGGACAAAAGACAATCTTGATATTTCGCATGTTCAAAGAATTTTAAATGAAGATCATTTCGGACTTGAGAAACCTAAAGAAAGAATAATCGAACACATTGCCGTACTAAATCTGGTAAAACAGATGAAAGGACAAATACTTTGCTTTGTAGGACCTCCCGGAGTCGGTAAAACTTCCTTAGGCAAATCAATTGCAAGAGCGCTCGGAAGAAATTTTGTTCGAATAAGCTTGGGCGGTGTTCGTGATGAAGCGGAAATCAGAGGACATAGAAGAACTTATATCGGTTCTATGCCCGGCAAAATAGTTCAGTCTATGAAAAAAGCAGGCACTATAAACCCGGTTATGCTTCTTGATGAAATCGATAAAATGAGTATGGACTTCCGCGGCGATCCTTCTTCCGCAATGCTGGAAGTTTTGGATCCGGAACAGAATCATACTTTTAACGATCATTACCTTGAGGTAGATTATGATCTTTCTCAAGTAATGTTTATTACTACTGCAAATGTAAGATATAATATTCCTTTGCCTTTACAGGATAGAATGGAAATTATTGAATTGCCCGGTTACCTGGAGTATGATAAAATAGAAATTGCTAAGAGGCATATTCTTCCCAAACAACTTACCAACCACGGTTTAAATAATAAGAATGTTACGATTACAGATAATGCAATTAAAAAAATAATTACGGAATATACCAGGGAAGCCGGTGTTAGAAATCTTGAAAGAGAACTTGCGTCGGTTTGCAGAAAATTAGCGAGGGATATTGTTTTAAAAGAATCTTCAAACGGGAAAGTAAAAAGGAAATCGAAATTCATTGTAGATGAAGAGAAAGTTGAAGAATATCTTAAGGTTCCGAGATACCGAACTCATAAACATAATCAGGGATATAGAGTCGGCAGTGTAACCGGTCTTGCATGGACAAGTGTAGGCGGAGACATCCTGGATGTGGACGTTACAATAATGAACGGAGCGGAAAAACTTACACTTACCGGACAGCTCGGCAACGTAATGAAAGAATCGGCACAGGCCGCACTAAGCTATATCCGTTCCAGGGCAAAGGAATTGTGCCTTGACCCGAATTTCTATAAAGGAAAGGAAATACATATTCATTTGCCGGAAGGTGCAATACCTAAGGACGGACCTTCCGCCGGAATAACAATGGCGATGGCGTTGTTATCCGCAATCAGCGGGAAACCTGCAGCTAATGACGTTGCAATGACGGGAGAAATTACTTTAAGAGGAAACGTACTCCCTATCGGCGGTTTAAATGAAAAGCTGCTTGCAGCAAAACGAAACAATATCAAAACTATTTTAATACCTGAGGAAAATGAAATCGACCTAAAAGAAATTCAGGATACGGTTAAAGAAGGATTAAAAATAATACCTGTGGAAATGATTGAAGATGCTATTCCTTATTTATTTAAAGATATGAAAATCCTAAGTAAGACCAAGAAAGCACCGGCTAAGAAAACGAAAAAGAAGGTAAAATAATTGGCAGAGACAATTTCAATAGATAAGAATCTTAATCTTGAAGAACAGTATACTTTACTAAGCAGACAGATAAAATCATTATTAGATAAAAACGATAACCGGCTTTCTAATCTTTCAAATTTTACCGCAGCATTAAAACAAACTTTTGAAAAGATAAGCTGGGCGGGTTTTTATTTATTTAACGGCGAATCTCTTTATCTCGGACCGTTTCAGGGAAAAGTAGCATGCACAAAAATTGAGCTGGGAAAAGGTGTATGCGGTACTGCGGCAAAAAATCTTGAGACGCTGGTTGTACCCAATGTAAATAAATTCCCGGGACATATTGTTTGCGATGCGGATTCCAAATCCGAAATTGTTATTCCCTTATTAAAAGATAAAAATCTTTTCGGCGTACTGGATATAGACAGCAGCTCATACGATTCCTTTGGCGAAATTGATAAAAATTATCTTGAAGAGATTTGTAATTTTCTATCTGAAGAAATTTTATAATTTTTTAAAAATCGGAAATATTTAAATGGCATTTGTTGTAACGGCAAGAAAATGGCGTCCGCAAAAATTTAGCGAAGTAGTCGGGCAGGAACATATAACTGCAACTCTGAAAAATGCATTAAAAAATAACCGCATTGCTCACGCATATCTTTTTACAGGCCCAAGAGGTGTTGGTAAAACAACTACTGCAAGAATTCTTGCGAAAGCTTTAAACTGCTTAAACCCGAAGGATAACGAACCATGCAACGAATGTGAGATGTGCAAATCGATTCAATCAACTCAATCTCTGGATATAATCGAAATCGACGGAGCCTCAAACAGAGGAATAGATGAAATAAGAACGCTGAGGGAATCGGTAAAGTATGCGCCAACCAAGGGCAAATATAAAATTTATATTATTGATGAAGTTCATATGCTGACCAAGGAATCGTTTAATGCATTCCTTAAAACTCTGGAAGAGCCTCCTGCACATACAATATTTATTTTTGCTACTACGGATATTCATAAAGTTCCGTTAACCATCATTTCAAGGTGTCAAAGATTCGACTTCAGAAGAATTCAGCTCGATACGATAAAATCACTGCTAAATAAAATAGCCGAAAGTGAAAAAATAAAAATAGATGATAAAACCTTAACAATAATAGCTAAAAAATCAGACGGTGCTCTGCGTGATGCCGAAAGCTTCTTCGATCAGGTAGTTTCTTTTTGCGGAAATAACATTGAAGCATCTACCGTTTCCAAAATGCTTAATTTGGTTGACGATGAAATTTATTTTTCAATTTCGGATGCGATTATAGATAAAGATTATAAAGCTGTTTTTGATGTTTCGAATTCCATCTACGATAACGGCTGGAATTTTATAGATTTTATGGACGGCTTAATTGAGCATTTTAGAAATATAATGACGGTTGTACTTACAAAAGATTCCAATCTTGTTGAATCTGCAGATATTTATAAATCCCGCTATCTGGATTATACGGATAAATTTTCTGAAGGTGATCTTTTAAGGCTTTTAAATTTCCTAAACAAAACTCAGCAGGAACTGCGCTACTCGCAAAATCAAAAATTAAAAATTGAAATTTCATTAAGCCATTTAATCGGACTGGAAAGATCTTCAACAATCAGCGAGTTAATTAATAAAATTGGCAATGCGGAATTTAACATTTCCGACTCATCCAATAATAATGAAACAAGAACCGTTAAAAGCCAGCCGATTTATACACAAAAAAGTTCTGCCGCAGCTTCAACAAAACAAAATATAGTTTCTCAAAAGACTAATCGGAATTCTTATCAAGCGCGAAACATACTAAACAATTCAAGCGATATAGAAAGCCCGCAGTTTTCGTTCGAAAGTGTAGTTAAAAAATGGGCGGCATTTGTTGAATCTGTTAATTCCGAAAAAGGCTTAATGTTCGGACCGTTTATTAAAAGCGTAAAGCTTCTAAATCTTGAAGGCAATGAAATCAATATTTATAGTGAAGATTCTCATGGGAAGGATATAATCAGCCGTAACCAGGATTATTTGGCACAAAAAAGCCAGGAATATTTCGGCAAAAAATTAAAGTTTTGCTTAAAGGATAGTGCAAAAATTGATCCCAATATAATGCAAAATACTCAGGTTGAAGATAATAGCGAAACGAATCTGCATGCAGATGATGATCCTTATATTAATGCGATAATAAATGAGTTAGGCGGTGAAGAAGTTAGATAGACATAAATTCCAGCCGGTAAATACCCCTTTTTCGTCCCGAATTTTCACGTAAGAATTATCCCCCTAACTTTTTGAAAATTCGACAAATATTACATATTTTTGTAGTCTATGTCAAAAAGATTAATAGTCGCAATTGACGGTCCGGCAGGTTCTGGTAAGAGTACTTCTGCCAAGCTTGTCGCACAAAAGCTTGGCTATTTATATATTGATACCGGGGCTATGTACAGAGCCGTTACATTTTTAGCAATGAGAAATAATGTTCTTAATAATATTGATGCCGTTATAAAAATTGCCGAAACTTCCGACATCAACTTAAAGTTTACCGACGGAGCAACAGAGGTTAGTATCAATGGTGAAAATATTACCGATAAAATTCGAACTGCCGAAGTTAATTCAAAGGTCAGCGATGTAAGTAAAATAAAGGAAGTAAGATCTGCGCTGGTAGCAAAGCAAAGAAAAATGGCAATGAAAGACGGCGGTGTTGTAATGGAAGGAAGAGATATAGGAACTGTCGTTTTCCCCGGTGCCGATGTTAAAATTTTTCTTACAGCGTCAATCGAACAGAGAGCAAAAAGAAGAGCAAAGGAATTTGAGGAAAAAGGTATCGAGGTTTCGGTTGCCGATGTTAAAGATAATCTGATAAACAGGGATAAAATTGATTCAACCAGAGAAGCAAGCCCTTTAACAAAAGCCGAAGACGCAATAGTTGTAGATACTTCCAAAGTTACAATACAAGAACAAGTTGATATTATTCTGGATAAAATCAGAATAATAGCTGCAGAAAAAAATATTAATTTAAATTAGTTAAGGAAATTTTTTAGACCATCAATAACTAAAATATGTTACATAAAACTTTCTGCTTTACCGCTTAATGATGGCGAAGCGATATTTGCGGGATTAATTATTTATTTGGAGGATTAATGTCCGAAGAGACTAAAGAGACGAAAAAGAGCATAGTGACAACCGATGATTATGAGAAGGCGAAGAAACATTTTAACAATGAGGAATACACTCAAGAAGAGTTTTTAACCTTAGCCAATCTTTACACCGAATCTTTTAAAGATGTTAAAGAAGGTGAATTGGTAAAGGGTAAAATTGTCCGCATCCACGGAGACAATATTATTTTAGATGTTGGCTTCAAATCCGAAGGTTCAATACCGAAAAATGAATTCCACGAATCCGAAGAAATTAAAGTCGGAAACGAAGTTGAAGTTGTACTTGAAAGTGTTGAAGACCAGGAAGGCAATCTTGTATTAAGTAAGCAGAGAGCCGACTTTTTAAGAATTTGGGAAAAAGTTGTTAAAGCTCATGAGACGGGCGAAATTATACAAGGTAAAATTTTGAAAAGAATTAAAGGCGGAATGGTAGTTGACTTAATGGGTATGGAAGCCTTTTTACCGGGCTCACAAATCGATATCCGTCCTATTCGTGATTTTGATGCTTTTGTAGGTCAAACAATGGACTTCAAAGTAGTTAAAGTAAATATACCTACAGAGAACGTTGTTGTTTCTCATAAAGTTTTGGTAGAAGAAGAAATTGCCGATCAAAGATATGCAATTCTAAACAGCCTGGAAAAAGGACAAATTCTCGAAGGTATAGTAAAAGCTATTACCGATTTCGGTGTGTTTGTAGATCTCGGCGGTGTTGACGGATTAATTCATATTACGGATTTAAGCTGGGGCAGAATTAATCATCCGAATGAAGTTGTTAAACTTGATCAGACTATTAAAGTTGTTGTTACCGATTTTGACGAAGAGAAGAAGAGAATTTCTCTCAGCTTGAAAAAACTTCTTCCTCATCCATGGGAAGATATCGATACCAAGTATAAAATCGGAGATAAGGTATCGGGAAGAGTTGTTTCGCTTACAGATTACGGTGCATTCATAGAAATCGAAAAAGGAATTGAAGGATTAATTCATAATTCGGAAATGAGCTGGACACAGCACATTAAACATCCTTCGCAGGTAGTTGCAATGGGCCAGGTTATTGAAGCAATAATTTTAAGCCTGGATAAAGATGAAAAGAAAATTTCTTTGGGAATAAAACAATTGGAACCGGATCCATGGGAATCCTTAATGCAAAAATATCCGGTCGGATCAAGGCATACCGGAATAGCACGAAACTTAACCAACTTCGGTGTCTTTGTTGAATTGGAACCCGGCGTAGACGGTTTGGTTCATATCTCCGATCTTTCATGGACCAAGAAAATCCGCCACCCCGGTGAAGTTGTTAAAAAAGGTGAAAAACTTGAAGTTATTGTTTTAGGTGTGGATGTTGAACAAAGAAAGATTTCCTTAGGCCACAAACAGGTGGAAGAAAATCCTTGGAATCAATTTGAAAAACTTTATGCAGTCGGAATTGAAACCGAAGGTAAAGTTGTTAGAATAATTGAAAAAGGATTAATTGCCGAATTGCCTGAACATGTTGACGGGTTTGTACCTGTAACACAACTGGCTACATCTAAAATAAAAAATATAGCTAATCACTTCCCTATCGATGATGTAATTCCATTAAAAGTTATTGAATTCGATAAAGAAAATAAAAAAATTGTTTTGAGCGCTACTCAAGTTCTTAAAGATAAAACCGAAGATGAAATCAGGGCGTATCTGGATAAGCATAAATTCGATAGAGTTTCCGTTCAGGAAATTCAAAATGCAGAAGCAGGCGCAATTGATGCTGCGGACTTCCCTATTTTTGAAGTTAACGATGAAAGTCATCCGGCATCAACGGAAAACAAAACAAACTAAACTTAAAGTTCATTTATTATTCAAGGGCGGGGACTTCCCCGCTCTTGAATTTTTAAACTTATCTTAATTTAATGTCAAATAAAGTTGCATTACATACTCTCGGCTGCAAGCTTAACTTTTCCGAGACATCAACAATCGGAAATCAATTCTTAAATAAAGGATTCGATATAGTTGATTTTAAGGAGAATGCTGATATATATGTATTCAACACCTGCAGCGTTACGGAAAATGCGGAAAGAGAATGCAGGCAGCTTGTTCGCAGAGCATTAAGACAAAATCCCGAAGCTTTTATAATCGTTACCGGCTGCTACGCACAGCTTCGCCCGGAACAGATTACAAAAATAGAAGGTGTGGATGTTGTTCTTGGAAGCCGGGAAAAATTAGAACTATTTTCTTATATAAATAATTTTAATAAAAACAAATTAGCTTGTATTTATGTTTCCCCCACAGAAGAATTGAATGAATTCGGTCCGGCGCATTCTACGGATGCCGATAACCGCACGAGAGCATATTTTAAAATTCAGGACGGATGCGATTATAAATGTTCTTTCTGCACTATTCCCAGAGCCAGGGGAAAAAGCAGAAGTATGAATCCGGATGAAGTTATAACTGAATTTACAAAATTAGTAGCGAAAGGTTATAAAGAAATTATTCTAACGGGTGTAAATGTAGGTGATTACGGAAAGGCATTTGACACCGATTTATACAATATTTTATTAAAGATGACTGAGGTACCCGGAGAATTTAGAATTCGAATAAGCTCAATCGAGCCGAATTTATTATCCGATGAAATTATTGAACTAACTGATAAAAGCGGCAAACTATGTAAGCATTTTCATATTCCCCTGCAGAGCGGGAGTCCGAAAATATTAAAATTAATGCAGCGAAGATATAAAGCTCAAGATTATCAGAAATTAATTTTTAAGATAAAAAAAAGAATACCCGATGCGGGAATCGGTGTAGATGTAATAGTAGGTTTCCCGGGAGAAACTGAAGAAGATTTTCTTCAGACTTATAATTTCTTGCGTGATTTGCCGGTGTCTTATCTTCATGTTTTTACTTATTCCGAAAGACCGGATACCAAGGCAATTACTTTACCAGGCCAGGTAGATGTTTTTGAACGAAGAAAGCGAAACAATATGCTGAGAATTTTAAGTGAAAAAAAGAAAAATTCTTTTTATAACGAAATGACGGGAAAAGAAACAGAAGTTCTTTTTGAAGCGGAAAATCACAAAGGTTTATTAAAAGGATTTTCTTCAAATTATATTAGAGTAAGTCACCCATACAATCCGGAATTAATAAACGAATTATCTGATGTAATAATAACTCAAAATAATGAAGGTACCTGCCGCTGCCGGACAAAAGAGATTAAAAAATCAATTGACTTAATTGCTTGTTAATTCTAAACTTGTAAGTAAAAAATATGAAAAAAATCCTAATATTGTTCATCCTTCTATCCACTTGCGCATTTTCGCAAAGCAAAGCACATTTAACCACCCTGGATCTTGAAAATTCAATAAAAACGACAGTTAATAAGCAAGAACCGAATCAGAATATTTCTTACTTTACTCAAGATGTTTCCAAAAAGAACAGCGGGGTTGCAATATTACTTTCTTTACTTCTTCCCGGAATGGGCGAACTTTATGCGGATAATTATTCAAGCGGTAAATACTTTACAATTGCCGAAGGAGCTTTATGGGGGGTTTATATAGGTATGAACAGTTACGGAAATTGGCTGAAACAAAGATATAAATCTTTTGCCGTTTCTTCGGCAGGTGTAAATGCTGCAAACAAAGACGCGGATTATTATGCCACTATAGGCAATTATTTAAATTTAGATGAATACAATACAAGTCAGGCGCTTAATCAAAATTTTGATCAGATTTATAATTCCTCATATTACTGGAATTGGCAATCTCAAACCGATCGAAAACAGTATAGAAATATGTGGGTCTCGAGTGAACAAGCGCATAATGATTTAAGATTTGTTGTCGGCGCAATGATTTTAAATAGATTAGCAAGCGCTATTAATGCTGCAAGATCGGTCGCCGCATATAACAAAAGGGTTTCTCAACAAATGAGCTGGAATGTTTCGGTCGGTATGGTAAACAATCCGACTTTACCTACGCAGTTAACTTTTAATTTTGAGACATCTTTTTAATAAAAGACTCCGGAGCCGATCAGTGTTTCAGTAATCATGTGGTTCTAATTTGTTATAAAGCACATTTCAAATTAAAATTATAAAAGTTAAAATTTTACCAAATTCAACCTTCATAAAAAATACCCCCTTAAAACATTCAAATTTTAACCAATAAAATACCTGCCGTATTAAAACAGATTAATTTTTTTTAATCTTTTATTAAGGATGGGTTAATAAACTATAAATATGTTTACCGCATAAATTCCTCAAGAATTTATAATAAATAATTATTTAATATTAGGAGAAGAGGTATTGTAATGAAGTCACGTATTTTTAGTTTCTTGGTAATTGCTGTATTTTTATTAACTGTTGGAGTGGGCACAGCTTTTTCACAGGGAACCCCGCAGTCCAAAGATAAAAAAGTTGAAAAGAAAGAACATGTTATGAAAACTGCTAAAAAGGAAGTAAAACATGCTAAGGTTGCAAAGAAGCATGCTAAGAAAGCAGTTATGCACGCTAAGGTAGAAAAGAAACATGCTAAAAAAGAAGTAAAACATGCTAAGGTTGCAAAGAAGCATGCCAAGAAAGCAGTTATGCACGCTAAGGTAGAAAAGAAAACAGCAAAGAAATCGGAAAAGAAATAATTTTTTTCAAATATTCCACTAAGTTAAGGAGAGTTTTAATACTCTCCTTTTTTATTTAATTTTCCTATATGAGAATTTTAACCGTTGAAGACGAAAAAAAGGTTGCTTCCTTTATAAAGAAGGGATTAGAAGAAGAATATTACAGCGTTGATACCGCGTTCGATGGAAAAGAAGGATTGACGCTGATTAATTCAGAAGAGTATGATTTAATTATAATGGATATAATGCTTCCGTTTATCGACGGCATAACTTTGGTAAAAGAAGTCCGTAAACGAAATATTGCTACCCCGATTTTGATGCTTACAATTAAAGACAGCACACAAGATAAAGTGGAAGGACTTGATGCGGGTGCCGACGATTATCTTACCAAACCGTTTGCATTTGAAGAACTGCTGGCAAGAATAAGAGCTTTGCTGCGGAGAAATGAAAACAATAAATCGACAAAACTTACGGTAAGCGATTTAATTCTCGATCTGCAATCTCATAGAGTATATAGAAATGACAAAGAGATTATTTTAACTCCAAAGGAATATTCTATACTTGAATATTTGATGAAGAATGCCAACAAGGTTATCTCGCGGACAAAATTAATTGAACACGTTTATGATTATCACTTCGATACCGAAACAAATATAATAGACGTTTATATTAACAAGGTAAGAACCAAAGTGGATAACGAATTTGATAAACAATTAATTTATACAATACGGGGTGTCGGTTACATCATAAAAGACGGCGCTTAAGTTAACTTATATATATGAATTTTAAAATCAGATGTTCAGTAAATTAAAACATTTTTTTTCATCTACCCGTTTTAAAACCACTCTCTGGTACTCAATTTTATTTTTAATTCTGGAAATATTATTAGCCGTTTTCATTTATATAAATCTATATAGAACAATGATGGACAATCTTGATGTAGGTTTAAAATCACAGGCTAAAGCTATTTTGCACGCCGTTTCCGATAAGCATGTGGATATAGAACACTTCGTACCAGATTCGGTTTATTCCAACCCGGAAGATTTTGTATGGGATATCATTTATAATGAAATTGCATTTAACCTGAGGAATAACTTTATACAAATTAGTATAAAGAATAAAATATATTTCCGTACGGCAAATTTGAATGACGATACCTTATCATTTCCCAGTAGGAAAGCCCCGCTTAATCTTTTTAATTTTTCCGATACTTCCCTATCCGCTAAGCCGATCCGCTGTGTAAAATTAATATCCGGACATTATAATGTAATTGTTGCTTTCCCGATTCAAAGTATTTCGCAGACGTTAAAAAGCCTTGTACATATTTTTGAAATACTAGCGCCTGTATTTTTCCTGATCTCAATAATAGGCGGAGGCATAATTTCCGCAAAGTCGCTTTCAAGAATCGATGCAATTATTAAAAAGACCGAAGAGATTACTGCGCTTAACCTAGATGAGAAAATCGGTGGTGAAAAATACAGCGATGAATACGGCAGGCTGGTGAAAAAGATGAACGAAATGATAAGCAGAATAAAAACTTCTATCGATTATATGAACCAGTTTTCGATTTCGGCAGCCCACGAGCTTAAAACACCTTTAACTATTTTACGCGGCGAAACTGAAATTGCATTAAAATCACCAAAGACTCCTAAAGAATATATGGAAGTACTCAAAAGCAATTATGAAGAAACTATAAGGCTTACAAAAATAATCGACAATCTATTCTTTATTTCCAAAATTGATCATTCCACAATTAACCTTACCAAAACACGAATAAGTCTTGATGAGTTTCTGAAGAATACGGCTGATAACCTTAAAATTTTAGGTGCTGATAAAAATATTCGGCTGACAGTAAATTCATCAACAAATTCGTTTGTTGAAATAGATAAAGAATTAATGCTGCAGGCGCTTTCAAATCTTATTGATAATGCTGTTAAATACGGAGATGAGAACAATACAGTTACGCTGAAAGGTGAAAATCTTGAACAGGATATGGTAAAAATAAGTGTAATAAATTTTGGTGAAGGTATTCCTGCAGAAGCTTTACCGAAAATATTTGACAGGTTTTACAGGGTTGAAACTTCCAGAAACAGAAGCACAGGCGGAGTAGGATTGGGGCTTTCGGTTGTAAAGGCAATTGTCAACTGGCATAATTCGGAAATTTTTGTTGAATCAAACTCATCCGGTATAACCGAGTTTTCAATCATTATGCAGAGAGCAGTATAAACTACTACTTATCATACATATCAAAATCATAACCTTTGTGGATAAAAAAATCCTTATTTTTTTCAAGGAAGTCTACTATAGATTCTACAGATATTACTTTTGTAATACCGTATTTTAAAAACCTTTCCTGCTTTACATAGGCGTCGCCTTTGTAAGGTACTACGGGATTATATTTCAAATCTCCTTCCAAGGGTGCGGGCTGCAGGATGTTTTCGTTTTCTTCCGCAACCCATTCGACAATTCCGACAAGTTCAAAATGCGGAACATTTTCTTTGACAGCCAAAACCGGCCCGCCGCTGTACCCTCTGTTAACAACGGCATCAATAAAAAAGGAGCCGTTTTTATCATAGTCTGGACTGCTGACTATTCCCCTTGAAATCATTTTATAATTTAACGGGTAACCGAAAATATAAACAAAGTCTCCCCACTCAAGGTCTTTTGCACTGCCGAACGGGTAGTTAAAAACATGGAAACGTATAGCATCACTTAAACTGTAATTATTGCCTATAAGCGCTACGTCCGTATTTTTATCCGCCAATATTTCTTTTACCTCGCTTCCGTTTGGAAAACCGGCTGCATAAATAAACTGTTTGGATTTAAATGCAATGCTTTGAATGTCGTCGCTCGGTTTACCGGTTACCTCCCCGAAATAAGTAATTACCGTGTCCGGGAAATCGATAACATGAGCGCAGGTCAACAGTCCCAATGTACCGTTGGAAGAATAAATTAACGTTGCCGTACCGGAAGTGGATTTATCGCTATAAACATTTTTAACCGACCTGGTTTTGATTAATGAGTCGCTCAAGTCTTTTAACTTGATCTTGCTGTTTTCGCTAAAGATATAAGCCTTATAAAACGCGAGGCAATTAATTCTATAAACGGAAGAATTTATATTCTCAAGTTCTTCGGAGCTGTTTCGAAACGGAAACACATTTTCATATTTGCCGTTATATACGGGAAGATTCTTAGTACTATAATTTGAAGATGAGCACGAAAGATTAAGTACTATTACAAGCGCCCCGAAAAATACAGCTAATTTTACAGAACGTTCCATAGTTGCTCCTAACCCTATAATTCTTTAAGACCACATTTAACAATAAAGTTTTTTTTTAATTAATACAAGAATTAAATGATAACCGGTCTATTCGGCGAATAAGAATAGAAAAACAATTTTTACTTGAGTCGAAAATTTTAATAATACAATCCGCATATAGTAAAGCTAATAAAATTTTAAATGCATTTAAATAAAAATATTTTTACTTTTAATCAAGAATAATTGATACAATTTTTAAGGGCAGGGAAAATATGGCTGCACTAAGACACCTACGGGGACAAAAATAAAATTTTTGATAATATAAATAAAATAGAAAATACAAATTCAGAATAAATATATGTTATGTTTCCAAATAAGAAAAAGAAATTAGCGTACTTAAAAAATCAATGGGGTAAAAAAATCGATCGGTTTAGGAATATCGATCTAATTTCTATTTATCATCGAAGTATTGTTTCAAAGGACTCGGAGAAATATGTTGATGAAAAGACATGGTCGGATTTGGATTTTGATTCGATATTTTCAATGATGGATAGAAATGTATCAAGTATTGGCCAACAATATTTATATCATATTCTCCATAAATATGAAAACGATGAAGCAGTCTTAAAAGAAAGATATTCTTTAATACAATATTTACGGGAAAACTGCTCTTTAAGAGAATCGATCCAGCTTTTGCTTAGCAATTTAACGAATACAAAAGCTTATTTTATACCAAGCTTAATAATTTCAAATATACCTCCCCGCTCTAAGTATTATTATCTTCTAATATTTTTATCGGCACTTACATTCATTTCATCTTCTATGATTTACTTCTTCCCATATTTTCTTCTCATTACCATTGGCTTTTTAGCAATTAACATTATTCTGAGCAATATTTTAAGTTCTAAGATTTATGATTACTTTGCCGGATTTTCCAGTCTGCATACACTGCTAATAATTGCAAGGAAAATGTGCAAAGTTAAATCAGAAACCCGGATTAAAGAATTAGAATATTTGCGAAGGAAAAAAGGATTGATAAATAAATTGAGCAAAAAACTTGGGAAATTCGTAATAGATAAAGAGGGATTAAACGACTTTGCAAGAGCTGCAATAGAATATTTAAATCTTTTCTTCCTTTACGATTTAATAGCTTATTATAAATCTGTGAATGTATTAAATAAGTATCAAAATGAAATTAAGGGGATTTATGAATCTCTTGCCGGTCTGGATACATATATTTCAATAGCATCATATATTGAGGAGCATAATACTATTACTACGCCGGTATTTAATGATTCCGGTAAAATAGGCTTTGATAATATTTCGCATCCGTTATTAGAAAATGCGGTTCCAAACACTATTGAAGAGCTATCTCAGTCGGCATTAATTACGGGATCAAATATGTCGGGTAAAACAACTTTTATTAAATGTGTCGGTGTAAATACCATACTCGCACAATCTTTATATTTTTGTCATGCCGAGAGATTCGAAACATATCGATGCGTAGTAAAAGCCGCAATAAAAAGAGAAGAAGATTTAAGGAATTCCAAAAGTTACTTTTTCGTTGAGGTTGAAAAATTACAAGAATTTATAAATCTGGCTAATCGGGATCATAATTATTTATTTTTAATAGATGAAATATTTAGAGGGACTAATACAGTTGAGAGATTAGCCATATCAACTTCTGTTTTGGAGTTCTTGAATAAGTACGGAAAAGTTTTTGTAACTACACATGATATTGAATTACAAGAATTATTAGCAAATTCATACGCAATGTATCACTTCGGCGATCAAGTGGACAGCGAAAAATATTGGTTTAATTATAAAATACAACAAGGCCCATGCTTGTCCGGCAATGCAATTAAATTATTGGAGATAAAAGGATACCCGGATTCAATTACCGCTAAAGCAAAGTTGTTGGCAAAAGAATTAAATCCCGTAAAATCAATTGAAAATGCAAAGATGGAAACATAACCTGCGTTTCTCCGAAGTTCCAAAGGAATTACAATGACAAATTTCTTCGAATATACAGTTCACTTTTTTTGGCTAGACTTATGTAATATTAATAATTTATGGAGGTAAAAATGGCTAGTATATTTCCTTTCTTAACCGGTTTATATTTTTTAGCGGTTATCGCTGTAGTTGTATATGTATTATATTTGATTTCACGCAGCGTAAAAGCTTTGGAAAAAATAGCCGATATTTATGCTAAGAAAAATAGTTCCGTTTAATTTAGTATTTCTCAATTTAAGCTTATAGTTGATATTCTTTTAGTAATTTCGATTAGCGAAATTTTCAATTTATAATATATTAAGGAAATGAATGAAAGCCAGGGAAAGCGGAATGCCGGACGAAAAAATGTGGCGGCAATTCTTTGATGTTGAAAAAATATTAAATGAATTGGAAATAAATAATAACATAAAAATATTAGTAGAGTTAGGCTTTGGTTACGGTACTTTTACAATTCCGGCAGGCAGAAAAATAAGCGGAACTGTTTATGCTTTTGATATTGAAAAAGCTTTAACAAAGGAACTGGAATCTAAATTAAAAACAAATAATATAACTAACATTAATCTCATTAATAAAGATTTTATTACCGGTGGAACCGGTCTGCAAAATGACGAAGCCGATTACGTTATGATTTTTAATATTCTGCATGCGGAAGAATCCGTTGAAATATTACATGAAGCATTTAGAATACTAAAACCGAAAGGAAAAGTTGGAATTATTCATTGGAATTATGATTCGGGTACGCCTAGAGGCCCGAGCTTGTCGATTAGACCGAAACCGGAAGAAATAAGAAATATGCTTGCCGGAGCCGGGTTTTCAATATTAAAATTTAATATTAATTTACCGCCATACCACTACGGAATATTAGCTCAAAAGTAAAGGTTTACTTATTTGCAAAAAAAACTTAATGCAAAAATCGGATTTATAGTAAATTTGAAATAAATAGTAATTCGATATAGCAGTAAATTATTAAAATATTTTTAGGCAGATAGTTTTTTCTGCATTTAAATAAATATATTTTTACATTAAGCTTGTATATTTTGATACGATACTATTAAGCGGGGATTTTATGACTACACTAAGACAAATACGGGGACAAACCGAAGCTGAATATATCTATCTTCTAGAAAAAGTAATTTAAATAATATAAATATG
>CAZHBJ010000051.1:0-19584 GCA_964530445.1 uncultured Ignavibacteriaceae bacterium
TTCCTCCGTTTGTCGTACGCGCTATCTCCCCGTTACCGCCGGCTAAAATTCCTATCTTACTATTTATAAAATAAATATCTTTTATATATTCATTGTTCAACTTTGGATCTTGTACCCATGTATTACCTTGGTCCGGTGACCTTAAAATAACTCCATTTCTTCCCACTATAAAGCCGTCATTTGCATCCGAAAAAGAAATTCCGAACAGAATTTCCTTTGTAGGTGAAGGAACCTGCAGCCAATGGATTCCGTAATCATACGTTTTTAGAATAACTCCATTTGCACCAACTATAAATCCGACGGTAGTATTTTTAAGGAAATATATCTTAAAGAGCGATGAAGAAGCGGATGAATAGCTTCCCTCCGTCCAGCTTTCACCGCTGTTTGTTGTATTTAAAATTGTACCTTCACTGCCGACAATAAAGCCTCTGCTTGAAGACACAAATTCAATATCATAAAAATTATGATTAAACGTTCCTGGTAAATATGACCATGATTTTCCTCCGTTAACGGTCTTTATTATTGTACCCTGTTCTCCGCATGCAAAACCTGTAGAATCATTTATAAAATAAATTGAATTCAATCCGTTTATTGTCGGACTGTTTAACGATTTCCATTTTGCATCAATTAAATTCAAGCTGTTCTTAGAGGAATTACTTATCGCCTGGTTACCGCTGATTTTATTCCACAATCCGGAAATATCATGGTACATAAAATAAAAAAGCGTTAATAGTACTGCAGTAATCAAAAAAGCAAAAACATAAAAGCGCAGTTTAGCTTTAATTTTTTTTAAGCTTTGTACTTTTACTTTTGTTCTTGTTTTGGTTTTTGTCCTGGTTTTTCTTTTTGCATGTGTTGAAGTAAGATGTTCAATTAAATTTTCAACATCGGCTAAAAACTCAGCGCACGTTTGATACCTTTTTGCAGTCGATTTATTTAGAGCTTTTGCAATAATTTTGTCAACTTCGGCAGGAACATTATCCTGCATACTTGAGAGCCGAGTAGGATTTTTCTTTAAATGTGCTTCCATTATTTGGAATTCATTCCCAACATCAAAAGGAGTTTTGCCTCTTAACATTTCAAAGAAAGAAATTCCTATTGAATAAATATCGCTTTGTGCGGTGGGCTCCATAGCTTTAATTTGCTCCGGGCTCATATAGAGTATTGTACCGATTTTAGTACCGGTCTTAGTAATACCTTGAGATTCGAACATAGATTTTGAAATTCCAAAATCCATTATCTTCGCAACACCTTCGGTACTAATAATTATGTTGGAAGGTTTAAGATCCCTATGAACAAAACCTTTTGAATGCGCATAATCGGCACCGGCAAGAATTTGTTTAAGTATATTTAAAGCCTCTAAAAGCCCTAACTTACCGTTCCTTTCGATTATGTTTTCCAGTGTTTCACCTTCAACATACTCCATAACGATGCCTAAAGTTCTGTTGGCTTCGGCAAAACCGTATACGGGAACAATGTTAGGATGATTTAATTTAGCCTGGTTTTTAGCTTCTCTTTTAAATCTTGCAACAAATTGAGGATTTAACAGGGCTTGGGAGTTTAAGATCTTAATCGCTACATAACGTTCAAGTTTAAGGTCAAAACCTTTGTAAACAATTCCCATTCCCCCTTCGCCAAGGACGGAAATTATTTTATAATTTTCTATTATCCCGCCAACCATTTAGTCCATCTTAGATATTAATACAAAAGTATAATTATCGGGGGCTCCTCTTTCTTCAACAAGGTTGCAGACTTTATCCGCAATTATATTTATATCTTTTAGTTTCAGCAGGCTTTGTAAATCGGAATCGCCCAAAACGGCAGTTACACCGTCAGTACAGACAAAGAATTTGAAATCATCCCTTTGACTTATTTTTAATTTGCTTAAATCAATATCAACAGCGTTTTTATCACCCAATGCTCGCATAATAATATTTTTATTCGGATGATTTTCAGCTTCTTTAAGAGTTAAATAACCTTCATCAACTAATTTTTGCACCAATGAATGATCTTTTGTTAATTGTTTTAATTTACCGTTTCTCAAATTATAAATTCTAGAGTCACCAACATGCCCCCAATAAGCATTATCGCCTTTTAAAAATAAAACTTCAGCTGTGGTTGCCATTCCGTTCAAATCAACATCATTTGAAGATTTTTCAAGCACAGTGTTGTTAGCTTCTGTAATTGAATTTTGAATTCTGACCAGGAAGTCGTTCTGATTCATGTTTTTGAAGACATCGTAAATAGTTTCTACAGTAAGTTTAGAAGCAACTTCACCGGCTTTGTTGCCGCCCAAACCGTCACAGACAATTGCAAGCAGTCCGTCTTCAACTTCAAATACACCTACTGAATCTTCATTGTCAATCCTTTTCAAACCGATTTTTGAAACAAAGGTGTGCTTAAATTTCATTGATCCTCTTTTTATATAAGTACTTATATTTTAAGTTAAATAAATTTTAAACATCAAGATAATTACATTTTTATTAAAAAACTCAGAATCGTTAATATTTTCTTCAAAATTAATCTATTTGGATTTTAGTGTTTTCCGGTATATAATTTCATGATTATGATGAATTTATTCTCAAATATAATGCCTTAATTTTAGTAATCGAATTATATACTAATTTGATTTGTGGTTTTTCATAATTTTATGAAGATAAAATAAGGGGACAATAACGGAAATAATCCATTTGCGAAACTATACCCTTAAGAGTATATTTGTAGTTCATTTTTCAATTTTAAGCACAAATTCCTTTATTTTTAGGATAAAATTAATTGCGAGAATGGCGGAATTTGGTAGACGCGCTAGACTTAGGATCTAGTACCGCAAGGTGTCGGGGTTCGAGTCCCCGTTCTCGCACTTTCTTAAAATCTTTTTTATATAATTATCAATTAAGAGGCTGTCTTGGAATTAAAAGTTAATGATTTATCGCTGACTGAGAGAGAAGTTGAAGTAACTTTTACCTATGATGAGGTAAAAACCGACATTGAAACAGAAGTTCGTAAGAAGACAAAAAATATTCAGCTATCAGGTTTTCGTAAGGGTAAAGTTCCGGTTTCACTATTAAAAAAAATGTACGGTGATGCTTTGGAGCATGAAGCATCCGAGAAAGTAGCAAATAACCAGTTCTGGGAAATTGCTAAAGAAAAACACCTGCACCCTATCGGTCAGCCATCATTAACCGATATTAAATTAAATCCAGGAGAAAATCTGTTCTTTAAAGTTAAATATGAGGTTATGCCTGAACTTGAAGTTAAAGGTTATACAGAACTGGAAATTGAAGCACCGGATTATCATGTAACGGACGAAGACGTTGAATCGGAAATAAAATATATACTTAGAGCAAACAGTACTATGGAAGACGGAGAGGTTATAGACAGCGATCAATATGTATTTGAAGCCGAGGTTACACGACTTGATGATGAAGGTAATCCGTTTCCCGATACAAAACCCGAAGTATTAAAAATAGATCTTACAAATGAACGGGTTAATAAGGAAGTTATTGAAAACTCCAAAGGAAAGAAAAACGGAGAAACATTTAACTTTACCTTTTCGGAAGAAAGAACTCAAAAAAATGAAAAGGGAGAAGAAGAAAAAATTCCGGAAAAGTTCAATTATAAAGCTCAAATAAAGGACATTAAAAAAATAGTAACTCCGGAATTAAATGAAGAGTTAATAAAGAAAGTTACAAAGGATAAAGTAAATAATGAAACCGAACTTCGGAATGAAATCAGAACTGACATTCAGAAATACTATGATCAGCGGAACGATGAATTAATACAAAACAAGTTGATAAGTGAAATTATAAAGAAAAACGATTTTACACCTCCTTCTACATTGGTTTCAAACGTGCTTGAAGATCTGGTTAAAAACGAAATTGAAGCAGCTATAAAGGAAGGCTATAAAAATATAGATAAAAACGAAGTATCCAACAGGCTGAGAAAAAATGCCGAGTATAATGTAAAGTGGTTTTTAATTAAAGATGCCATTCAGAAAAAAGAGAATATTGAAATCTCCGATGAAGAGTTAAAGGAACTTGCGGCTAAGGATGCGGAAAAAACCGGAATTGCCGTTGATAAACTTTTAAATTACTACAAGTCTTCCAACTACGGTGAAAAAATTTTAGATCAAAAATTATTAGATTTCCTTAAAGAAAAAAATACTATTAAGAAAGTAGATCCCAATAATAATTTACAAAACGAAACGAAGGAAACGAAATGACAAAGAATTTAGAAATATATAATCAGCTGGTTCCCTATGTTATAGAGCAAACCGGCAGAGGCGAACGGGGTATGGATATCTATTCCCGTTTATTAAGAGAAAGAATAATTTTTATCGGAACTCCTATTGATGATCATATTGCCAGTTTAACAATTGCACAATTAATTTTTCTGGAAGCTGAAGATTCGGAAAAAGACATAAATCTTTATATCAATTCTCCGGGCGGAAGTGTTTCAGCCGGATTAGCAATTTATGATACTATGAAATATATAAAACCGGACGTTGCTACTATCTGCGTAGGTATGGCGGCAAGTATGGGTGCGGTACTTCTAGCCGGAGGCGCTGCCGGTAAGCGTACTTCCCTTCCAAACTCGAGAATTATGATTCATCAGCCTTGGGTCGGCGGGTTGCAAGGTCAAACAGCCGATATAGAAATTCATGCAAAAGAAATGATTAAAACACGTGATATTCTTTATAATATTTTAGCAAATCATACGGGTAAAACTTTTGATGAAATTAAAAAGGACTGCGACCGTGATTATTTCCTTTCTGCGGAAGAAGCCAAAGAATATCGTCTTGTAGACAATATACTCGAAAAAAGAATTCCTACCGAAAAAAAATAATTTAATTTCCGGGGTTGAAGAAATTCAACCCCGTTTACTTTATTTCAAAAAAAATTTCCATAACGATTAAATATGATGTTTGATACTTAATCGTTTTTATTTGACAAATAACACAATACTATTCTTATTAATTCGCTTTCTTATTTATGCGAATAATAATTAAAATTAGTTAAAATTTTATCCTTGAATCACTGAACTAAAATCATAAACTTATTAATATTTAAAGAAGTATAAAAAAAGATATGATCGGAACAAGATTCACAGATTATGTCCCTCAGCCAAACTCAGGCGGAAGTTTTGAAAATCTTCTAAAGTTATTATTGCAGCTTTTAACAATAACTTCAGGTGATGTTGCCGAAGCATTAAATTGGCTCAACCAAATTGATCAAAAATACGGCTTAACCAATAACAACTACGGAATGGGAGATTTTATACAGGAATTGAAGGACAAAAATTATATTGAAGAAAATGAAAACGGAACCTTAATGATTTTAACTTCCAAGGGAGAACAATCAATCAGAAGGCAGTCTCTTGAAGAAATATTCGGAAAATTAAAAAAGACGCCGAGAGGCAACCACCGTACTCCGTTAACAGGCCCCGGAGATGAATTAACATCCGACAGGCGCGAATATTTTTTCGGAGATACTCCGGATCAAATAGATATAACGGGCTCCATTAAGAATGCACAAATAAATCACGGCATAGATGATTTTAAATTAACCGAAGACGACCTTGAAATAGAAGAAAAAGATTTCAAAGCGATTACATCAACTGTCTTAATGATAGACATTTCCCACTCAATGATTCTTTACGGTGAGGACAGAATTACACCTGCTAAAAAAGTAGCAATGGCTCTATCAGAATTAATAACGACCAAATATCCGAAAGATACTCTCGATATTATCGTATTCGGAAATGATGCATGGCCGATTGAAATTAAAGACCTGCCTTATTTACAGGTCGGGCCTTATCATACAAACACAGTAGCCGGTCTTCAGCTTGCAATAGATATTTTAAGAAGACGCAAGACAAGCAACAAGCAAATCTTTATGATTACCGACGGAAAACCAACTTGCTTAAAAGAAGGCGTTAAGTATTACAAAAACAGTTACGGTCTCGATAGAAAAATTGTAAACCGTACATTGGATAAGGCTGCTACTTGCAGGAAATTAAATATAACGATAACAACTTTTATGATTGCACGCGATCCGTACCTTCAGCAATTTGTAAGAGAATTTACCAAAACAAATAACGGTAAAGCATTCTACAGCTCTCTAAACGGACTTGGAGATTACATTTTCGAAGATTATATAAGAAACAGACGGCGCAGAGTTAGATAATAAAATTTTTTAAACTTATGATTTTGGGAACGGAGTATCATTCATTATGAAATTAACTTCCATATCTACAATCGGTGAATTAAAAAAGAACGGATATAAATCTGTTTCAATTAAACATGAATTAAGAAAAAATTTAATTCACGCTTTAAAAAAAGGTGAAAATCCGTTTAAAGGAATATTAGGATATGATGAAACTGTTATTCCCGATATTCAAACTGCTATTTTATCGAGGCATAACATCATTCTGCTTGGATTAAGAGGACAGGCTAAAACCAAAATAGCCAGGCTTCTTATAAACTTACTCGATGAATATATTCCCGTAATAGACGGTTCCGAATTGAATGATGATCCTCTGATGCCATTATCCAAAACAGCCAAGGATCTTATTGCCGAGAATGGAGACGATACAAAAATTACGTGGATCCACCGTTCCGAGAGGTATACTGAGAAGCTAGCCACACCGGATGTTTCTGTGGCCGACTTAATCGGCGATGTAGACCCTATTAAGGCTGCTGCATTAAAACTTCCCTATTCCGATGAAAGAGTAATTCATTTCGGACTTATTCCAAGATCTCACCGTTCTATATTTGTTATTAACGAGTTACCAGATTTACAAGCAAGAATTCAGGTCGCATTATTTAATATTTTACAAGAAAGCGATATACAAATAAGAGGATTTAAAATAAGACTGCCTCTGGATATTCAATTTGTATTTACAGCTAATCCGGAAGATTATACCAATAGAGGATCGATTGTAACACCGTTAAAAGACAGAATAGACAGCCAAATTTTAACTCATTATCCCAAAACTATTTCCATATCCAAAGAAATTACAAATCAAGAAGCAGAGTTATCCCCCGAACAATGTGATTCAATTACTCGAAGCGAATTGATGGATAACCTGATCGAACTTATTGCTTTTGAAGCGAGACAGAGCGAATATATAGATGCAAAGAGCGGTGTGTCGGCAAGATTGACAATATCTGCTTATGAAAACTTAAACAGTACGGCAGAAAGAAGAATGATTATAAATAAAGAGAGCAGTACTTCTTTAAGGGTCTCGGATATATACGGAGTAATTCCATCCTTAACTGGGAAAATAGAATTAGTCTATGAAGGCGAACAAGAAGGGCCTTCAAAGGTTGCATATATTTTAATAGGTAAAGCTGTAAAAACATTATTCCAGGATTACTTCCCTTCCCCCGAAAAAATAAAGAAAAACCAGGAATTAAATCCGTATCAAACAATACGTAATTGGTTTAGTAAAGGGAATACTATAGATATTCTCAATACAATTTCAGACAAAGAATATGAAAGAGCTCTTAACTCGGTACCGGGTTTAAAAGAAATAGTCAAAAAATATCACCCGAATGAAAACGGCAAAGCACAATTGCTGCTTATGGAATTTGTCTTGCACGGACTGGCGGAATATTCTATGCTTAGTAAATATAAACTTGAATACGGATTACAATTTAAGGATATGCTTAGTTCAATGTTTTCAATCGATAAAGAAGATGAAGATGATCAAAATTTTACAGGTACAGATGATTTTTATAGATAAGCTAAAATCTATCTTTTGGTTTTTTATTTTTATTTAATTTTAACACTACTTGTTTTTCTTCCCTGCCGCTTGCAAAATTATTTAATGGAGATGAAGACTTAAGAATATCTATTACCTGAGAGTTTTTTTCATCGGTCGGCGTTTTGCTTTCTTTACTTTTTTTGTTGGCTTGACTGTTCTCAAGAAATTTTCTGAAAGAGCTTTGTTCTTTATGACCCTGCTTAACTAGTTTCGGTACTAACTGCGAAGAATTAGTATTTGGTTTTATTTCAGATGAAGGAAATGTTTTGCTCTTCCTTTTTTCATCAGTTCGGTAACCGTGCTTTATATTTATTTTCATTATCTCCTTGTAATCGAAGTCCTGATCTTCAGCTATATCATGGTGGATAATTTTAAAACCATCTCTCGAAATAGTTTTTTTATTTTCTTTTTGCCTAACCTTCTCTTCTAATTTATTTTCAATTTTATGCCTTTGCGGTTTAACATATTGTTTCGGAGGAATTTTTTCGTTGTCAAAATCCGATCCTTTTCTGTTAACATCATCGGTTTTTACAATTTCATCGAATGCAAAGATCGCATCTGCAAATACTTTGTCATTTTGAAATTTAGCTTCGGTGGCTTCAAGGTCTACGCTGTATATCTCCGCATAATTAGGAAGATCTCCCTTTCTGTTGAGTGTTGTAAGACCGACTTGTTGAATTCTAAATCTTATATCGTATAAATTTAAGGTTTCGGCGTATTCTTCCAATTCTTTTATAGCAAATATCGGATCGAAATAAATCAGTTCCGATACATCGTTTATAAATATAAAAAAGCCGTACTTTGAAACACGCAGACCGAATTCCTTGGAATTTGTCAGTAAGCGGTATACAATTAAATTTTTAGGAGTATATTCGTTTATATAACTGCATACTTCGTTATAGTCTATACTCTTCGCAACTTTTGTGGGATCATCTTTAAAAATGATACTAAAATTTCTATCTATGTTAAAAATGTTTTGAGAATATATTACTATATCGTTTTTCTTAATATCTAGTGTTTCTAAAAGCATTATTTAGAATCGGTTACTTACAATAATAATTTCTATAAAATATATAAAATAATTACTTATAACAATAAAAAACCCGGAATATATTATCGAAAAAAAATTGAATTTTTAGAGTTAACTAACTATTTACAAATATTCATTTAAGAATATTTATAAAATTAATCTGCCCAATAAACCACATCAAGTTCAAAAGGATTTATAAGCAGTTGATGTTTTGGTAAAATCCTAATTGTAAAACCTTGATGCCCGCTTTTCTGACAAATGATGCTCCCGGAATAATCAAAGTGACCGTTCTTTGATTTTTGCGAATCAGCCTCCATTACTACCGTAGAATTATGAGTCGGATCATCCTCATTTTCAATAGGGCCGTAATAAATCTGAACCTCAACATCATCAGGAACTAAATTCCCGAGAGCAATTTCCGCTTTAACCGGGTATTCTTGTCCAACAAACAAGCTTTTTAAAGTTCCGTTGGTATCAAGCTTTATTACCTTAACATTGGTCCAATTTTCCTTTACTTTTTCTTTCCAGGCAGTCAGTTGTTTTCCTTCTTCCCATTTCTTATCAAGCAATAATAGTCTTTTCTCATATGCTTCACGGTAATACTTGGCAAAATATTCTTGAACCATTCTATGAGTATTAAAAAACGGTCCCAACTTTTTCATTGAGTTTTTAACAACAGTTATCCATTTTCTCGGGAGATGGTCTTCACCTCTTGAATAAAATAAAGGTACTATTTTGGATTCTAAAGTAGTGTATAATTGTCTTGACTCAACTTCATCCTGGTAATCCGGATCGGAATATTCTTCGCCGTTACCTATTTTCCAACCGACTTCCGGATCAAACCCTTCATCCCACCATCCGTCGAGTACGCTAAAATTCAAGCCGCCGTTTGCAATTACTTTCATACCGGAAGTTCCGCTTGCCTCAAAAGGGCGCCTGGGATTGTTCAACCAGATGTCGCATCCTTCTACCAAATAATGAGCAACATTCATATCATAATTTTCTATAAAAACAATTCTTCTTCTAAACCGCGCCTCTTTTGCAATCTGAAATATTTCCTGTATAAATCTTTTACCTTCTTCATCTTTAGGATGAGCTTTTCCGGCAATAATAAACTGAACCGGATGTTCTTTATTATTAACAATATCCGCAAGTCTGTCTATATCTCTAAAAATTAATGTAGCCCTTTTATAGGTAGCAAATCTTCTTGCAAAACCGATTGTTAAAGCGCTTGGATCCAGTATTTCCGCTGCCGTAGCTAGTTCTTCCTGGCTTCCGCCGCGGTTTTGTATTTGTCTTTTTAAACGTCTCCTTGCAAAAGCAACTAATCTTTCTCTTCTTCTTTCGTGGGTTCGCCATAATTCTTCATCCGGTATTTTGTCTATCCGTCCCCATAAATTAGTTGAGGCGGGATTATCGACCCATTTTTCGCCTATGTATTGCTGAAGTAATTGTTCCATCTCGTGTGAAATATGGGACCTAATATGAACGCCGTTTGTTATATAGCCAATTGGAATTTCATTGAAAGGAACATTTCGGAAACCTGAGACCCACATTTTCTTGGATACTTCTCCGTGCAATTTACTTACTCCGTTTATATAACCGGCAGTGTTCATTGCCAAATGCGCCATGTTAAAAACATTTGCTCCGCTGTTCTTAAAAATAGTTCCTAACGAATAAAATTCTTCCCCGGATATTTTTAATTCATCTCTATAATAAGAACCGAAATATTTTTCTACCAGATCATTGGAGAATACATCAATACCGGCAGGAACAGGTGTATGAGTTGTAAAAATATTTGAGTGGTAGCCGACTTCTCTGGCTTCTTTAAATGTTAGTCCGTCATTTTTAATAGCATATCTTATTCTTTCCAGAGATAAGAAAGCCGAATGTCCTTCATTCATATGACAAACCATCGGTTTTATCCCCAAAGCATGCATGGTTCTAATACCGCCAATTCCAAGTATAATTTCCTGCTGAATTCTCGTTTCAACATTACCGCCATATAGAGTTTCCGTAATTCTTCTATCGTTCTCACTATTTTGTTTTACATTAGTATCTAAAAGATAAAGCGGAACCCTGCCGATTTGAATTTTCCAAACATGGAAGAACACTTCTCTTTCCGCCAAATTTACAGATAATACTAAAGGCTCTTCATTTTTATCCAAAACAAGTTTCATCGGAAGATTATCAAAATCATTTATTTCATAACGTTCATGCTGCCAGCCGTCAGAATTTAAATACTGCTGAAAATATCCTTCTTTATATAACAGTCCCAGACCTATTAGTGGAATGCCTAAGTCGCTAGTGGCTTTCAAGTGATCTCCCGCCAAAACTCCCAGGCCGCCGGAATATGTTTGAAGACATTCCGTTAAACCGAATTCCGCAGAGAAATAAACAATATTAAACGAATCGCCATAATCAAAATTTTTCTTAAACCAGGTTTTTTCTTTTAAATAACTATGTAATTTATTATAAACTCTTTCGAGATGAGCAATAAATCCATCATCGTGAGATACTTCCATTAACCTTTCCTGGCTGATCTTTCCAAGCATCATAACCGGGTTATGACTCGTATCTTCCCAAAGTTCCATATGAAGTCTTCTAAAAAGTTCCCTTGCATCAGGATTCCAAGACCAATGAAGATTATAAGCAACTTCTCTTAATTTTTCCAAATTTTCCGGTAATGACGGAACAACATTATAGGTTCCCAGGAATTTTACCATGCACACTCCATAATTTTATGCTAATATTTCTAATTTTTTAAATTCAATCTTAATAATATAATGAAAGATAATTATTTCTTGAAATAGTTTAATTTTAAAATTTTATCAATTTCTGCATTTATTCGTCAAAATTCTTTAATTTGACGCTATAATATTTATGTAGAAACGTTTTTGAAATGTTAATGTTGTGAAGGAATACACAAAATCAAATATTTATTTAAAAATAAAATCAATAATTTTATAATAACAAAAAATTAATGAGGAAATTATGGGAAAGTTTAATCTTGAAAAAATTCAAAAAATTATAAAGAAAATGGATTTAGACGGCTGGCTTCTTTATGATTTTAGAGGCTCTAATGATCTGGCATTAGATATTCTTGATATTCCAGCCGAAACACATCTAACAAGGAGATTTTATTACTTTATTCCCAAGGAAGGAAAACCTTCAAAGATTGTAAATGCAATAGAAGCATTTCATTTGGATCATCTTCCGGGAACGCAGCTTAAATATTCAAGTCATGCATCACTTTCGGATCACCTGGAGCATACGTTAAAAAACGTAAAAAAAATAGCTATGGAATACTCACCTTTAAATTCTATCCCCTATGTATCTAAGGTTGATGCAGGTACACTGGAGCAAATAAAATCTTATAATGTTGAAGTTGTTACCAGCGGAGACCTTATTTCACTTTTCGGGGCAGTTTGGACGGATGAACAATATAACGAAAATATTCCCGTAGCAAATGATTTAACTAAAATAGCATATGATGCTTTTAACTTTATAAAAGAAAAGACGTTAGCCGGGATTACTTTAACCGAATACGATGTACAAAAATTTATAGATAATGAGATTTCCAGAAGGAATTATATTACCGAACCGCCGATAATTGTAGGTGTTAATGAAAATAGCGGAAATCCGCACTATGCTCCCGATAAAGATCATCATAAGGAAATAAAGAAAGGTGATTTCGTTTTAATTGACCTTTGGGCCAAATTAAACAAAGAAAACGGCGTTTATTCGGACATAACTTGGACCGGATTTATGGGAGATTCTGTTCCGGACAAATATGTTAAGATTTTCAATATAGTTGCAGAAGCACGTGATGCTGCCTTCAAATTAGTAGCCGAAAGATTTAAGCAGGGAAAAGAAGTAAGAGGATACGAAGTTGATGATGTGACAAGGAATGTAATTACTAAAGCCGGTTACGGTGAGTATTTCTTTCACAGAACCGGACACTCAATTACAACGGAAATTCACGGAAGTGGAGCACATATGGATGACTATGAAACAAAAGATGAAAGATTGTTGTTGCCCTCTACATCTTTTTCAATTGAACCGGGTATTTATCAGCCCGAGTTTGGAGTTAGATCCGAAATTGATGTTTTTATCAAACCTAACGGTGAAGTAATAGCTACCGGGGGAGAAAGACAAAAAGAAATTATTCCGATATTGAAATAATTTTAATTTAAGCTTCGCCGTCTGAAAAAAAATATTTTTCAAACAGCGAAGCTATTCTTTTATCTCTAATCACTCATTAATTTATCTTTTAAGCTTGGAATATTTTCTGCTCCATTTGGAACTGTAATACTTGAATTATTAAAATCTTCTCCGATTGGTTCCGACCTGCCGCCCAAAATTTGCGCGAGAAATATTTCAGATACCGCATTAAACGATAAACGATTCTCTGGCCTTGCAAAACCATGACCTTCATCCGTGTAGAGCACATAAGTAACCGGAATATTTTTCCCCTGCATTGCTTTTACTATTTGATCAGATTCAGTTTGTTTTACTCGCGGATCATTAGCTCCTTGACCAATTAGCAAAGGTTTTTTTATCTTATCGGTGTAATTAAGAGGTGAACGTTCGTTTAACAGTTTTCTTCCTTCTACCGTTCGATGATCTCCCACACGTGTAGTAAATACATTAACCATAGGTGTCCAATAAGGTGGAATAGTTTCAAGTAAAGTCTGAAGATTTGAAGGTCCAACTATATCTACACCGCATGCGAAAACATCAGGGGTAAAAGTTAAACCAACCAGCGTTGCATAACCGCCGTAGCTGCCTCCCATAATTGCAATTTTATCTTTATCAGCTATCTTTTCATTAATAGCCCAGTTAACAGCATCAATAAGGTCGTTATGCATTTTACCGGCCCATTCTTTATTACCTGCATTTATAAAATCTTTTCCGAATCCTGTAGAGCCGCGATAATTTACGCTGAGCACTGCATAACCGCGATTAGCAAGCCATTGATGATAAGAATGATATCCCCAGGAATCCCGGGCCCAAGGGCCGCCGTGCACAAAAAGTACCATAGGCAGCGGTTTGTCAGGGTGCCCGTTCATTTTTGTATCACTTTTGTATGGCAAACTTAAGTAGCATACAAGTGAAAGTCCGTCTCTTGATTTAATTTCAACCGGATACATTTTTGAAAGATTTACATTCTCAAGTTCTTTCCTGTTTGTAAAAAGAAATTTTGCTTTTTTATTCGGACGATCATAAATATAATATTTAACCGGTCCGTTATCTTTTACATATGCAACTGTCCAAATATTGTTATCAAGAGAACGACCGGTAATATTTAAATCACCATCTGTAACTGTTTTAAGGTAATCAAGATCAGGTTGAACAGAAGTATCCAGTACCTTCCATTCGGTACGGAGATATTCCGAAGCAGCAGCTTCAATAGTTTTTTCCGTAGGATGAATCATTACATTGCTAAGATCGGCTTGCGGATCTTCAAAAATAACTTTTTTATTTCCTGTTTTAAGATCAACCGAAACTAAAGCGGCGGTATTACGTCCCCTACTGTCAATCATATAAAGAATTTTACCGGTTTTATCAAAAGCAACCGGCCATGTAGTCATCATATCTTCCATATCAATTTTATCAAAAGATTTCCATCCGCCTTTGCCATCCGGTATAAAAATTTCGTTCCCTCCATCCTGAGTGTTTTCAAATGCATACCTGATATTAAAGTCCTCGTCTGTTTGAAAGCCCAAAAATCTTTCGTTTTTCTGAATCATTTTCAAGTCGCCTGAATTAATATTAAGTCTGTAGACATCAAAGTATTTGGGATCCCGTGTATTTAATCCTACAAGTATTTCATTTGGAAACTTATAACTTACCTCTTGAATTTGAGCTCTGGGCCTGAGGATTTTGCCGTTCGGCAGAGTAACAGGTTTTCCATCCGCTCCCAATATTTCTTCAAACGGAGTAAGTATTTTATCTTCTTTGGTTTTTACATTTACAGAATGGATCTGCCAATTTTCATCACCTCCTAAATCCTGGAGGTAAATAATTTGTTCGTTATTATATGCCCAGAAGTATGTGCGTACTCCGCGGAGAGTATCCCTAGTAATGGCAACTGCTTCTTCAGGTTTTTCCAACGGTGCAACCCATACATTTAGAACATTATTTACAGGAGCAAGAAAACTTATCATCTGATGGTTGGGACTAACTTTCAGTGATGCTTTATCGGGATTTCCGAATATAGTCTTTCTCGGAATTAACTTTTCTTCCGTAGAACAACTTGCTAAAAGGAAAGCCGAAGCAAACAGCAGAGCAAAAGAAACTATCTTAAGAAGTGATCTTTTCATAGCACCCTCCTCTGATAAAAAATAAAATTAGTTTGCTAAAAGAGTAAAAACATTAAGCTATCGTACAAAATAGTTCCCCTTGAACTAATAAACTGTACTATACCCTCTCAAAGAAAATGCCGTATAAGGAATGGAAGAATGTTTATCGAATTATTAAGATGATTATCTGCAGAAAGTTTTTTTATTTAGCGGATATATTACAATTTTATTTTGAAATTGTAAATATTAAGTTCAATAATATGAAATTAAATTTTTAGAATTAGGATTTTGCTGTCAATAAAATTTTGTTTCTTAATAGAATTGAAGATCTGAATAGGAAAGAAAACTCAACTCATATTAAATTTTATTATATCCAGCAACTCACTCCCCTATCAATTTGTTAATTATTCGTATTTTTTTACTTCTTTCAAAATATAAGTAGCAACTGCTCTTGCCTGAACCGGGTTTAATCCGGGGTTAGGCATAGGTGGATAGCCCGGATTATTTTGTTTCGGATTCAAAATAAATGTTACAAGTTTATCAACATTACCTTTATATTTCGGCAGAGTTTGTTCATATGGAGGGCCAACAACTTTATGATCGAAGCTATGACAGGCCGAACAGATATTTTTATATATGGCTTCGCCGCTTACTTTAGGTGCGTTACCTTCACCGGTTAACTTTTCCATAACCTGAGTAAAATTAGCGCTTAATATTTCATTTTGCTTTATGGTTGCATTTCCCATTGCTAACTGATCTTTTACAATAATTGACATAAGCGTAAGTAAAACCGTAAAGAATAGATAGCTACTGTACTTAACCGTTGATGTTTTAAACATAACGTAAAGGTAATGATATGCTAAGAACAAAAGCAGCAGTGCTATGGTTGAGTATAGAAAAACCGAATATGATAAAGCATTATTAGGAAGTACCGCTATGTTTATCCACAAAAATATAGGAAGCAGTAAAGTTCCGATTGCGGTAACCGACAAAGCAACTTTTTTTACGAAATCGGAATAAGGCTCATCAAGGTTTTTCTTTCCTCCTTCCCAATAAAAGAATTTAAAATAAATTACAGCTCCCGTAAAAGCACAAGAACCTAGAAGAAAAGATGCAAACCTGAAAAGTACATCCCATGAAAACATTGTTGAAAGAATTCCGGTTGAATTCCATTTAGCCGGGAATCCCGCAATAGTTATTCCGGCAACAAAAAGCCAAAGCCCTATAAAAAGGAACAATAATCCGAATTTTCCCGAACTTGAACTTATACTTACACTCTTTTCCCTGTACCTATGTAATTCTTCCTCAACGGTATCATCGTCGGAGTGAATATTTTTAATTGAATCGAATAAACGGCTGAATGAAAATGAATACCGGTAAGTATAGATTAAAATTAGTCCGAAAGTAATTAAAAGCAATGAAACAATTAAATAACTTACAGTTGATAAGTTAGCATTATGAAATAGCTGTACAAAAATAAATATCGAAGTAACTAATGTTAATATTCCGAGCACAATGCCCATACTTGTATTAATCGTTACCGTTTCAATAATATCTTTAGCAAAGCGAATATAAATATGGTTGCTTTCTTTTAATCCTTTGCTTTTATAAATAAGTGAGAGAACTATTCCGCCAAGCACCATACTGGTATATGGAATAAATAAAAATAAAATCAGCATTGCTATATAGTGCAATAAAACAATATGTTCCGGAGATAAAGGGATAACTAATTTATCAAGAAAATTCATTTATGTTCTCACTTTTACTATTTGAGTTAAATAATAAGTTTATCGATTGATAAAAGGATGACCACTAAAATTGCAAATATATTAATATCTTTAAATGCAAACTTGAACCAAATTTTTTCTTTTTCGGATTTTAAGAGTTTTATTGAATTCCATGACAGCCATAGGCCTGAAAAAAGAATACTAAATTCAATAAAAGCATTATTTACTATCCCGAACAACGGAATTAACAAGCTTGTTACTATTGTAGCAAGTATCCACATAAAAGTAATTCTGGCAAGCTGGTCAGTATTGAAAATCTGAGTAAGTGTGGGGAAACCGGCATTCTCATAGTCTTTTCCGAAAACAAGGAGCAACAGCCAAAAATGCGGTATTTGCCAAATAAAAAAGAAAAATGCAAGTATAATAATTTGAGGATCAGCAAGACTTCCGCCGGCAGCCACCCAGCCAACCATGGGCGGTAAAGCACCAACCAAAGAACCCGGAATAATTGCCAATGCATTTTTTCTTTTTAAAGGAGTGTAAATCCCGTTGTACCATATCAAATTTAAAAGTCCTAATGCTAATGCAATCAATCCGGAACCTGTATAAAGAACAACAGCACCTGCAGTAACCATAATTAAAGCAAGTAAGAGAGCATTCCCCGGTGAAATTTTTCCGGAAGGTATAGGACGATTTTTTGTCCTCTTCATTAATGCGTCCGTATCACGCTCCTGGTAATGGTTTATAACGGCAGAACCTGAAGAAAGTAATAATATTCCGAGAGCGGGTGCAATTAGAGCAGTTGTAATTTTTTCAGCAAAGCAGATAAATCCGAAAACCGTAGTTAGAGTAACGAATGTAGTTATCCTGATCTTAGTCAGCTCCGCGACTATTGAAAGTTTATTTCTAAGATCAAGAGAAATAAAATTTGATTCTGATTTTTTAATTGATAATGAATCCATTTTACATATTACTAGTAGAATTATCAGCTTCTTCTTTTTCTTGTTTAGCTTTTTGTTTTGCCATCCAGACATTATATTTATCTACCGGCATTACTACAACAGCACTATACATATACGAATGCCTCAAGCCGCAATACTCCGCACAAAAAACATCATAAGTTCCTATATGAGTAGGCTTGAACCAGGCAAAATTCGTTCTTCCGGGAATGACATCTTTTTTGGTTTTAAATGCCGGGACATAAAATGAATGATCCACATCTCTTGAATGCAGTAAAACTTTTACCGGCTTATTAAGCGGAACATACAATGTATCGGTTTCAACTCCATTTGCATATTTAAATGACCATTGCCACATTTGAGCATATACATCAACTACCATAGCATCTTTGGGAACATCGACCATTTGTTCATAACCGGTCCATCCCAAATAAAACATAACAAGGACTAATAAAGTAGGAATCAATGTCCAAGTAATTTCAAGCGGCAAACTACCGTGAATATTTGTTGCTTTCTTATTCCGTTTACTATTGTATTTATAAACAAATACAAGCATTAAAACAGTAATCAATACAAGAAAGAAAACGCATACGGCGACTATAAAATAGAAAGTACTATCAACAGATTGTACAAAATTAGATGCGAATGCAAACATATTATTTCACCTTACATAAAAAGAATAATCGGTAAACAAAAGCGTAAATGAAATGGTTAAAAATAAAAGAGCGACAAATATAAAAACTTTAAATGCTTTCTGCTCCATTTTAAGATGCATAAATTCCGTAAGGACCAGGTAAGATTTTACCATTGCAATTACAATTGCAACAACAATACTTAACTTTCCAAAGTTAATGCCTGCAACAGCAGCAGTCAATCCGGTTAACGTAATTAATGAAAGCCAAACCAAGAAATAAATACTATAGCTGTGTGTATGTTCCGAATGTGTTTTATTTTTATCCATATATTACCTCATGTTATAAGATAGAACAACGGGAATAAGAAAATCCAAATAATATCTACAAGATGCCAGTACAGCCCGGCAGCTTCAAGCTTAACATAATTATCTTTGTTAATAACACCTTTAATAGTGTATCGAAGCATAAATGCGATTACCGTCATACCGACGAGAACGTGTATACCATGTAATCCGACCATAGAATAATAAAGACCGAAATATAAAATTTGACCTTTCGGTTTACTTTGTAAAATAGCAGAGCCAGGGAAATTTCCTTCTCTAAATTCCGCACTCCATTCTAAAAATTTATTCACCATAAAAGCAGCGCCGAAAAGGATAGTAGTAATCTGCAAACAGATTGATAAAATTCTTTTACCTCTTTGAATAGCAGCAATTGCTAGAGCCATAGTTAAACTGCTTGTAAGCAGAATTATTGTATTCATTGTACCGAAGAATGTATTCATTTCTTTGGAAGCAATGCTGAAGTCATGAGGGTGTATAAACCTGTACACAGAATAAATTAAGAATAAGCCTCCGAATAACAGCAGCTCGGAAAACAGGAATAACCACATTCCCATTCTGCTGCGAATATCATCTCTGTGAACGTGTTCTGCTACGTGTTCCTGGGTACTCAAATTACTTCCTCCTCTACAGTAGTAAGTTCATTTTGCTTATATTCATAAGGACCATCAATGACAGACGGAATTTTTTCAAAGTTTTCTGTTGTAGGCGGTGTTTGAACCTGCCATTCAAGTGTTTCACCTCCCCATATATTATTTTCAGTAATTTTCTTTCCTCTAACCAAAGACATTAATAAATTAAAAAGCATTGTGAAAAGACC
>CAZHBJ010000052.1:0-19442 GCA_964530445.1 uncultured Ignavibacteriaceae bacterium
TCATTTTTACTATATTTGTACTCATTTTTAGAACCAATTTAAGGAGAAGTCATCATCGAGAATAAGAAAAACAACCGGAATGATGTTATCGATAAAATAGTTTCTCTTGCGAAAAGAAGAGGATTTGTTTTTCAATCGAGTGAAATTTACGGCGGATTAAACGGCTGCTGGGATTACGGCCCGCTTGGTGTTGAACTCCTTAAAAACATAAAAGAAGAGTGGTGGAAGTTTATGACCTACCGAGAAGATGTGGAAGGTCTTGATGCTTCCATTCTAATGCATCCGCGTGTTTGGGAAGCTTCCGGACATGTTGAAAATTTTACAGACCCGATGATTGACTGTAAACAATGTAAGGCAAGATACAGGGTGGATGTTTTGGGTGATATGCTGAATGATAAAAAGAAAAAGAAATCTCTGGAAGCTATTCAAGAAAAAATAAAAGATGATGATAAGCTGGCAGAAAAATATCAGAGCCTATCTCAAATGCCGGAAGATCTGTTTACTTCACTATTAGAGAGCGAGGATTTCAGTAAATTATTATTGGATGAAATCAACTGTCCACAATGCGGTAATAAAAATACTTTTACTCCGGCTCGTCAATTCAATCTTATGTTTAAAACATTTATCGGCCCGGTAGATGATTCGGGTGCGGTAGTTTATTTAAGGCCTGAAACTGCTCAAGGAATTTTTGTTAATTTTCTTAATGTTCAAAATGCATCAAGACAAAAACTGCCTTTCGGAATTGCGCAGATAGGCAAAGCATTCAGAAATGAAATAAACACAAAAAACTTTCTTTTTAGAACAAGAGAGTTTGAACAAATGGAAATGCAATTCTTTATAAAACCGGCAGATGACAAAAAGTGGTATGATTACTGGAAACAGCAAAGACTCGAATGGTATCTTTCCCTTGGTATGACAAAAGACAGATTAAGGTATCACGATCATCCTAAAAATAAATTGGCACATTATGCAAAAGAAGCAACGGATATTGAATATGAATTCCCCTTCGGCTGGGGTGAAATTGAAGGAATACATAACCGTACAAATTTCGATTTAAGCAGGCACGAAGAATATTCCGGCAAATCATTAAAATATTTTGACGAAGAATCCAAAGAAAAATTTATTCCTTACATTATAGAAACATCTGCCGGCGCAAGCAGATCATTTATGGCTTTTTTAGTAGATGCTTATTATGAAGAAGAAGTTAAAGGCGAAATGAGATCGGTTCTTAAATTTAATCCGAAATTAGCCCCTATAAAAGCCGCAATATTCCCGCTTGTTAATAAAGACGGTATGCCTGAAATTGCCAGAAATATAGAAAAAGATTTGAGAAAAAATCTGCGTGTATTTTATGATGATAAGGGTGCGGTAGGAAGAAGATACAGACGGCAGGATGAAGCCGGAACTCCATTTTGCATTACTGTAGATACACAAACTTTATCGGATCAGACAGTTACAATAAGAGAACGCGATTCAATGGAACAAGTAAGAGTTTCTTCCGATAAAATATTAATGTATCTGCTGGAAAAATTATCAGCCGGTTAATAAAGAAATTTTTAACACCCGGTTTTAGTAATTGAAAAAATCTTTAGTTATAATTTTATTATTATTTATTGCCGCAAAAGCATTCCCGCAAAAAACCGCTTTTGATTCAACCGTTGTTCAAGGCATTAAAGAGATATATAACCTCCAATTCCCCGACGCGGAAAAAATATTTAACAATATAATTTCAAAATATCCTAACAAACCACAGGGTAAATTTTTCCTTGCAATGATCGACTGGTGGAAAATTTTAGTAAATCCTGACAACGAATCTTACGATGATATTTTTTATCAGAAGCTTGACAGTGTAATAGATCAGTGTGATGAACTCCTGGATAAAAATTCCAATAATGAAGACGCTCTTTTTTTTAAGGGCGGAGCTATCGGTTTCAGAGGAAGATTGAGAGCTTTTAGAGATAGCTGGTTCAAAGCAGCCAACGACGGCAGGATTGCACTGCCTATAGTGGAAAAAGCAGGCAAATTGGATCCTAAGAATGTTGATGTACAGCTAGGATACGGAATATATAATTATTATGCTTCGGTAATTCCGGATGATTATCCCGTTATAAAACCCTTAATGATTTTTTTCCCCCCCGGTAATAAAAAGCAAGGTATAAGACAATTAGAGAATGTTGCGTGGAACGGATTATATGCTAAGTATGAAGCACAATATTTTTTGATGACATTATATTTTAATTATGAAAAAGATACTTTCAAAGCTGAAAAATGGGCAAAAATGTTAACTGAGGAATTTCCCGATAATCCTGTTTTTGAAAGATGGAGCGGAAGAATTGAGGTAAAAAAAGGAGATTATTTTGCAGCGGATTCTATATTTAAAGATATAATGAAAAAAGCCGCTAAAAATTATTACGGATATAACAATCCCAATGCAAAACGCGAAGCCTCTTATTATATAGCGTTTAAAGCAAAGATGGTAGATGATCTAACAACTGCTAAAAATTATTTTAACCAATGTGTAAAGTATTCGCAGATGATTGATAAAAAAGAAGCTTCCGGCTTTATTATAAATGCATATTTGTATTTAGGAATGATTGCTGACATGCAGGGAAATAGAAATGAAGCGGTCGGTTATTATAAAAAATTATTGGAACTTAGAGAATTCGGCAATTCGCATAAATTAGCGGAAAAATATCTTAAACAACCATACAAAAAATAAATTGTTACAGAGAAGTGGAAACACTTATCCTATGAAGCCCGCCTACCGAACCCATTGAAGAAAACCCGTAATTAAATTCATATTTCGAGATAACAATTCCTACACCAAGATTAAATCCTGCAAGTCCGGCAAACGAACCGATTGTTAAATCTTTCCTTACTGCATTGTTATAACCGAACCTTAATCTTAAGACCTTGCTAAGAAAAAATTCTGCGCCTAAACTAAAGGCATTAAATTTTTTGAAAAAGTTACTTTTATGCGCATTAAGGTTGTGGAAATCCAAAGAAAGCTGCAAAGGTAAATGTTCCATTTTTTTGGATGCACCTAAAATAATATCAAAAGGAAGGTCCTCTCTAGTAGAATAATATTCGGTAATTTGTGTACCGGCATTTAAAATTGAAAAGCCCACGTCTACAAGTGCAGAAGGTATTGCATAATGCAAGCCTAAATCCAGCGCAATTGCACTAGATGATCTATCCGCAATTGAAGAATAAATGAATTTAACATTAGCACCGTAATAAATATTTTGACCTAATAAATTTGAATATCCTAAAATAAATGCTGTTTCACCGGCACCGAACTGACCGGTTTTATTTCCGTTTTCATCGGCTTGTGTAAATGTACCGTAATTTATATAACTGACAGCTGCACCAATTCTACCTATTCCATTCAAATAAGTAGAATATGAAAGACTGGCTAAATTAATATCTAAAAGATGTTTTACAAAAGAAAAAGAGATAGGATTTTTTTCAAGTAAACCCAGGCCCGCGGGATTATAAAAGATAACATCGGGATCATCGTTATTGGAAACAAATGTTCCGCCCAGAGCAGCAGCTCTTGCGCTTAAATCGAGATTTAAAAATTGATAAGTTTGGCTAAATGAATTGCTGAATAAAAAGATAATAAAAAAAGCGGTAATTATAATAACAGATGATATTTTCTTCATAAAAATCCTAAAATTCCTTTGTTTATTTAATTATAATATAGAATAAAGACAAGGCAAATGTTTTAATCAAAAATAAATAAGTTAACCCATAGAACAAATATAAATATAATTTCCATTCTATTTATAATCCAAGTTTAATTTGAAAGGCTTACGTCAGACTGATCAATTGCGCAGAAAGATTTAGTAGATGGATTTTTCATCAAGATGATAATTGAACAACGCAAAGATAAGATTCCATGCCTTATTATTTTTCAAAAATATGATTCGATATTTAATGTATCTTTGCTATCGGATACTTATATTTCAGTTACTGAAAAATTAACCTAAATATGCGTAATTATCTTCAACAATTTAACATTCAAAAAAAGAAGAATATTTTAATATTATTATTAGTTATAATATTTCTTCCCGGAAAATTTATTTATTGCCAGTCGAAAACAAATTTAAATTTATTTTATAGTTTAGTGGACTCTGCAGTTATTTCTGCTTCTAAGTATATCCCTTCAGATCAAAAGGATATTAAATTGAATTTAAAACTCGGCAATTCTTATTCGATATTTGAAGACAGAATTATCTCTGATTTCGCCGGCAAAGGTAAAAAAATCGTACCGAATGATTCTTTGAAGCAAAACGATTTGATGTTAAATTTTGTATGCGAAAACGCTAATGTAACGTATGGCAAAATGTATAGAGACGGACTGTTCGGTTCTTTTTATGTGCCGAGAACCGTTTCCATTGCGGGCAACTATATTTTCCCCTATTCGGATGCTAAGCTGCATAATTTTAACTATTCAATTTCGGATACTGTTAAAGTTAATGATATTAAATCAATTGAAAATAATTCTTATCCTTTTACACAGGGGCAGGTGCCGCAGGAACCGTTTTTCCCAAGCTTAATTGAACCGGTAATTGCAATCGGTGCAACAGCTTTAGCGGTAATTTTATTTTTTACTGTCCGCAGCAAGTAGCAATATTTACCTTTGATGCCTATTAGAATTTAATTATTATTGTAATCAAAATTTTTAGAAAAATATTAATAATACGGAATGAAATATATAATTTTAGTATCGACTGTACTGTTAGGATTGTGGGGATGTGCCTCTTCAATCAATACTTCTATGATGGGTCCCGGCCAACGGCTGGATTATGCAATAAAATTATATAACAATGAAGACTACCAGGAAGCCATCAAAGAGTTTCAGTCTATAATTCTACAATACCCCGGTAATGTTGTTGTAGACAGCGCACAGTATTATCTCGGTGAATGTCATTATCAGCGCCAAGAATATATTTTAGGAGCGTATGAATTCAGCAAGCTTGTTAAGAATATGCCTGCCAGTAAATTTGTACCCGATGCACAATATATGCTTGCAGAATGTTATTTTAAGCTTTCACCTTATTATGAGTTAGATCAAAAGTATACTAAAAAAGCAATAAGCGAATTTCAGGCATTTATAGATTTCTTTCCTACAAACAAGCGGGTACCGGATGCCGAGAAAAAAATTGCCGAGCTGAACGACAAGCTTGCACATAAAGAATATCATACAGCTTATATATATACCAAGCTTGAAGATTATATCGCCGCTACTATGTATTATGATTATGTACTCGACACATACCACGATACAAAATATGCACCTTTAGCTCTTTACGGAAAAATTAAGGTACTTGTAATAAGGGAAAAGTATAATGAAGCTTTAGCCAACATAGCACAATTTATCGAGAGGTACCCTAAAGACAGCCACGTTAAGGAACTGGAAAAGCTAAAATCCAAACTTGAAAATGAATCGGTATCCGATAAAAATGGCTAATTCCAAAAAAGTAAATGAATCAATTATAACAAAAACGGAATTAGTATTGCCTAATAATGCCAACCAATTAGGCAAGCTTCTCGGCGGTCAATTGATGCACTGGATTGATATTTGTGCCGCATTATGTGCTGCAAAGCATAACAATAGGGTTTGTGTTACTGCTTCAGTAGATAAAATAGATTTTCATCATTCAATAAATATTGGCGATGCCGTAACTTTAACTGCTTCCGTAAATAGAGTATTTAATACTTCTATGGAAATTGGAGTAAAAGTTCACGCCGAATCATTTAAGAAAGGAACTAAAACGCATACTAATTCGGCTTACTTAACTTTTGTTAGTGTTAACGAAGACGGCAAACCGGTAAAAGCCACTGAAGTAATACCCGTAACTGAGGATGAAAAAAGACGATATGAAGAAGCACTGCAACGTAGAGAATACAGACTTAAAAACAGAACTCACCGTAATTAAAATTTTACTGCTTGCCTTTTTCTTATCGGAAGAAATATTTTCACAAATTCCAATTAATGGTTTCTGCCGGTATAAAAAATTCCCTATCGAACAAAATTTTAATAATTTAGCAACTTTAAATTATAACGATGATTCCTATACGGATCTCATTCTTTATAATCCGGAATTAAAAAAAATTGTATCGCTCCCGGGAAAGTCCAACGGTTCTTTCGGAAAACCTTTGGTGTCAAAAATTCATCTCCCAATTACCTGCATTCAAAGTCTGGTTGAAGAAAATAAGTCGGTAAAAAAATATGCATTTACAAGCAGGCAGAATTATAAAGTTGGAATTTTATCTTTCAGAAAAAACGGCAGGGCTGTTTTAACCGGTTCGATTAAATTTAAATCCTACCCGGATAACATATGCACTGCAGATATCAATCATAACGGTAAGGATGAAATTCTTGTCAGCGGAACTGCATTTAACGGTTTATCAATTATCTATCAAGAACGAAGACATTTGAAGACGAAAAAGATTGCTGCAAATACAAGTTTTTCTCAGGCAGTATTTACGGATTTAAATAATGACGGCTTCAGCGATATTGCAGCTTTTAACGTGCTTAAAAATAATCTAGTCTTTTTTTATAACGACGGTGTTGGAAGGTTCAGCGAAGTACGCACAATAAAAATGGATCAGCCTATTTCATCTCTTCACGCAGTGGATATGAACTTAGACAGTTACAGTGATTTGCTTTTTGTAAAATCCAAATCCATCAATATCATGTATGGTGATTTTTCTTCGTCATACGATTCTGTTGTTACTATCCCTACACGCTATTACCCGGATAAAATAATTACCGGTGATTTTAATAGAGACGGAAAAATTGATATCGCTTATATAAACCGTGAAGAAGGCATTTTGTCGATTATATATTCAAAAGGCGAAAAAAGCTTTTATCCCGAAATGATATATCTGCAAAAAAACATGATCAGCAACCTCGTACCGTATTACAGTAAATTTATTAACGGAATTGCTCTTATAAGTCCGGATGGGAATTTATATACAATTACAAATCTTGAAACCATTTCGGATAATACAAATATTTCCCTGGGGGCTAAACCTTCAGCTATAAATTATTTTGATTATGGAAACAACGGGATTTATGATATATGTTTTATAGATAATTTTACCAGGACAATAGATTTTATTGTTAGAAATTCTGCAGGGATACCAAAACTATTTTATTCCTACCCACTTTTCAAAGACCATGAAAGAATTATTGTGGATGATGCTTCTTCCACGGAAAAAATATTTTTTTGTTTTACACCGGGTAAAAATCTAATTGAAGTATTAAAAATAAATTTTCGGAAAAATAAATATGAAAGACATATAGTTTACTCTCCAGGTAAAATAGAAGATCTTAAAATTAAGTCAGTTGGAAAAAATTTTGATAATATTTATGTATCGTATTTAAAAAACGGGCTTTTGGGCTTATGCATAATGGAATTTAGGGATTACCGGTATACGTTTACTAATTTTTCAAATTTAGCGGGGAATATTTACAGTTCCAATGTAACCTTGCAGAACGGACCAGGCGTAATATTCTGGAATAACAACGCCAATAAATTAATTACATTACAACGAATAATTATCGGGAACGGAATTAGCAGTGGTAAGACACTATTAACAATGAATTCTATCGATAGTATATCGATTTATCTTTATACCGCAGATCTATTAAATAACGGTAAGGAAACTTCAATAAGTTTTTTTTACGGCAGCAAAAATTTTATTATTGTAACTCGAAATAAAAATAATTTTAAAATTAGCAAAAGCCAACTTGTCGGTGATTATAAAGTAAATAATTTCAAACAGTTATTTTTCGGTAAATCGCATACGGGACAATCTCAAAAATTATTTGTATATCTCGCAGGTAAAAGTGTAATTTTAAGATTAGATTTTTTGAATTACGGCAAAGATTTATCCGCAGCTAAAATAATTACTGTCGATAATATTAACAGCTATTTTATAAAAAATATGAGCTTTAATCATTCTTACCTGGTTTATACTGATAAGATTGATAACTGCATAAAAATAAAGCAACTTTAAAAATTATATATGAAATCTATTCTAACAATAATTTTTTTCGGAATAATTATTAATTTGGTTAAAGCTCAGGATTTAAATAATAGACAGCTTGATTCTTTATATAACAAATTTATTCAAATGCGAGAACCTTCATTGAGTACCAAAGGCATTAAAGGTATTCAGTCTATTGATACAACATATTATAAGTGTACATTCGGAATAGTCAGTGAAATCAAAGTGAATTTCAACCGTTTTTCAGCTGTGCAAAAAGCAGTTCTTAAACCTTTGCTGGCAAGACCTATAACAGACACGAGTTTTGTTACTCCAAACGGATTTTTTAGAGTTCATTATGATGTAACAGGAATAAATGTTCCCCGGTATAACCTGGATTCCCTGGCAATTGCTTTAGATTCCGCTTATAATTTTGAAGTCAATTATTTAGGTTATCCACCGCCGCCTTCCGATAACGGAGCAGGCGGAGATAATAAATATGATATTTATATCATTCATCAAGGGGATTCATACGGCTACACCGAACCTGACTCCGAAATTGGTACAGGAACAAACAGGTATACATCATATATGGTTATTGACAATTCTTTTGCCGGATTTTATACAACAGGAATTAATGCAGCCAGGGTTACCGTTGCTCATGAATTTCACCACAGCATACAAATAGGAGATTATATTTACAGGTATGACTTAGATGAATTTTTTTATGAGTTGACTTCAACATCAATGGAACATTTTGTTTATCCTTCTATTCATGATTATTACCAGTATTTACCTGCATACTTTGATAATACTCAATTCTCACTAGGGAAAAATAACGGGGGCAGAAATCAAGAATATGCTTTAGCAATTTGGAATATTTTTCTTGAAGAAAATTTCGGGTATGGTATAATAAAAAAACAGTGGCAGTTGATGCCGAATATGAGAGCCCTTCAAGCAATTTCAAACAGTTTACTTGATTACAATACAACCTTCCGCGAACAGTTTAATAAATTCGGAATTTGGACGTATTATACAAATTATCATGCAGAATCAGGGTATTTCTCTTCGGCGTCCGAATACCCTATTATTCAACCGATAACTACACTGCAAATAGTGCCGCCGTCCAAAACAGTACAAATTTCAACTTATCCTGTTACAAATACATTTATTCGTTTTGTTAATCCTTCAAATAATGATACTCTTGTAAGCCTTATTACAAACTTCGATATAACTCAGGGAATTGATAGTGTTAATAATTACCTGCCTTTTAAATATACTCTTTACGCGAACAGCGGTGCAAATTTTTCGTACAGCGAAAAATTCAGCGCTGCAAATCAGGCATTCTGGATTGTTTCAGGTTTCTTAAATAATAAGCTGTTTGAATCGGGAAAATATTTTATCACTAGTAATGATTTTGCATTTCCTTCACCCTTTTCTTACAAAAAGAATTCTTATATTTATATTCCCGTTAAGCCGGATGCTTCTAAGAGTACATATTTAAATATTTATTCTTCAAGTATGAATTTGGTATATTCCAGACAACAAACCATAAGTTCACCGGTAAACGGTAAATATGTTATAGTTTGGAACGGTTTGAAAAATAACGGGGAAAAACTTCCAACAGGTGTTTATATTTACGTTACTAAATCAGGAGGAAATAAAATTATAGGGAAGCTGGTAATAATTAGATGAGTAATTATTCTGTAGAAGCTAAAGAATTAAACAAAACTTTTGGAAGAAGATTAATATTTAAGAATCTTAATTTCAAAATACAAAATGAAGGAATACTCGGAATTGCGGGAGCAAACGGCTCTGGAAAGTCGACACTGGTAAAAATAATTGCAGGAATTAACTCACCCACAAGCGGAAAAATAATTCATAAAGAAAACGAAAAAGAAATACTCCCTGAGCGGCTTCACAACTTTATCGGTTTCGTATCGCCGTATCTTGTTTTATATGAAGAATTTTCTGCATGGGAAAATTTAAATTATTTTGCAGAAATTAGAAAAGTTGAGTTTAATAAAGAAAAAATCGAATATCTTTTAAATGAATTTCTAATTTATAACAGAAAAGACGACCTGGTAAAAACTTATTCCTCCGGCATGAAGCAGCGGTTAAAATTTATCTTTGCACTAATGCATTCACCCAAATTATTGATTTTAGACGAGCCCACATCAAATTTAGACGAAAAAGGGAAAGAATCGGTTTATAAGATTGTTGAAGAAGAAGGAAAATCAAGCTTAGTCATCATTGCTTCGAACGAAAAATCCGACCTGCAATATTGCAGTCAAATTATAAAATTAGAAGATTTTAAGAATCATGATTAAATAATTCCGGCGGCATAGTTATTGTTTCGTTTTAAACAACAAAAATTAAAATTTATATTACAGATTGAAAAGCCTGATTCTTTGGGCCAAATTAATAATTAAAAGACTATTTTTTATTAAATAAAATTTTTGCTGGTAAAAATTATTAATATACTAAATCAATATTTTTCCCAAGGCAGAGAATAAGAAAATGAACTTTAGCGCATATGCATTATATAAGAAAGACTTCCGTTCGGAACTAAGGACAAGATATGCGGTAAATTCGCTTGTTATGTTCATTATTGTTGCAATCAGCGTTATCTTATTTTCAATTGGAAATGAAAAAATCACCCAAAGCTTAACCGATGGTTTATTCTGGGTTGTAATATTTTTCTCTGCAATGTCCGGCCTGGCACGTGCGTTTGTTTCCGAGGAAGAAAGAGGAACCAGTTTAACTCTTCATTTAATTGCATCTCCTTCAACGGTTTTTTCCGGCAAGCTGCTTTTTAATTTGATATTGGTATTATGCATGAATATTATTATTGCAGTTTTGTATGGAGCACTTTTTGATTCATTTATTATAAGAAATTTTGCATTGTTCACTGTTTCTTTCATTCTCGGGAATATCGGGCTTGCAGTGGCATCAACAATAATTGCAGCTATAATTTCCAAAGCAGGCGCAAAAGGAACTTTGTATCCAGTACTTTCATTTCCGATTTTACTGCCTTTAATTTTAACTTCTGTTCAGTTAACTTTATTGTCTAATCAAGGTGCAAGTTTTATTGATGCCAAAATTGAACTGGCAATATTATTTAGTTATGATGTCATTATGCTCACAGCATCATATATGTTATTCGATTTTGTATGGAAAGATTAGTAATTTTATTTATTATTAGGTAAATGAATATGGCGTGGAAAATATTTTTATTTTTGCTTTTAGCTTTCGTCTCGATTGCAGGGATTGCGTTCCCTATTGTACCTGTTCCTCATGCATGGTATGAATTTCCTCTTATACCAGGATTAAAAGAAAACGCTAAAATAATATTCTTTCATGTCCCTACTGCATGGCTTTCGGTTATTGCATTTTTAATGTCGACAATTTACAGTATAAAATATTTGCGCAAAAAAAATTTGGATGATGATGCAAAATCTTATGCCGCAGCTCAATTGGGAATAATTTTTACAATACTTGCTACAATTACAGGTGCTGTATGGGCTAAATTTGCTTGGGGCGCTTTTTGGAGCTGGGACCCAAGACAAACAAGTATATTTGCACTCTTATTAATTTACGGAGCCTGGTTTGCACTAAGGTCTTCAATTGAATCCGAAGAAAAAAGAGCTACCCTTTCGGCAGTTTATTCTATTATAGCATTCTTAACCGTACCGTTTTTTGTATTTATTATGCCTCGAATTATGAGAGGTTTACACCCCGGTTCATTAGGTGATTCAAATTCCGGACCTGTAATAGATTTTAAGATGAATGCAAACATGGAATTAATATTTTTCTTATCTTTAATCGGTTTTACTATCCTTTATTTTTGGATGTGGAACATCGGTTATAAATCATTAATTTATAAAGACAGACTTAATAAACATTCTATAAAGGAGTAATGTGCAAGGATTATATGAATTCCTAAACAAAAATGCGATATTTATCGTTATGATAATTGTACTTATCGTGTGGACAGGAATATTTTTATACCTGTATAACCTCGATAAGAGAATAAAAAGTGTTGAAAAAGAAATGAATGGAGATAAAAATGAAAAATAAATATTTGTTGGGCGGTTTTATTATTGTTGTATTTCTGGTATTTATGGGTTACTTATTTACTCAAAGTAATATTAAATACGAAAACAACTTTGCTAAAGTTAAGAAACAGGAAAAAATTGTAAAGGCTACCGGCAGTTGGATTAGAGACAAGAACTATACTATTGATAAAATAAATAGAACATTCTCATTTTATATAGCGGATAATAGCGGCAACCAGATGAAAGTTGTATATAACGGGATGATGCCGAATAATTTCGAATCGGCACGAAGCGTAGTTGTAACCGGTGAATATAAGGACGGATACTTCCATGCTACCAATATATTAACTAAATGTCCTAGCAAATACGAAGGCCAGAACCCGCAGGGCATGAAAACATCTAAGCTGTAAACTTTCTTTCACTTCAGGAATAATGCGGACAACAATCCTTTAATCAACCTTAAGGGATTGAGTTATTCATTTTATATGATTTAAGATATTTTTATCTATTAATTATCATTAACCAATAATTAGGTTATGAGGAATAAATGATTGGCAGTATAATTTTATCAATCGCTCTCGCAAGCAGTATAATTGCGATGATTATGTATTTCCTCAGTTACAGAGGATATACTAACACAATTAATTACGGAAGATTAGCTTACCATATTACAACGATGCTTGTAATAATAGCAGCAGTGCTGCTTGAATATTTAATGCTGACGCACCAGTACCAGTATAGGTATATTTATGAATACAGCAGCAATCATCTTCCGAAAGGATTTTTATTAGCTACATTCTGGGCAGGACAGGAAGGCAGCTTTATGCTGTGGCTGCTGTTAACTTCGATTATTGGCTTAATTCTTCAATCATATTCCTCAAAGCGAGGTGATCTTGAACCGAGAGTTATGACTGTTTTTACTCTAGCCACTTCTTTCATTCTGGTTATGGTTTCACCCCTATTCAAGAACCCCTTCGTTTATATTTGGAGCGAGCCTTTATTTATCAGTATAAAGAATATTAATGCTGCAATGATTCATTTACCTTTTCTGCAGAATTTTCTTTTCAGCGATGGTTCTTCAGGTCAGCAATTTATTAAAATGAGTTCGGATTTATTTGGAGTATTAACTGCCAATCATATACCGATAAAGGAATTTATTATTGACGGAAGAGGACTTAATCCTCAATTAACAAACTTCTGGATGCAAATACATCCTCCGATTCTCTTCACGGGTTTTTCAATGGCAACCGTACCTTTCTGCTTTGCTATGGCTGCAATGATGAAAAACGATTACAGTGATTGGGTTAAACAAGCATTCCCCTGGATTTTGGCGGCTGCCGGAATTCTCGGCTTAGGCATTATGCTCGGAGGTTACTGGGCTTACGAAATGTTAGGATGGGGTGGTTACTGGGCTTGGGATCCTGTTGAAAATTCAAGTCTTATTCCGTGGCTAGTTGGAGTTGCCAGCATACATACATTGTTAGTTCAAAGAAAAAGTCAGGCTAAAGGTGAAACTGTAGGAAGATATGCTAAAACGAATCTAATACTAGGAATAATGATGTATGTACTTGTAATTTATAGTACATTTTTAACAAGAAGCGGTGTATTAGGCGATGCTTCGGTTCATTCTTTTGTAAACCCCGGAACAATGGTATATCTATTCCTTGTAATTTTTGTAGGCACTTTTTTATTCCTCGGTCTCGGAACATTGGCATACCGCTGGAAATTCTTAACACTTCATGAAAAAAACGAAGGCGGAATTTTATCAAGGGAATTATCCTTATTTACGGCATCTATTGTATTATGTGCATCGGCAACTATTGTTTTATTAGGAACTTCAGCACCTATTTTCGGGCATTCTGTAGACGCACATTTTTATAATCAAATACATATCCCTCTTGCAATTATAATCGGTCTGCTAAACGGCGGAAGCCTTTTATTAAAATGGAAATCAACCAAAGGACAAGATTTATTAAAGAAATCTTTGTTCTCAATTACTGCTACTATTGTCCTATCGGCATTAATTATAATATTCGGCGGAGTTGGGGATATAATGGTAATGCTGCTTATTTTGTCAACTACATTTGCTTTAATAGTAAATCTCGAAATTGCAATAAAGATAATCCGCGGTAACAAAAAAATGTTAGGCGCTTATGTAGCTCATATAGGTATTGCATTATTCCTTCTTGGTGTAGTTAGTTCTTCCGTTTACAGCCGCGAGAAAGATATTGATCTTGTAAAAGACAAAACCAGCAGTGCGTTCGGTTACCAGATGACATTTACCGGATACCGTTCTGTCGATAACAATAAAAAATATGCCTTCGATATAAATATGAAAAAAGGCAATAAGGAATTTACGATTAGTCCTATAATGTATATAAGTCAATTCAATAACGGTTTAATGAGAGAACCGGCAATTTTATCAATGCTTACCAAAGATTTTTATGTATCTCCTTTAGGTTACGATAACGGTACATCGAATCAATCAACTCAAGGTGAAACGATATCGATGGACCTCGGAGACCAAAAGACTATAGACGGTGCGAAAGTAACTTATACTAAATTTGTTGCACCGGATTTAAGCATAATGCAAAGCGGCGGAGACTTTCAAATGGGTGCAAATCTTACTATTGTAAAAAACAATAAGACTTATAAAGTTGAAGCCTTGATGAAAAAAGAAGGAAGAAGCGTACATTTTGTTCCCGTTGAGTTGAAAGATGCTAACCTCAAAATTCAACTTACTAAGGTTGACCCCGCTTCAAAAAAAGCTGAGATAATTTTCGGCAAATTAAATCAAGACAATGAAGCTGCTTCAAAGCCAAAAGAAGTGCTTTCAATTTCTGCCAGTACAAAACCTTTTGTTAATCTTGTATGGACGGGGATTTTAATAATGGTTTTCGGATTCTTTATTTCGGTTGCCAGAAGACTGAAAGAATCTTTTACATAAAAAAAGGAATAAATATTAAATTTGCTTTAGGCGGTTTTATACCGCCTTTTTAATTTATTTAACTGCCCGTAAACATTCTTTTAATATATTATTTTTACCATATCTTCCCCCGGAGTTAATTTTTTTGTTTTCAGATTTAAACCATACTTAAGAGCATTTATTATTATTTTAAAAAGGTTAATATAAATTCATTTATATCCGGGGTCCTAAATGAAATTCTTATTGATACTTTCTTGTATAATTACTTTCAATTCATTGGTTTTCTCACAACCGTACGAATTACTAACAAATGTAAGCCACAGAAAAACAATTAGTTTAAACGGAGAATGGAGAATTATTATTGATCCGTATGAAAACGGATACTATGATTACCGTTATAAGCCTAGAGGAGACGGTTATTTTCAAAATAAAAAGCCGAAGGATAAAAGCGACCTCGTTGAATATGATTTTGATAAATCAGAAACTCTTGAAGTTCCCGGAGATTGGAACACACAAAAAGATAAATTGTTTTTCTATGAAGGAACTATTTGGTATGAAAAATCTTTTAATTATGTAAAGAAAAATAATAAAAGAATTTTTCTTTATTTCGGGGCGGTAAATTATAGCGCAATTGTTTATTTAAATGGTAAAAAATTAGGAGAACATATAGGCGGATTTACACCATTCGATTTTGAGGTGACAAATATTATTAAAAGCGGTAAAAATTTTATTGTGGTTAAAGCAGATAATAAAAGATTAAGAGAAGGCGTTCCGACCTTAAATACGGACTGGTGGAATTACGGAGGATTAACCCGCGGTGTTTTTCTTATAGATGAGCCAAAAACTTTTATACAGGATTATTTTATTCAATTAAAAAAAGGTGCAACTGATGAAATAAACGGCTGGATAAAATTAAATGGTAATAATAAAAAGCAAAGATTAACTTTACAAATTCCCGATGCCGGAGTTGTTAAAGAATTCAATTCGAATAATTCCGGTATTGCAAAATTAAATTTTAATGTTAAACTAAAATTATGGTCGCCAAAAAATCCTTATTTGTATCAAGTTAAAATTATTTGTGAAACCGATACAATTGAAGATAATATTGGATTCAGATCAATTGAAACAAAAGGTAATAAAATCTTATTAAACGGTAAGTCGATATTTTTACGTGGAATTTCAATTCATGAAGAAGCTCCGTTCAGATCCGGAAGGGCTTATAGTAAAGAAGATGCAGTTACGTTGCTTACTTGGGCAAAGCAGCTTGGCTGCAATTATGTCCGCTTAGCTCATTATCCTCACAATGAATTTATGGTTAGAGAAGCAGACAAATTAGGCTTAATGGTCTGGTCTGAGATACCGGTTTACTGGACTATCCAATGGAACAATAAAGGTACTTTAGCAAATGCCGAAAATCAATTAACCGAAATGATAACCAGGGATAAAAATAGAGCTTCAATAATAATTTGGTCGATGGCAAATGAAACACCAAGAAGTAATGAGCGGAATGCATTTTTGGAAAGTCTTATTAATAAAACTAAAAATCTTGATCCGACTCGATTAATTACTGCAGCAACGGAATTAGATCAACAAGGCAAAACAATGATAATTGATGATTCGTTAAGCAATTACCTTGATGTAATCGGTGTTAATGAATATTTAGGCTGGTATGCTGCAAAACCAGTCGATGTCCCTAAATTTAAGTGGGCAAGTAAATTTAATAAACCAGTTATAATAAGTGAACTCGGTGCAGGTGCATTATACGGTTATCATGGAAATAAAGATACAAGGTGGACCGAAGAATACCAGGCAAATGTTTATAAGAACCAAATTAAAATGTTAAAAAAGATTTCATTCTTAAGCGGTATGAGTCCGTGGATTTTAATGGATTTCAGATCGCCTAGAAGACCTTTACCTTATATACAGGATTTTTGGAACAGAAAAGGACTCATTTCAAACCGCGGTGAAAAAAAAGAAGCATTTTATGTTTTGCAGAATTTTTATAATAAGCTTCAATCAAAATAAAATATTTAATTCTATAAGTTGATAATTTCCAGAAATAATTGATGCAATTTGTCAGACATAGTTTGTGATATTAAAAGCATTTTAATTTTTCTTTTTTCTCTATTTTTTAATGCGGAGTTTAATAATCTCATCCATTTTTAAAATTATATGAATATTAATTTTTCTAAGTTTTTAACTTCATTAATTGTTATTACTATTTTAACTGCAGAAGCAGTTTTTGCCGGCCCCCCATTTACTACAGATGATCCGGTACCGGTAGGCTTTACGCACTGGGAATTTTATGTCTCTTCGGCAATGGATTATACAACTAGTGAATCGGATGTTACTCTTCCCCACTTTGAAATAAATTATGGACTAGTTCCTAATGTTCAAGTTCACCTATTAGCGCCATTGGATTACAATCATTCCCCTGGAGGTACAATCTACGGATATTCCGATACTGAACTTGGTGTAAAATATAGATTTATTAATTCTGATGACGGTTCATTTCAGGTAGGAACATTCCCACTGGTTTTGGTGCCAACAGGGAATAAAAATACAAATCTTGGAGAAGGACATACACGTGTATACGTTCCTATATGGATTCAAAAGACTTCCGGAAAATTTACTACTTACGGCGGAGGAGGTTTTTGGTATAACCCCGGACCGGGAAATCGTAATTGGGGTTTTGTCGGTTGGGAAGCTCAGTATGATCTATCGGAAGTAGTAACTCTCGGCGGTGAGATTTATTATCAAACTGCAGACAATGTTGATTCAAAATCTAATGAAGGTTTCAGCTTAGGCGGTTACATAAATTTGAATGACCATAATCATATACTTTTCTCTGTTGGTAAGACTTTGAATGGCAACAACACTACAACCGGATATTTGGGTTATCAATTAACAATTTAAAATCTAGCATAAGTTCATTCTTAATTTATAATTTTGAATTTGCCTTGTATTTTTCTTAATACAAAGTACTTGCCTAAAATACCTGAAGGAAATTTTGTCATGTCCCCTTTTCTATCTTTAGCTTTAAAGTAAATTTTAATTTTATAATCTTTTTCATTTAAGTTAATACCATATAAATAATAATTATCCTTTATCTCTTTCATCTTAAATATTTTCCCATTCGTTTTATCGTTTTTTAATACAAACATTTTTACACTGGATTTTACCAAACCAAAACTACTGAAAACGTAAGTTCTTACTTCGAGTTTATCTTTAAAATTATTTAACTCAGGTGTATTTGAAAAAGCAGGTCCGTAATATGTAACGGCTTTTTCAGCATCCGGTACACCCCAGCCGTATAAGTTATCAGGGTTGTTTGACTTAGATGATGTATTTTTAATTGCTTTTATAACTTGTTCATTTGAAAGCTCAGGATGCGCGGATAAAACAAGTGCTGCAATGCCTGCAGCTATTGGTGCCGATAATGAAGTACCGTGATTCCAGCTAAACACAGGTAATAATTTTGGTAAATAATTTGCAGTCCATACTCCTTCCCCGGGAGTAACAATATCCGGTTTAATTCTACCGTCAACAGTCGGCCCGCAGGAACTGAAAAAAGAATGATTTAGATTTTTATCAATAGAACCTACCGTCAGAACCTTAAATCCGTCTCCGGGAGGTTCAATTATTCTCCACTGCTCTTCATAATTATTTCCGGCTGAACAAACATAAATAACTCCAAGATTGACAAGACTATCCGCTGTTCGTGTTATTCTTGCCGTTTTACCGTTCATTTGATACGGAAAGTAATAATTCGCATTATCGAACTTGTTAAAACTTAGTGAAGTTGTTATAATATTAGCTCCGCTTTGAAACATCCATCGTGAGGCTTTTACCGCGTTATTTTCTTCTTCTTTTAACCGGTCCGTTGAAATATCCGTCTTTGCTAAAATAAAGTTTGCATCATAGGCAATTCCAATTAATTCGTTTACTTTATACCCGCCTACCACTGAAAAAACATTAGTACCATGATCCATTCCTTTTATATGTTCAAAATTTGCTGTAGTCGACTTCTTAGTAACAAAATCAAATTCTTTAACGATTTTAGCTTTTTTAAAAACAGTATGCTGGGTATAAAACCCGGCATCTATTATACCAATTGTAATTTTTTCCCCTGTAATACCGTACTTATGCAGACGAATTGTGTTTACTAGTTTATTTTGCCTGTATGAGTTTCCATATAAATATTCATCTGAGGATTTATTTAATTCAAACAAAAACCATAATACCACGGATAATAAAAGAACCGATAATATTATGATCCTAATATTTTTCATAAATAAAATTAATTTGAATTCGTATAATTAAAAAGAATTCTTATTTATAAAAATTAGGAATTTTATCAAAAGAGAAATTTAAGCAAGAACTCTTTTCAACTCTCTGGTATTTAATTCGGTTGGAATTCCATCTTCACACCAATGTTTTTTACAACCGCTGTA
>CAZHBJ010000053.1:0-19353 GCA_964530445.1 uncultured Ignavibacteriaceae bacterium
ATTTTTAGGGGAGAAGGCAGTGTTGGGAATATTGTAAGTTTGGTTTTGGTTATGTTTTTTGTTGTATTTGCATTTTTTATGGTTAAGAGGATACTGAAACATTGGAAAAGATTGAAGAAATAATTCTGCCTTCAAGAAAAATTTTACAGCATCTAGAGTTTACCGGCTATTGTTGTATAGAATTCAGAAAAGATTTAAAAGAAAATAAATACAAGTTTTTAGAAATCAACGGAAGGTACAATTTATCAAACTATCTATTTAACGGATGCGGCATAAATGTACCCTTGCTCGAATACCAATATTATATTCTAGGGAAAGAGCCTCTAAATTCTTTGAATTTCAAGGAAGGTATATACTGGATAGACTTTTTCAGGGATTTCAGCTACTCAATCCCGCGTGTATTTAAGAGGGAAATAATGTTTTCAGAATTAATCAAACCTTATTTTTCAAAGCATGTTTTTGCTATTCTAGATTTTTCCGATCTAAAACCTTTTTTGCAAAGAGGCTTCAAAATTTTTAAAAATCCCTCGAATAATCTTAAAAAAAGCTCCGCTTATAAAAAAAAGGAAAATAATTTTTAAATTTTTTATACTATAAATTAAAAACTAGATAATTACTCTAATTATCTTTAGTTACAAACAGAATATTTCTAATTCTTAAATTAAAATTTTAACCCTAAAAAACCGGGAGAATTTCATTTCTTCTTTAATTATTATAATGAGATTGAATGGTTCTTCTGCACAAAGAGATTTGGAAACCGGAGATATTATAAATTCTTCTTTAGAGATTTAATCTTATATGATTCGAATAAATCCATGCATTCCCGTTTGAATATACTTCGACCCTGTATGCCCCGTCTTTGCTGATAATAAATTCGCATTCGCTGTTTTCAACCGAATCAATCTGCTTTCCGTTTCTAATTAATCTTATCTCGGAAGTTTGAGCCGGTACAAAAACTTTAAATTTTACTTTTCCGCTATGGTTTATAGTTTCGCCCATATTAAATTTTGTATGATTTGCTTCGGCAAAAAATCTGAACCCTTTGGAGTCACCATGGTAATCGTTGCTGAAAAAACACATTCCGCTTTTAAGTGCATTGTAAATTATTTTTTTCGGATTCTCAATCTGTTTTGGATCTTCATCCCGAATAATCTCATTCTTAGTTAAGATATGAGTTCTTATAGATTTAAATAATACTTTATAGGGAAAAATTTCCACTTCAAAAAACCCTAGCATATTGTATTTATGAGCGTGAGCATCTACTCCGCCTATTCCGACAACACGTCTTTTTAAATTTAATTCATCCCATAGTTTTAATGTTTCTTCGGGCGGTTTTGTAATAGATCTTAAAGGATGAATAAAGTTTTGATATTTATTTTGTTCGGTAAGATTTTCCATCCACTCGGACATGTGATTCCATATTTCTATTCCTGTAAAATCTTCCGTATCCCATTCAATCCATGGATACGGCGGATGTTCTTTCATGTGGGTTCTTTTTTCATGTGGATGTGCTAAAAAGCCTATACCGCCTGATTCCTTTACCTTCCGAACATATTCTTTGGCAGAAATCCTTGTAGAAAATGCATCCTCGATTCCAAAAGCTAGATAATGATTTTTATTTTCTTTATCGTTAATCTCGCACCCGACCAATAATAAAGTATCGTTATACCAGCTTTCGTATCCTTCTTTTAATGCTCTTAATGTGTTATGATCCGTAAGTATGATAAAATCTAATCCGACTTCGCCGGCAAATTTTGCAATGTCGGGCACTTCCCCGGAACCGTCGGAGAAAACCGAATGCATGTGTATAGCACCTACGTATTCAAACATCTTTTTATATTTTTTTGTAATTGTAAGATAGGAATATTTAGATAATTAGAAAACATTAGAATTTATAGACCAAAAATTTCTATTAATTTTTATAGAGACTTGCATATAAAAAAACCCGCTGTTAAATGCGGGTTTGATTAATAGTTTTTTTAATGTATTAATTAAAACGCATAGCTTGTTGAAACATAAGCGAAAGTCGGCCCTCCGCCGCCAATTATGTTTAATCCTTGCCTAATTACATCACTGTTAACAGTTGCATCCAAAGAAAATCCTCCGAATCTTAATCCGATACCCAAAGTAACAGTACCCGGCGCATAAGATGTTACAATATTTTGATTAGTTTGAGTTGTAGAATAGGTAGTTTCCGTAGTAGAATTAGTAGTAGAAGCCATGTAACCTAGTCTGGCAACAAGCCATTTTGTTGCAATCCATTCGGCGCCTAAATTCCAAACCGGGAATTGAACAGAACTATTAGTTAACTGTGGAGAAACATTAGGTATACTAGGTGTTTTTTGACTGTTAAAATCTATCCCGACTCCTCCGGCAAGTAAAAATTCATCTATTTTATAGTTTGCACCTACTCCTATTCTAAAATTAAATAATGAAGGCAGATCACCGCTGGATCCGCCAGCGTCAATACTTCCCGAAGCAGATTGTAATGCAATTAACGGAACAAATGTTAATCTACGTGATACATTTATAAATGATCTTGCATTTAACAATAAAATTGTCTGCGATAATTTTGTATTGTTTCCCGCAACCGGTTGATAAGAGGTAGAAGGGAAAATTAAACTTACCCCTGCATCAATTGTAATATTACCTGTTAATCTTGAAAGCAGTCCGGCGTTAATTCCAAATTGACTTGCATCTCCGATTTCTGCAGTTTGCCCCACTCTATCAAATTCATTTTGAGTAGCAGCATAAGCAATACCGAGACCAAAAGTTGAAGGTCCATATTTAAAAGATGCCAACGCTTCAAAATTATTATTAAGAGGAACAACTCTATTAATACCTATGGCATTATTAATACTTTGAACCAACCCGTAGGGATCTAACGTACTTATTGATACAAACGGATTAGCAGTATTAACTGTAACCAAACCGCCAACAGTAAACCTTGAATTGATTCTAACATTAAGTCCCGCAAACTGACCGTTGCTATTATCACCGAAAGCTGCACCGGCATTAGACCCTATATCTCCCCAAAGGAAATTATAATAATCCGACGCCCAAGCAGGATTTAATTTGATAAATTCAGGATCTATAATGTACGGGTTATTTCCCATTGAATATATACGAGCCTGTCCGCCTGTTCTATGAATATCCTGTGCATTAGCCGCGGTTATTGCAGCTAAAAAGATAATACAGAATAATAATGATGTAATTCTTTTCATAAATTAACCTCGTTATCGTTGTTAATGTTAAAAATTACTAACCGCAATAAAACTATTATATATATAGTTAAAAATCAATTTAATTGTTTGATATCAAACAAGATATGATACCCCTATGAAATTTTTACTTTACATAAAAAGATGACATCTTTTTTAAAAAGATATCATCTTTAAATACTGCGAAACAAAATTATAAAATTATATTTGGTCTAAAGTTTTTTTAGCTAACTTACCGATTTTACTGTTCGGGTGTTGTTTTACCAGCTTTGTCCAAATTTCTTTAGCTTTTGCTTTATTCCCGCTGCTGAAAGCAACCGCCCCTAAATTGTAATATGCTTGAAGACTCGTTTTATCAATAGAAATTATTTTATTGAGTAATTTTTCCGCATCTTTAAAATTGCGGTCCCTATAATTAATGTAAGCTTCGGAATAAAGTATATCTATTCTTTTGGGATCAATTTTTAAAATCCTGTCGAAATATACCAACGCTTCTTTAGATTGGTGGGCAGCTTCTAAAAATTGTGCGTACTTTTTTATTTTTACCGTATCTTTAGGGTTTTCCTGAACATCTTTTTTCATCTCTTCCATCTTCTTCATTATGCTTGCCATTACATTAGCTTTGTCGGGTTTGTTCCCGGGCATTTGAAGACTTCTATGGAGGCTGTCATTAGGCATTTGTTTGCTGGTTATGTCGCTAGCCGGCACTTTTGAAGTAGAATTATCTTGAGATGAAATAATCCAAAACACAACTAAGGCTAAAATTACTCCAAACCCGTATATAAAAACAGGCTTAATATTTTTCATTTAAAACTCCTAAACTAAATTTAATTTTAACTTAACAAGCAGATTTTATACCAATAAAATATAAAATTATCAATTAAAATAATTCGTATTTTTCATCTAAAATGAATGACATTGGGAACGGTTTTTCTCAAATGCGTTGATAAGCACTTAAACTTCTCAGATTTTAGAATTATAGGCTGGTGCTGATAAAATCTCCCACATCAACTTTTATAATCTTTGAATAGATTCCCTAGCTTTTTGAGAAACCGGAGAGGAGGGATAATTATTCACGATTTTTGTCCATATTTTTTTTGCTTTATCTTTTTCTCCTTTGGTAGCATATACGGCTCCAAGATTGTACATAGCTTCCACATTATTTCTGTCTACCGATAAAATTTTGTTTAAATACTTTTCCGCTTCGTTAAAATTCTTTTCACTATAATATATAAAAACAAGTGATGTTAATATATCGACTCTCCGCGGATCCTTTTTTAGTATCCTTTGATAGTAAATAATCGCTTTGTCTTTTTGGTGTGCTTCATTTAAAAAGTCAGCATACTGTCTCAGTTTTAAAGTATCGCCCGGATGTTTATTAACATCTTCTTTTAATTCTTCCATATGCTGCATTATACTGCCCATTACATTATCCTTAGAAGGCTTTTGCGCCAGCGGATTCGCTAAAGATTTATGGATAGAATCATTCGGCATTTGCTGGTTTGATATATCCCCGGGCGGCGCGGTTATAGAAGATGCAGAAGTATCTTTACTGTTATTACCGGGCGAAACCAGGTAAATTAAAACAATACAAAGTATTATTCCGGCTAAATAGATATATAAAGGTTTAATTTTTTTCATTTAAATTTTTCCGCATTTTTAGAAAAGTGATGGTTAAAATTAAGTAACCGTAAATTAAAAATAATTTTGCTAAAACCTATAATTAATTCCGGCCATAAACCTGCCGTAAGTAGTTTTACCTTCAAACTCACCTTCATAATAAATATTAAAAAATATTTGATCCAGCAGTCTCGTAGAAATTTGCACTGTTGCTATTTTCTGATCTAAATTGTTTGAAAGCCCGCTGAAACTATAATGAAGCTTTGATATACCGGCAGAAATACTAGTGGAATTTAACGGGATATACTTGGTTAAAGTTAGGCCGTAAACAGAACCGGTAAGATAATTACTATAAATTTTGTTGAAGGAAATTAAGGCAGAAATATCAAAAAAAGGAATTTCCGATTGATTGACGGAAATATTAAAATTTTTTGAAGGTCTTATATCCCCTTTTTGAAAGCTGTAGCCTCCGCCTAAATTTATAAATGTCTCTGTAAAGGGTCGAATAAAAAAGCTTAAACGAAATCCCTGTCTAATCAGATTTTGAAAAAGACTGTCATAAAGACTTTTAAATGTTTGATAATAAATGACACTTCTCCTGGCATCATAAGACAAATTAATGGTTAACGGTCTAACAGGAGTATATTGAGTCGAAAGATATAAACTGGTTAAAGAGAAATCACTCTTAGCTTTGTTGTTCTGTAATTTAAAAAGATCGACTTCGGAAGAAAAAAACAGATATAAATTATTAAATATATTATTATTATGCTGGAAGTATAGAAATCTTCTGTCTGTTTTTCCATGGTTTGATTGCTGAAAAACTCCGATTGTACTTTCCATTTGCCGGTGATTTATTGTATCCGACCTATTTATATAAGCACCATACTCAAATAAATTTGAATTTATCCCCATATGCAAAAAATCGGGCCTTGAACCTACAACACCGCCGAAAGAAAAATTCCCGAATCCTTTCTTAACCTGAAGGCCGTCTACCGGTCCTAAGCTTGAAATATTGTAGTTAATATGACGGCCAAGCCAAACGCTGAATTTATTTACCTTATAGCCTAAAGCTAAATCATAAATTTTTAAATTATTGAACACGTTGGATTTTATGCTGTTCCATTCGGAAGTTAAATAAGAAAAGTTCATATAATCTTTAAAATAAATAGGAGAACCCCCTATATTTTCAGCATTTAAATTTAGTGAATACCACCAGCTTTGAGTCTGAACACTGTTGGCATAGTTTGCAAATCCTGAAAAGGAATTTGCAGTAAAGCTGCCGTAAAAATTAGGCCGGTGCTGCGGAATATTAAATTTATTTTTCTTTATTTTTTGTTTGGAAGAATCATTAACTAAATTAGTATCTATTTCATTACCTGTTTTATCGATTATCTTCGCTTTACTATCATCATGTTTAGCCCAAACAAAAACTTTATCGTCTACTTTTAAATTTAAGTCGCTTATTTTTTTGCCCGAACATGAACCTGAAGATAAAAACTGTATAACCATAACGGGAACAAACTTTCTTTTATAAAAATAAAAGGCTGTATCACCAACCGATATACCTTCTGTATTTTCAAATCTCACGTAAATATTCTGTGAAGTTATAAAGGAAATCTTGCCTTGTTTTTTACTTATATAAGTTTTTGCCAGAGACATTCTCAACGAAAATGTAATTAATAAAATAAAAAAAAGTATTTTAATAATATTCTTATTCATTAACATAGATTCCAAAATTTATTCTAATCACCACTTCCTGTTTTATGACAATTATAACAATCTTCATTTTGATGATGAGCATTTTTGTGGCATACTGCATTGCATGAATGAACAGCAAAATTAGATATCGTTTGATGACAATTTGCGCAGGCTGTATTATGACTACCTGTAAGCGGGAAATATGACGTATGATTAAATGTAGATGGAGACCACGCTGTTGTAGTATGGCATTGAGTACAATCCGTCGGATAGCCTGCAGACTGATGAGGCGGATTATTGGTATTGTTATAATCCGAAGTATGACATGGATAGCAGGAAGTAGGCGGCGGTGTTGTATAGCCCGATGTATGGCATGATTGGCAAGATACGCTGGTATGCGCACCGGTTAACGGGAAACCCGTTGTACTATGATCAAATGTTGCCCCGCTCCAATTGGTTGTTGAATGACACTGTGAACAGTCGTGTGGAAATCCTTGACTGCTGTGTGGTGGATCCGTTGTGTTAGCATAATCCTTACTGTGGCATGAATAACAATCCGCTGTCAGTCCCGTAACTGTTCCTTTATGGCACGATGAACAATCCAGTGATACATGAGCACCCGTCAATGTAAATCCTGTAGTCGCATGATTAAATGTCGATTGTGTCCATGTTGATGTACTATGACAATCCTGACATGTATGAGGTAAACCGGAAGCTGTATGGCTCGGGCTTGTTGTCGATTGATATTTTGACTGATGACAGCTATAACAGTCCGTTGGCGGCGGAGTTGTATAACCTGATGTATGGCACGAATTACAGGTTGTTGTTGCATGAGCTCCGGTTAATGCAAAACCTGTCGTACTATGATCAAAGTTTGCATCACCCCAGTTTGTTGTCGAATGACATTGTGTACAGTCATGTGAAAATCCTTGTGCAACATGATTCGGATCGGTTGTATTTGCAAAATCCTGGCTATGACATGAATAACAATCTGTCGTCAATCCCGTTACGGTTCCTTTATGACATGATGAACAATCCAACGAAACATGCGCACCGGTTAATGTAAACCCTGTAGTTGCATGATTAAATGTCGATTGTGTCCATGTTGATGCACTATGACAATCCTGGCAAGTATGAGGTAAACCGGACGCAGTATGACTCGGACTTGTCGTCGATTGATATTTTGACTGATGACAGCTATAACAGTCCGTTGGCGGCGGAGTTGTATAACCTGATGTATGGCACGAATTACAGGTTGTTGTTGCGTGAACACCGGTCAATGCGAAACCTGTCGTACTATGATCAAAGTTTGCATCACCCCAGTTTGTTGTTGAATGACATTGTGAACAATCATGCGAAAAACCTTGTGCAACATGGTTCGGATCTGTTGTACTTGCAAAATCTTTACTATGGCAGGAATAACAATCACTAGGTGTATTTGTGTAACCAGCTGAATGACATGATTGACAAGAAACCGATGTATGAGCACCTGTTAACGGAAAACCCGTTGTACTATGATCAAATGTAGCTCCGCTCCAGTTAGTTGTAGAATGACATTGGGAACAATCATGTGGAAATCCTTGAGTTACATGATTCGGATCTGTTGTACTTGCAAAATCTTTACTATGGCAGGAATAGCAATCCTTTGATGTATTGGTATAGCCTGTTGTATGACAAGATTGACATGAAACAGTAGCATGCGCTCCGGTTAGAGCAAAACCTGTAGTCGCATGATTAAAGGTAGCTTGTGTAAAGCTGTAAATATTATGGCAATCCTTACAATTAGTTGAAAATTTAGCCGCCACATGATCAGGATTTTTTGCCTGCATATACTGCTGCTTATGACAAGGATAGCAATCGGTCGTTAATCCTTTAAAGTTAGATCCCGGGTTATGGCAGCTAAAACAATTTGCTATATTATGACCGCCTACCAACGGGAAAAAGCTATGGTCAAAATTAGATGTTCCCCAGGTAAAGCTTGTTATTGAATGGCAATCCTGGCAGTTGGTTGAAAAATTTGATTGAACATGGTTCGGCGACGTAGTTGCATAATATTGTTTGGCATGGCAGCTAAAACAAGAAACACTCTGAGGCGGAAAGTATAAATTATCATAACCGGAATGACAGCTTCGGCAATCTACATTTAAATGAACACCTACAAGAGGGAAACGGCTGTTTTGATGAATTTGAATTATGTTCGAAACTATCCAAGTATTTGTTGTATGACATTTTACACAGTTTTGTCCTAAAGAATTTTGGTGAACATCTTTATGACAGGATACGCACTCAGTTTTTACTTTAGAAAAAATTAAACTCTTATGGCAGGATTGACAACTAACATTTACATGCTGACCAGTTAGTTTAAATGAGGTTTCCTTGTTATGATTAAACTTTATATGCTTGGGTATTATTTTCCAGTTCGTCGATTCATGACAATAAGCGCAGTCTATTTTTAAATCCTTTCCGTGAGGAGACTGCGGAAATATACTAACGGTTCCCACAATCAAAAATATTATGAATGACAGGAAGCGCATTTAAAATCTCTTAATTTATATTGAATAAATTGATTACCGTTTTTTATAACTTTTTTATGACAAGATGAACACAATAATTTTTCGTGAGCTCCTTTTAAAGGAAATGCCGTTTTTTCATGATCAAATTTCACAGGTTTCCAATTTTCATAACCGTGGCAGTTTTCACAAACCGGGATATTTCCTTTTTTCTCCGAATCAAACTGTCCGAAATGAATATCGTGATGACACGTTTTGCAGCCTGAATTAAGAGAAGCAAATTTGAACTTTATTTTATTGTCTGCTGTTTTGCTTTCATGACAATCCCTGCATTTAACCGTTTTATGTTTACCTTCAAGCTTAAAACTTGTAAGGTCATGATCGAAGGAAATTAATTTCCAATTTTTTGTAGTATGACACGAAGTGCAATTATTATTCGGCATAAACTTTTCTTTTATTTCCGATCCATGAACATTTTTGTGGCAGTCTATACATTTCATTCCTATATTTTTAAAATGCCATTGTTTAACATGTTCTTTATAGTGACATGATTGACACGGAACAGCTAAATGAGCACCGGTCAATTCAAAGTTTATTTTATTATGATCTGCAATTGTGAATATTGTAACTTTAAAACTTTCAACAGTATGGCAAACCTTACAGTCCCGTACAACATGATTAACCGTGAACTCGCCGAAGTGCGCATCTTTATGGCAGTCCGTACATTTTGCAAATTTTGGTTTTGAAAGCACATTGCTTCCATGGCACCCTGAACATTTAACATTTCTATGAGCTCCTCGTAATGGGAACCTGGTTTTATCATGATTAAAAGAATTCCTGTTTAATATTTTAAATGACTCATCATTATGACAGCTTGCGCAGTTTTTTCCGAATTTGCCTTTGTGTACATCCCGATGACATGGCGTACAGTTCTTAAAATTAAGCCCGGTAAATTTTTGAAATTCCTTGCCGTTAAGTTTTTCTTTAATATGGCATTTAATACATTCAACCTTTGTATGAGCACCTGTTAATTTAAATTTTACTTTATCATGATTAAAAAATACAGCAGGCTTAAACTTTACCGTATTATGACAAGAACTGCAGTTTTTTCCAAGTGTATTTTGATGAACATCTTCATGACACGAAATACATTTTGTGCTTAATCCTAAAAAAGTACCTTTACGCTTTTCGAATAATTTGTCCGTAATAAATTTTGTCTTATGGCATTCGGAACATTTTATTTGAGAATGCTTTCCTTCAAGCTTAAAACCCGCAAGTTCATGATTAAATTTTTTCTGATCGAAATGAATTATCTGGAAGTCCCTGCCGTGATGTTCACTATGGCAATTCCAGCACTTTTTATTTTTCACTTCGCTGCTTGAATGGTAACCTATTCCGCTGTCGATTAACTGCTTTATTTCCTTATGACAGGAAAGGCATTTGGATTCAACCACCTGTTTGCCTAGTTGATGACATTTCGTACAATTACTTAAACCTTCAAGTTTAGCATGAGCAGTTGTTAAATCTCCGGGTGATATTTGTGCAAATATTCCGCGAGATAATAAAATTGTCAAAAGAACAGAAATAAAGAAAAACGTTCTAATAATTCCGGGTCGCTTTTCTTTTTTGAAGATACAATCATCTTCAAAATTTCCAATAATTTTACAATGTGTCTGTCTATTTAATTTAATCCTGTTCAATTACCTCTTATTTCAGATTCCCGTTAATTTTGGTGTTTTAAAATAGCGTCGCCGTATTTCTTAGTAATTTGCACACCGATCTCCTGAAGGAAAGCTGTCGGTAAAACTCCGCCTGCAAACACATATACCAAATCATTTCTAATAATCAAATCATTTTCACTTCCGTTTACCGTTAAAATTACTTTATCATCAAGAATTTCTTTTACGTTTGAATTAAATATTACTTTAACTTTCGAATCTTTTATGGCTTCATTTATATATTCAAGATTTTTCGGTTTTAGCCTGGTAAAGTTCCCGTTTCTATAAGAAAGGGTTACAAAGTTTTTTTCAGAAAGCAGCAAAGCAGATTCAACAGCCGAATCGCCGCCGCCTACAACAAGTATTTTTTGTTCTTTAATTAATTCGGATTCGATCAGTCTATAAGCCACCTTTTCTTTATTTTCCCCGGGAACGTTTAATTTACGCGGAGTTCCTCTCCTTCCGATAGCTAAAACTATTCCTTTGGAAGTATATGTTGCCTTGTTTGATTTAAGCACAAAATAATTTTCACCCAGTTTATTTATCGATTCAACTTTTTCATTTTCATTTATTCTTATATTATTTTTTATAAGCACCGTTTGCCAGAGATTAAGCAGATCTGTTTTTGATGTTTCTCTAAGCTTAACTTTTCCGTGAAGCGGAAGATCCATCGGAGCAGTCATTACTATTTTAGCCCTGGGAAAATTATAAACAGTTCCGCCGAGTGAATCCTGTTCAAGAGTTAAATATCTCATTTTATTTTTTTCGGCAGTAAGTGAAGCAGCTATACCGGCCGGACCAGCACCTACTATTATAACATCATATTCCGCCTTTTGTGATGATTTCAATCTTTTAGATAAAAAATTGACTGCCTGCTTTCCTTGTTCAACGGCATTTTTTATTAATCCCATTCCCCCGAGTTCCCCGGCAATGTATAAACCGGAAATATTACTTTCGAATTCCTGACTAACATGAGGAAGTTCGACTCCTCTTTTTTCCGTTCCGATGCAAAGAGTTATTGCATCAAACGGACACGCATGAAAACAGGCGCCGTGCCCAACGCATCTGGATGCGTTTATTACATGAACTTTGCCGTCAATCATTCCCAAAATATCTTCTTCAGGGCAGGCTTCAACGCATGCACCGCTGCCGCGGCATTTATCGGGATCAATTATGGGGTGTAAAGATACCGGCTCGTACAAGCCGAATTTTTTTGCAGATTCAATTTTTGCTTTTGTTAATTGGCTGCTCTTTTTTATTTTCCTTAAATAAAAGGCGAGTATTAGAAAGCCAACTAAAAATATGATTATGTATGCAAGAATATTTTCAAACAAAATTTCCATACAAACTATCATTCCATATAAAATAAAAAAGTATAACTACATATTTAATTCTTTCCCCTCCAAATTATTAATCCCTTTAACGATTGACATTAGAATTTAATCTGCTATTAAAATCGATTCGAATTTTTCTACATTTTCAAGCCGAATTAAAATATCCACTTATAACCAAAAACGATTTCAACTGAAATATGAACAACCATAATAATAAACATGATAAGAGCAAACGGAAGATGAACAACATGCCAATAACCAAATAACTTTTGCATTGTATGAAGCATGCCGATTCTTCTGGAAATAACCAATTTATTTTTTGCCGTATGTATAATTTCTTTCCTTTTATGTTTGGAAATCCCGGCAGCTTTCAATTCATGTTTGAGCCTACGGATAACATTTTTTATACCAAAATAATCGTTAGCTATCAACATTAAACCTTTGGTAAATTTTACTCTTTTATATCGATGAGTGGCAGATATTTCCTCTATTCTGGTAAATATTTCTCCGGATATCTTAAATTCTTCTTTTAGCTGACGTGAAAGATTTTCGCTCAACGAATTTAATTCGTTCATTCCAATCATCTGCCCTTGAATAGTATGAGGGATTTGAACATAAAGGAACCTGCCGATAACACCGCTTAAAACAACCGCAACCATACTCCAAAAACTTACAACAACAATTCCACCGAATTTAAAAGCTGTGTGATATAGGATAAGAATAGGACCTAAAGTGCACAAAAAGATATGGAACTCCAGCCAGTATTTTAAATAACCGAATTTAAAAAATAATTTTACTCTTTTTCGGATCATGTAAGTTGCTACACCTATAATCATAAAGAAACTCCCGAAGATTCCCAGTCCGTGCCCTATTAATCCGCTAGGCTTAAGCAAATTATTTTGCTGCATAAAAAATCTTTGTTCTACGGGAGCTCTATAATAATTGTAGCCGTTAACACCCAGTATAACCAATGCGAATGCACATATAATTACAAACGAGGCAATATAAATCCTATGAACAGTTTTACTCATATTTGTATATCCATATTTCTTATTAATATAATTTTCTAACGAAGCAAATAAGAAAACTTATTAACAAAATTCATGCTAAGAGTACTGTAAAATAAAATCTTAGAAAAATATTAGAAAAATTTTATAGGAAAAGATTTATTTATAAAAAATTATTTTATGAGGCTTGTACCCGATTTAAAATTAAAATTCATAATTAAATTTAGAAGTGAGGAAAAGAAAGCGGCTAATCTGCCGCTTTCAATAAAAATAAAATTAAACTACCCCTCGGTAATTTCATAAAGAGTTGAATACTTCGTAGAATTCTCTACAGTCATATCGTTTAATTTACTTATTAGTATGTTAATTCTTTCGTTTTGATTATCATCAAAAGCTTCATAAGCTTCTTCAGATACAAAAGAATAAACCTCTTGATAATGATTTCCCTTGCCCTTGACTTCATAAACGGAATAATTTTCGAGACCTTCTCCCTTTAAAAGATTTTTTAGCTCTTTAATTACCGTAGAGTATTCGTCTTTTTTATCTTGCTTAAGTTCATATTGAATAGTAAAAATTACTTTTGCCATTTTTTCTCCGGATAGTTAATTAAACTGGTTTAAACTAAATTCACCGGTAAACGTTATTTTTGCCGGTCCTGTTAATGAAAGATTTTTTATATAATTATTCTCAATCGAAAAATCCACAATCAGCTCATCTCCGCCTTTGGTTTTTAAAATAACGGGTGGTTTTATATTGCCTTCATAATAGGCAATTAAAGCAGATGCCGCCGCGCCTGTTCCGCAAGCTAGGGTTTCATCTTCAACACCACGTTCATAAGTTCTTAAATAAACTTTCCCGTCGATTATTTTTATAAAATTCACATTTGTTCCGGCAGGCTCAAAATCATGATGATATCTTATTTCCTTCCCAATATTAAAAACCGGAAATTTATCTAAGTCTGTATATTTTAAATTATTTTTTCCGGGTTCACACATTACATCATTAATTTGAATTACAACATGAGGAGAACCAGTATTTATATAACTCGCATTTATCATCTGATTAAAAGCACTTATGTTAAAATTAATTTTTAGATCTTTTGGCGAATTAAAATTAAACTTAATTTTATTTTCTCCTAAAACCTCACCGGAGTAAGGAACATTATTCGATAAGAATTTAGCTTTACCGGAACTTATTCTTCCGCTAAAATCTGCAAACTTAATTGCACATCTTGCACCGTTGCCGCAAAGGCTGCCGGTAGAGCCGTCTGCATTAAAATATTCCATATCAAAATCATAAGATTCCGAATCCGAAATAGTTATTACGCCGTCGGCACCGACTCCGTTTCTTCTATCACTTAACCTTTTAATAATATCCCGGTTAAGAACAAATTCCGGGTTTTTTTTCTTATCTATTAGAATAAAATCGTTGCCTGCACCGCTTAATTTGAAAAAAGAAATTTTTTTCATTGCAAATGCAATTTAGTTGAATATGTACACCTTTTCAATAAAAATATTATTGGGTTTTTTATAAACTTTATTGTCATGTACAAATAATTTTGAATTGAAACTAAAATTGTAAAATATAATAAGCATTAAGGTCAGGGATGAAATTAATGCATAAAAACTTTATAATACATGTCAAAATATTTTTTATAAATAAATTAAACTTGTTTGTTATAATAGTATGTCTAAAAAATATATTTTAATCACGGAGGAAGAATATTGAAGTATTTTAATTCTACCATTTCAATCATTTTATATTTTATTTTATTTTGTATTTGTTCAACCTTAATTTCTGCACAAAACATATCCAAATTCGAATATCTAAGCCCAAAACCTAACTCAAAATATGTTTCGGTTAAAAGCTGCATTCTTATTAGACAAAGTAAAACCATAAATAAAGCCGGTTTAAATAATGATTTGCTGAAAGTATATGGGATTAAAAGCGGAATTCATAAAGGGAAATTATCTTTGTCGGACGATAACCGGACCATAATCTTTACTCCGGAAAATTATTTCCAAACAGATGAAGATGTAACAGTTAAACTAAGTAAAGGATTAACAACCGTAAGCGGAAAGCAGATAGGTGATTTGGAATTTCATTTCCACACTAGTAAAAATATAAGCAGCTTTTCATTTCCCAAACTATCTCATAAAACTTCATCTGCAAATAATGCAATATTCAAAACTGAAGTTTTCGGAGACTCAGCTTGGCCGTCAAAATTACCTAAATTAGTGATAAATAAATCGAATAATCCTTCCTCGGGTTATTTGTTTATTTCACCGTTCCCTTATTTAATGATTATTGATAATGAGGGTACACCTGTATTTTACCGCTATATTGACACACCAATTGTAGGACACATATATGATTTTGATCTTCAACCGGACGGAGAATTAACATACTATATTTATCCTACTTATTGTTACGGTTTGGATAGTTCCTTTAACGCTGTTAGAACTTTTAAAACGGCAAACGGATTTTCTCCTGACGTTCATGAACTTCGTGTTTTACCCGACGGCAGTTACTACATATTCGGGAAAAGAAATCTTTACATGGACATGGATACGGTTGTAACCGGCGGAAACAAAAATGCAGCTATAATTGACGGAGCTTTACAGGAATTTGATCCAAGCGGAAACTTAATTTTTGAGTGGGATGCTATTAATCATTATAATATAACGGATGTAGATTCCAATATAGACTTAACACAACCGACAATTGATTTTACTCATTTCAATTCTATTACAATTGACACAGATGGAAATCCAATTATCTCCGCCAGAAATTTAGATGAAATAACAAAAATAGATCGTAACACGGGAGACATTATCTGGCGGTGGGGCGGCAAGCATAATCAATTTACATTTATAAATGATAATTTAGGATTCTCCCGTCAGCACGATATTAGAAGATTTTCAAACGGAAATTTCAGCCTTTTTGATAATGGAGTTTATCACTCCACCCAAGTCTCAACAGGTGTTGAATATAAGCTGGATGAAATTAATAAAACTGCTACTTTGGTTAGACGAATAAATTTTAGCAATCTTTACACAAGTACGGAAGGTTCGGTTGAAGAGTTGCCAAACGGAAACCGGTTAATTTCTTGGGGACACAATTTTGCCCCATTTTTAACCGAAATAACACCTGATGATTCTGTTGCTTTTCAACTCAGCTATTCAGGTTATGAAGATACTTATAGAGCATTTAGATACAAATGGGAAACTAATTTATTTAGAACAAATGTAGACTCATTGAGTTTTGGAACGATTGCCAACGGTGATTCGACAATAAAAACAGTTACAATTTATAATCCGCAGGACACTGCATTGACAATAAATGGGTTTTATAACAATGAAACATCCTTTTCCGTTTTAGAGAAGGCACCGTTAACAATTCAACCAAAAGATTCGGCTGTAATTAAAGTAATGTTTAAACCTTTAACGCAGGGAACTTTTAAAGATAAAATCAATCTTAGGATTTTCGGTAATAAACAAATGATAGCCAGACAGGTTAATGTTTATGCATCGACGGTAACTGCGATTAATAATAGACCTAAAACTCCGAGCAAATTTAAATTATATCAAAATTATCCGAATCCGTTTAATCCTTCAACAACTATAGAATACGACTTACCGAAATCTAATAATGTAAGTTTGACAATCTATAACGTATTAGGTCAAAAGATAAAGACTCTTGTAAACAAATTTCAAAGAGAAGGAAAATACCATGTTAAATTTGACGGCTCTGATTTAACGAGCGGTGTATATTTTTATGAGCTAAAAACAAGTAACTTTACTGTTATAAAAAAGTTAATATTATTAAAATAAGGCATTGCTTCTCTTTTTATCTTTATATGTGTTTTTTAATTAAAACTTCTCATTTAATAATTCAATTAATCTGCTGATATTATTTCTGAAATGAGACTTAAGGGTGCTTCTAAAAACAACAAAAATGAACTGTGAAGATCAGTTTAATCCGTGTTATCAGCGTGCTGTTTTATAAAAAAATAGTTTTTAGAAGTGCCCTTAATTAAAAATAAAAAATAATCTGATCTGCAGCAGGAAAAAGTTGTTTAGCAGAAAATAAAATAAAGTTTTTATTTACTATTCAGCATTTCTATTTCACTTCACTAATGTTTATCTTTGGATATAAAAAGCTAATTCTTTGGAAAAAACATTTAAGAATAATCAACGGTATGGATCTCAGGGATAGCCCTAATCTTGTTCCGTTACCACGAAGAGGTCCTTCGACAAGTAGAGGGAAAGCTGCCCTCCGGTAGGCGGGTTTTATCCAACCTTCTCTCCCGGCAAATGCTTGACGAAAACGGATTAAAGAGTTTTGAAATTTTTGGGATAATATAGGCAAGCTCCAACAAGTTTCTTTTTACTGATTGTTAAAGTAAAATTAAGTTTAAAAAAATTTATTAGGATTGTCTTTATGAACCGAATTCTTAAAAGGATCATGTATGTAGCAATTATTCCGCTGTTTTTTTTCAAACTTGGCTGTGTGAAAATACCTTCCGATTTAGTTGTGCCCGAATGGGACACTAATTTTAATTTACCAATAGTTAATAAAACTTATACACTTAATGATATAATAAGATCACAAGACTATATAACCACCCAGGCAACAGCAAATGGAGACAGTTTATATCTTATTCAATCCGAAAATTATTCAATTAGCAGTAATGTAGGAAGTTTCGTTCAGGTAACCAACCCTGCTTATGTTAGAAATATATACATTAATGCGGGCAACACAAATGCAGACACAATTTATATACCTTTTCCCGAGGGAGCGCAGCTTGACAGCGCATCATTTATCAGCGGAAATTTTGCTTTACACGTAAGTAATTCTACTTCTGCTAATGTTACTTTAAATTTAATGTGCCCCGGCCTTTACGGCAGCAATGGCTCACGATTTAATGTCCGGAGATACATATCCTCAAATCAACAGGATACTGCAGCATATAATCTTGCCGGGTACAATTATAAGGTCCCGGCAAATCAAATTAATAATAAAGGCAGTTTGCAGGTAATTTTAAATACAACTTCAAACCTCTTAGTATCTTATATATCTTTGGATTTGTATCTATCTGATTTCCATTTCAGATCCGTTTCAGGAATTATTCCTCCAAAATCATTAGGCACTAAAACCGAATCCTTTAATCTAAATCTCGGAGATGCTGCAAATTTTAGAAATAAAGTCTTTCTTCAAAATGGAAAACTTAATTTAAATGTAGATTATTTGTCAAAATATTCTAAACCTTTTGGTATTGAAGTACAAGATTTAAATATAATTGGTATAGGTGAAAACGGCACACAATTTTATTTGAAAGACAGCACAGGCAGCTCCAATTTTAATTTTAAATTTGTAGGATCATATCAGTTACTTTTTACTCAAAAAAACAGCAACATAAATGATTTTATATCATTTTTACCAAGCAAAGTCATATTAACTGCAGGATATGAAATGAATCCTGATGATAAAGAAGGTTCTGCAAGTATAGATGACTCGGTAAAATTTAGTACACATTTCTCAACTACAAGTTATTTATCCCTTAAAACATCAACAATAATTGACAGCACAAAATTTTCAGGATTTTCAAAAGATGATAGAGAAAATATAAGAAAAGCAAAATTTGTTAACCTCAGTGTTTCAGCCGATAATGGAATTCCCTTAACCTCCTATCTTCAAATTACCTTGGCCGATTCGCTGCATCGCCGCTTATTTACCGTAACAAATAATTCCAACGGAAGTGATTCCATGTATATCCCGGGAGCGGATGTTGATCAGAGTGGAAATGTAAGCAGCAGAACACCAAGTACAATCATTGTTCAGCTTGATTCAACAGAAACATTAAAATTTTCCGAAGCTTACTATGCTATAATAAAAGTAAGTGTCAGGACTAAGAGTGCGTATTTAAATCCGCCGCCTGTTGTAAAGATCAAGTCGACGGATAATCTGGTACTACATGTAAACGGACAGATTAAATACAGAGTTAATTTGAATTAATTGTAAAAACGAGTTAAATACAATTTGAAAAAAATATTTTTACATTTATCGGCAATTTTACTATTTACCAGCATTACTAGGGCTCAGTTTGGTTCCATTGGTTCATCGGATGCAAGAAGTATGAGCTTGGGCAATACATATAATATGATATCAAGAGGTGTTTATTCAATAGGAATTAATCCTTCTAATCTTATAATCTCGCCGGATAATAGTCTGGAATTTAACAC
>CAZHBJ010000054.1:0-19029 GCA_964530445.1 uncultured Ignavibacteriaceae bacterium
TGGAAGCAGTATCAAGCTGACATTACTACCAAACCAATCGATTTAGAAGAAATGAAAGTTAATACTGTTAATACTGAATTTGCTTTATTAGAGGTATAAAGTTTCACATAACATACTAATATAGAGCAAAAGAGTTTTCACTGCACGGGACGGATTCCTTCCCATTATAAGAGATATGGAATAAGAGTGCAGGCTTAGGAATGTGAATTAATAGAATCGGATGCGTCTTTTCTAAGAAACATTTTAAATACCTTTGCCCCCTACCCTAACCGCGAAATGAAAAAAGAAGTTTGCAGCAGCGTATCCCGGAGTTCCGGCATATAAAGGAATACCTTTGTATATAATAGTACTCACCTGTTGCATGGTTTTGCATACATCCAAATTATAATAGCCTCTTTAATTAACCTTATCTAATTTAAATTATGGCATATTTTTAGGTAAGGATATGGCAATTGTTGGAGAGAAGGAATTGAAATTACACTTACAATCAGAATATTTCTGTTCGGCATCATTTACAGCCATCCCCCAAACAAATAAATGGGAGAATTACATACCTAACAAATTCTTGTACAATTGCATCGTTGAGGGTAATTATTCATATATTATAAGTGATAACGTTCTAATAAAATATAACCTGACGACAAACACTTCTGAATATTATATATATGGAAATGCAATTACGGTTGTCAGTCTTGATAATGTTTGGATAGTTTCTTTTTGGGGTTTAACTAAAGAAGTCTTCAATACGTTGACAGTTTGTGATATTTTAGGTAGAAAGGTGCAAACATTAGTTAATGGAGAAAAGTCGGCTGGAAATTATAAGGTAGAATTCAATGCTGAAAATTTTCCTAGAGGAGTTTATATCTATGTTTTACATGCAGGCAATTATATTAATACAATAAAATTAGTTCCAATAAAATAACATTGTCCGAAATGTTTTTCGATCTATTGTACAGAAAACAAAGTTTGCAAATTTGTATTTAGGGTTAATATTATGAATCAAAAAATCTTTTCTATTAATAAATCAAATATTCCAAATCTCTTTTCTTTGAGTATTACAGCAGTTTTAATCTCAATGTTCAATTGGGGATGCGGTCCTTCCACTAATTTTATTAAAACCGGCCCGTCCATGGCTGCAAAATCAAATAATTGTCTAATTGAAGTTTTTAATTCAAAAGTACCTGAACGAAAATATCAAGAATTAGGTGTTCTCGAAAGCGAAGGAGAATTTGGTTATGATTCATTTGAAAAAATTTTACCAAAATTAAAGGAAGAAGCTTGCAGAAACGGAGGGGATGCAATTATTATTAAAACCATTCAAAAATATGTGGACAATTCGAACAACGAGAAGATGTATGTTACGGCAACAGTTATAAAGTGGGTGCATTAACACATTTTTATACAAACTTGATAACATAAATTATGATCAGCAAATCAATACGATCCGACACTGGTTTTTTCAGGGGACGAGATAAAAGTACTGAACGAAGATTCAATTTATAATCTTCAATAATTTAATGTAATTTTTTTATTCTTGTCTAACTCACTAAAGTTTTTCGGTTAGTCATAGCTGCACGCTTTTTCGGCAAAATCATTAAAAATATTTATACTATATAAACTTCTTCCTCCAAAGATGTTCCTTCGGTATAAACAAAAATTGATGAAAGATTTTATTAGTACGGGTTAACAAACAATGAGGTATATTTTTATCGCATTAACTTTGAGTTTGATTTGCTTTATGAAAGTCGGTAATAAAAGAAGAAGATCATACGCAATAATTAAACCGATATTTATAACTGTCTCTGTACTTAGCATTTATGCGGCGTATAAATTTGTTTCTAATTACGTATCAACAGATATTTAACAAATTGTTTAATTTTATTATAGTTTTACTATAAGCCGGTAAGCCGCCGAAAAGGTTTTGGCTTTGTTTTGACGCAGATTGTTAACTACAAAATTAAAATATGAATATAGTTTTGGTTCACGGATTTCTAAGCACTAGTAAAATATTTTTTATGATGAAAAAAAAATTTGAACGGAAGGGCTTTAAATGTTTTGCACCAACACTTAAACCTATTGACGCGAAATTCGGTTTGGATGATTTGGCAAAAAAATTAAAATTTGAAATAGAAAAGCACTTCGGAGATGAATCTAAATTTTCGCTTGTAGGTTTTAGTATGGGAGGGGTTATCTGCAGATATTACCTTCAAGAATTAAACGGACTTCAAAGAGCAAATAAATTTATTTCAATATCGGCACCTCATCACGGAAGTTACCTTGCATATTTATATCCCGGTAGAGGAATAAAACAACTACGACCTAATAGTGAATTTATTAAAAATCTAAAATTAAATGAATCCTCACTACAAAAAATAAGTTTATATTCATTTAGAACGCCATTTGACCTAATGATAATCCCTAGTACAAGTTCAATTTGGAACATAGCCATAAATAAAAAATATTTTTCTCTTATTCACAGCTATATGCTGTTTAATCCAAAGGTAATTAAAGATTCAATAAATATACTATTAAACAGCAGCTAATAAGCGCTGCCAACGATATGCTATGAAAAGTGTATTGCTAAATTTCGCTCGGTAAGCTTGGCACTGGTTAAACACAAAGTTATTGTGTTTTTATGATAATATTTATAAGTAAAGTGAAAAATGAACAAGATAAAATCATTAAGATGGATTGACTTAATATTATTATTCGGAATTCCGACTGTTTTAAACTTTATCGCTTGCAGAATCGCCATTCCTTTTTTAGATGGGGAAAAAATCTTTCCGATCGAAGTTGCATATTTTATTTGTGTAGGCTTACTGGTGCTGGTTCCGATGTTTTTTGGCGCAATTTATTTAACTAGAAAAGAAATCGGATCTAGCAAATTATCGGATATTTATGCCGGAATGAGAATAAAAAAACTTTCTGTTTCAGATATAATATGGACAGTCGGAGGAATCATTTTCCTTTCCCTTCTTTCATTTATAATTGCGAAGATATTTCTACCGCTATTTAATATCGATGCTGCACCTTTTTTCTTCAAAAACATGCCGTTAAATAATAAATTTTTTTGGATACTATATGTTTGGCCGGCATTTTTCTTTTTCAATATATTTGGTGAAGAATTTTTATGGAGAGGTTACATACAGCCCAGACAAGAACTTCTTAATAAAAAATATACATGGTTTGTTCACGGACTATTGTGGGCAGTTTGGCACTTACCAATGGGATTAAATTTAATTTTATCGGCTTTACCGATATTTTTTATTTTGCCGGCAATTGTTCAAATTAGAAAAAACACTACTATTTCCATAATTATTCACTTTGTATTCGGAGCATTCGGATTTTTGGCTTTAGCATTCGGTTTAGCAAATTAAAAATATAACTATAAGTGTTAAAATGATTGGTGTCCCTGAAATATCCGCTTTGTTAAATAGCAATAACATCTATAAATAACTCTGAAACAATCTATATTAAAGGAATGATTTATTATACATCATTTTAATACATTCTAACTTTTCAACTGTTTCAACGCACATTCTTAACCATTTATTAGTTGAATTCTGCTTTTGAACAAAAAAGTCACTTGCTATTACCATTTCGATTGTAGTAAATTCAAATCAGAAAATAATATATAACATCAGCTTTAAGAAAATGCGCGATACGGAACCAGCCAAACATGTTCATCCAAGTATTTTTATGTTCTTATATTTGCCCTTTGGAGTTTTCCAGGGATATGTAAGCGTTACTTTGGGATTCTTATTAACAAAGGCAGGGGTTTCTTTAGCCGGTGTTGCCTCAATAGTCTCACTTCCCTTCATACCGAACATTCTAAAATTTCTTTAGGCCCCTCTGGTTGATACTACTATTACTGTTAAAAAGTGGTATAGTATTGCAAATATCGGTACTGCGATTGGCATTTTAGCCACGTGTCTTGTGCCTCATACTTCAAGCTCTCTAACATTTTTAATGGTTATAGTTTTTCTAGCGAGCCTTGCAAATACGGTTATTGCTATGACCACGGAAAGTTTAATCGCACAGGATGTACCTAATGAATTGAAAGGACGTGCAGGAGGATGGTTACAGGCGGGAAATTTAGGCGGATTCGGTTTAGGCGGCGGTGCGGGAATTTGGCTGGCGGAAAGGATATCAGAAGAATGGATTTCGGGAGCTGTAATAGCCTCTATATGTTTAATATGCGGGTTCGGTTTAATTTTACTTAAGGAGCCTGCCCCATTTAAGAGAGAAGAAAATTATCTAAAAACGGTCGGCAGTCTTGTTAAGGATATCTGGATTCTTATTAAATCACGGGCCGGGTTTTTAGTATTAATCTTATGTTTTCTGCCTATCGGATCAGGTGCTGCATCGAATTTATGGTCGTCCATTTCTAAAGATTGGAATGCTTCTCCAGATGCAGTAGCGCTTGCAGTAGGAGTAGTCGGCGGTGTTTCCTCTGCAATCGGGTGTTTAATTGGAGGATGGATATGTGATCTGATGGATAGAAAGAAAGCGTATATTTTATTCGGCTTACTGGAAGGTGTTTGTGCACTCTTAATGGCGCTTAGTCCCCGAACACAAATAATGTTTGTTATATGGACTTCGGTATACGCAATAACGATTGGTTTAGCCTTTGCCGGTTTTAGTGCATTTGTTCTGGAAGCCATCGGAAAGATTGGTGCTGCAACTAAGTACAACGTTTTTGCAGCACTTTCAAACATTCCCATTTATTTAATGATATTTGTGGATGAATGGGCACATAACAGATGGAGTGCAACAGGAATGCTGGTGGCTGAAACAATTATGCCTGTTATAGGGGCAATCTTATTTATTTCAATTTATTTATGGGTAAACAGGCTACAGCCGGCAGCAGCCGATAAAAACCAAGGAAGCGCTTTTTAAGTTTTGTTTAGTGAAAAATCATTCTTTAATATCATTATTAAAAAATAAGGGACCAAATACAATATCTTTTAATCCAAAGTAAAAAGAATAATGCTTATGATTAAAAGAGATTTACCCGCCGATTGACGATTCTAAATAGCAGTTAATCTCTATAGAATTAAACAAACTCGAAGAGCATTTTTTTATAATAATGTCTGATCAGTTCAACACAAAGTTATATTAAAGCATGTATAGAATTTATCAAAAAGTAAAACGATAACAACACCAGAACAACACCTAATCCGTAATTTACTTTCTTCATTATTTCGTTGGAAATAAACTTCTTTGCCCAGTGCAGCATATTTGATAAAAGGAATAAATATGATGCTAAGCCGAGTCCTCCCATAATTAAAAACATTACGGAAATTCTCGGGCTAAAGTCGGTAACCAGTCCGAAATCCTTAATAATCCTTACGCCAATCAGCCACCAGACAATCATCATAGGATTGGTAACTGCCAATGAAAATCCGGTTACAAAACCAATCCTTTTACTTTTAAGCGTAGGATGACTAAGTTCCAGCATATTAGCTTTTTTGCCGTCGCGAAATGTAAAATAAGCAAGAAGCCACAAAATTACAGTTGCCGCCAAACCAAAAATTGCCACAACTAATTTTTCTTTTAAAAAGGGGGCAACACCAAATAATGCAATAAAGCCGTACATTACATCCGAACTGACAGAACCTGCTGCGACCATATACGCAGCGCGCAGGTGATTATTCAAAGAACGTTTTGCTATTTCAATTTGTGTGGCGCCGATAGGGATAGCTGTGAAAAACCCCATTATGTATGTAATAAGTAAAAATAAGAATATGTTCATTTGTCCCAAAAATGCAGAATTAAGCCATAATTTTTCTTCGTCTTAAAACTTCAACCCTTTCAAATTTATTTTTTCTTAAACTCTTCAAATATAAGATTGTTTCGGCAACAATCCTATTCATATCGAGAGACTGAAAACATCGAACTTCTTTGCAGGTTTTCCCCAATTTATCGATGCATGTTATATTTCTGCAAGGGCTGGGCGCTATAAAGATTTTGGAAGGGGCATCCTGGTTGGCAGCAAAATAACCCTTTAAATTCGAATCGTAGCCGTATATCCTCGGAGGAGTTGCGCCGAAAATAGAAAATACGGCGGTTTTATTACGTAGGCTTTTCCCCGTACTTCTCGAATATTTTCTGGCAGCGGCTAGATGCAGAGGACCGGTGTCACCAGAAATATAAATATCCGAAAAATCTATCAATGCGGTGTAATTTTCAAGATTCATGCTTGCAGGGACAATAATTATTTTTTCTCTTTTATTTGCCGGTAATGAATTGACGAGTTTATATTCAATTAGCTTTTCTACATGACCGGCTCCCAATAAAACTTTTAAATTCAGATCTATAAATTTATTTAACAAGCCAAGCTGTGTTCCAAACGGTATCCTTGTAAATTTAGCAGAAGCATCCGGGTTAATCATAATTATAGGATCTTTAGTTGAAATATTATGATTAAATAAAAATCTTTTTGCTGTTTCAATTGCTTCATCGGGCAGATAGATTTCGGATCCTCTGAATTTATTTCCAAAGAAAGGCGGTAAAAAATTATTAAAGATTCTGCCGATAAATTGATAGCTTTGATAATTTATATGATTGATAACATTATTTAAATGATTATCTCTAACAAGCTGGGCAGCCATCATTGTATAATCGATAACATTTTTATCGCCGAAAATTGTACTGCTGATCATCGGGCTGAAGTTAATTATTAAATCATAATCATTAGAATCGACGATTTTTTTTAATTCGGTTAAATCACTTTCGCTTGGATACGGTGCCCCTTTATAAACCGGATACAGTTTGGAAATATCAGCATTGCCAAGTATAAGGTTCTTCGTGGCTTTTTTTACAATTAACTCCACTTCTGAATTTGGAAAGATTTCTTTTAATGCGGAAACTGCGCTTATAGAAATTACGGCATCTCCGATATTCAAATCTCCTACTACAAGAAATTTATAAAATCCTTTAAGTTTTTTTAAATTTTGTTTGGATCGTACGACAAACAAATTTAACAGAACTTTGTTTCCAACTAAAATATGCAAGAAATAATTTAAAAAATGAGCTCCTGATCTCGGGTAATAATCGGTAAGCAAGCTTGCTAATTTGAAAAATTTTCTGAATTGCGTTTCTTTATTCACAATAATCCTTATCCACCATTCTTAGATCAACATCCTAATTAAACCACAGATAAACTGATTATAATTTTCTGCTAAATGATTGTTAAAAATATCTTTTTGAGCTAAATAATTTTGTGATACAGAGGTAAAAAAAAAGAGATGTTCTCTTTATCATAAATTGATTCGGAGAAAAATATTTACCCTATTAAGAAATATTCTTACATATTAGTGAAGGTATGATTTACATCTTATAATAAATAAGTATTTAGCAGGAAAAATAATTATAGGATTTAAAAATTAGGATACTACAGAAATATTTAATATTTATTATTCGGCAATTTCTTCAACAATACTTTCCTGCATTAAGTTTTTGTGAACAGCCGCTGCACATTTTCGGCCTTCTGAAATTGCCCAGACTACAAGTGATTGTCCCCTTCTCATATCACCGCAAGCGTAAACTTTATTAATATTGGTAGCATGAGCATTTTCTTCATCACCAAAATCGGCTTTAACATTTCCGCGGTTATCAAATTCCAAACCGATTTCTTTTAGTTCATTTAACATTCCTTCATGAAGCGGATGTACAAATCCGGCAGCAATTAAAACCAAGTCGGCTTTCAATTTAAATTCGGTTCCCGGGATATCAACTATCTTACCGTTTTCGAATTTTATTTTAACGCAATTAAGTTCGTTAACTTCACCTTTATCATTACCGGAAAAAGATTTCGTATTTATGCTCCACATTCTTTCGGTACCTTCTTCATGACTTGAAGAAGTCCGTAGTATCATTGGCCAGTAAGGCCAGGGGGTATTCAACGGCCGTTCATTCGGAGGCATAGGCAGCAGTTCAATTTGAGTAACTGATTTTGCACCCTGCCGGTTTGAGGTACCGACACAATCCGAACCTGTATCGCCGCCGCCTATAATTACAACATCTTTATTTTCAGCAGTAATTTGATTAGGGACTTCAAAACCTGCATTCACTTTATTTTGCTGCGGTAAAAATTCCATTGCAAAATGAATCCCTTTTAATTCCCTTCCGGGTATCGGAATGTCTCTCGGTTTTTCAGATCCGCCGGCTAAGATAACAGCATCAAATTCATCAATAAGTTGTTTTACGGGAATATCGATACCGATATTAACTCCGGTCTTAAATTCAACTCCTTCAATACTCATTTGTTCAATTCTTCTATCGATAACCTTTTTATCTAGTTTAAAATCCGGAATACCATAACGTAATAAACCGCCGGGTTTATCATTCTTTTCAAATACGGTTACCGAGTGACCCGCCCTGCAAAGCTGCTGGGCAGCGGCTAATCCTGCCGGACCTGAACCAACTACAGCAACCTTTTTACCGGAAAGAAAATGAGGCATTCTCGGCTTAACCCAGCCTTCTTCCCAGCCCTTATCAATTATTGTCCTTTCAATTGCTTTTATTGAAACAGGCTGTTCGTTTATCCCGAGAGTACATGCTGTTTCACATGGCGCCGGACAAAGCCTTCCGGTAAATTCGGGAAAATTATTAGTTGAAAGAAGATTCTCCAGGGCTTCCTGCCAGTGATTTTTGTAAATAAGATCGTTCCATTCGGGGATATAATTTTGAACCGGGCAGCCCGTATCTCCGTGGCAAAACGGAATTCCGCAATCCATACACCGTGCTGCCTGGACTTTTGCATCGGCTCTATGAAACCTTTTATCAAATTCTTTAAAATTCTTTACCCGTTCCTCAACCGGTAAATGTTCCAAAGATTCTCTTTTAAATTCTTTAAAACCTGTCGGTTTACCCATTCTGTACCTCCGATAGTTCGCTTTCCTTTTCAGTCTTAACCGATTCTTTTTCCTTTGCTATAATTGCCATAGCTTTTTTATACTCGCCTGGAATTATTTTCCAAAAGTTGTCTTTTTCCTGGTTCCAGTTGTTTAAAATAAATTCTGCTCTTTTTGAAGAAGTATATTTAAAATGATTCTGAACCAAGTTATATACTTCGGCAATGTCATCATCATAAATTAGATATTCCACATCTACCATATCATGATTGATATATTTATTTGCATCTTTTTTTGGATCCCAGATGTATGCAATGCCGCCCGACATACCGGCGGCAAAATTACGTCCAGTATTACCGAGTATTACAACTCTTCCGCCGGTCATATATTCACAACCGTGATCTCCCACTCCTTCAATAACCGCGTATGCACCTGAATTACGAACTGCAAATCTTTCTCCGGCTACTCCGTTTATATAGGCTTCGCCGCTGGTCGCTCCATATAAACAAGTATTACCGATAATAATATTCTCTGCAGGTTCAAATGTTACTTCGGCAGGAGCTTTTACAATCAGTCTTCCGCCGGATAATCCTTTGCCGGTATAATCATTTGATTCTCCGGTTAGATTCAATTCAATCCCTTTTGCTAAAAATGCACCGAAACTCTGCCCGGCTGTACCTCTAAGTTCAATTTTTATTGTTCCTTCGGGTAACCCGGTTTCGCCGTATTGTTTTGCAACTTCACTTGAAAGCATTGTTCCTACGGTCCGATTTGTATTTTTTATTTTCATTTTTATTTCAACCGGAGTTTCATTTTCCAGAGCCGGTTTGGCAAGCTTGATTAATTCATGATCCAATTGATCTTCCAAACCATGATTTTGCTCTCTTGTTCTATATTGATTGGTTTGATAAAGCGGAGTTTGTCTGAACAGCGGCTTTGTCAAGTCAATACCCCTAGCTTTCCAATGATCATTCAGACGTATTGGAATAATTTTATCCGTCTGCCCTATCATTTCATTAAAAGTTCTAAATCCCATCAGAGCCATCATTTCTCTGACTTCTTCGGCAATGAAAAACATAAAGTTTACTACGTACTCAGGCTTTCCGGCAAATTTCTTTCTTAATTCGGGATCTTGAGTTGCAACGCCAACCGGACAAGTATTTAAGTGGCATTTCCTCATCAATATGCAGCCTTGAGTAACTAAAGGTGCAGTAGCAAAGCCAAATTCTTCCGCACCCAACAGAGCTGCAATTACAACATCACGCCCTGTTTTAAGCTGCCCGTCGGTTGCCAGGTAAACCCTGTCTCTTAAACCGTTAAGCACCAAAGTTTGGTGAGTTTCACTTAATCCTAATTCCCAGGGCGTGCCGGCATATTGAATTGATGAAATGGGGCTTGCGCCAGTACCTCCATCATGCCCGCTAATTAAAATATGATCTGCATGAGCTTTCGCAACGCCGGCAGCTATAGTTCCAACACCAACCTCCGAAACTAACTTTACGCTTATTCTGGCTTTAGGATTGATATTCTTCAAATCGAAGATGAGCTGTTTTAAATCTTCAATTGAATAGATATCATGATGAGGCGGCGGACTTATTAAAGTTACCCCGGGAATACTATGACGGATTCTCCCGATAATTTTATCGACCTTAAATCCCGGAAGCTGTCCCCCCTCTCCGGGTTTGGCACCTTGAGCCATTTTAATTTGAAGTTCGTCTGCATTTACAAGGTAATTTGCTGTTACACCAAATCTTGCAGACGCAACCTGTTTAATTGCGGAACGCATACTATCGCCGTTCGGCATAGTTAAAAATCTTTTTTCATCTTCACCTCCCTCGCCTGTATTGGATTTTCCGCCGATTCTATTCATCGCTATTGCAAGTGAGGTATGTGCCTCCCACGAAATAGATCCGAAGCTCATTGCACCTGTAGAAAATCTTTTTACAATTTCCGAAGCAGGCTCAACTTCTTCGACCTGTATTTTATTTCCCGATGTATCGATTTCGTATAAGCTTCTAAGTGTAACTCTTTGTTTATTCTGATTATTAATTAACGAAGTATATTCTTTAAATGTTTTGTAATCTTCCCGCTGTGTACTTAATTGTAATTTAGAAATGGTTAACGGATTCCAAAGATGTTTTTCTCCGTCTCTTCTATACTGATAAAGACCGCCGACATCAAGATTACTTTGATCAATTTGCGGATCAAGAGCGTGCGAATGCCTTTTAATTGTTTCTTCTTCAAGCATTTCAAGACTTAGTCCTTCAATCCGTGTCGGAGTTCCCGTAAAATAATTTTCAACAATTTCGGAATCCAAACCTACCGCTTCGAATATCTGCGCACCGCAGTAAGATTGAAGCGTACTTATTCCCATTTTACTAAATATTTTGAACAAACCCTTGCTCACGGCTTTTACAAAATTTGCTTTAGCTGTTTTGTAATCTTTAACATCAGGCAAAAATCCTTTTTCCGATAGATATGCAATGGTTTCGTAAGCCACATACGGATTGATCGCGTTAGCACCGTAACCGCATAACAAAGCAAAATGATGAACTTCGCGCGGTTCACCGCTCTCAACAATAATTCCGGTTCTTGTTCTTAAACCTGCTCTTAAAAGCGCATGATGAACACCTGATGTTGCCAGCAGGCTTGGAATTGCCGCACAATTTTCATCTAGTCCTTTATCGGATAAAATTATTAATGATATTCCGGATTTTACAGCTTCAACCGCTTCGGTACAAATTTGATCCAAGCGTTCGCGCATATTATGACGAACATCCGGATTAAATAATAAAGGAATAGTAATAGATTTAAAATGTCCTTTTGCTATGTATCTAATTTTTTCAAGCTGCGAGTTGGAAAGTAAAGGATGTTCCAATTCAAGCCGATGAGCATGCAACGGAGTTTCCGCCAATAAATTTTGTTCAGGTCCTACATAAGTTGTAAGCTCCATAACTAACTCTTCACGTATGGCGTCAATCGGCGGATTAGTAACTTGAGCAAAGAGCTGCTTAAAATATCTAAATAACATTTGAGGTTTGTCCGATAAAACTGCAAGAGCAGCATCCGATCCCATCGATCCGGTTGCTTCATACCCGTTAGCAGCCATAGGAAGCATTACATGAAATAAATCTTCCTTTGTGTACCCGAAAATTCTTTGACGCATATGAAGAGTGCTGAAATTAGCATTGTATATATGATCCGGCGCAGGAAGATGCGTCATTTTAATCATATTTTCATTAATCCATTTTTGATAAGGTTTCTGGGTAACAACTTCTTTTTTAACTTCTTCATCATCGATGATCCTCCCCTGCTTCAAATCCAGGATAAACATTTTACCAGGCTGAAGCTTTCCTTTCTTAGCAACATTTTCCGCATCGACACTAAAAGTTCCCGCTTCGGAGGTAAGCACAACCAGATCATCTTTAGTAACAACATATCTTGCCGGCCGCAAACCGTTTCGATCCAATGTTGCACCGATAATAGAACCATCAGTAAAAACAACTGCAGCGGGACCGTCCCACGGTTCCATCATTGTTGCATGATACTCATAAAAAGCTTTTCTATCCGGATCCATTAAATCATTTTTGGACCAGGCTTCCGGAATCAGCATCATCATTGCATGAGGTAAGCTTCTTCCGCCCATTATTAGGAGTTCCAAAACCGAATCGAATGTAGCCGAATCACTTTGTCCGTCCATAATTATCGGAAGCATTCTCTTCAGATCCTTTCCGTAATACGGCGACTCCATAACTTCCTGACGTGCAGCCATCCAATTTTTATTACCGCGCAAAGTATTTATTTCGCCGTTATGAGCAATCATTCTAAACGGATGTGCAAGATCCCAGGTTGGAAATGTATTTGTCGAAAACCTCATATGAATCATTGCCATTGCAGATTTCATATCGGGATCACTTAAGTCCGTATAAAATTTTAGGATTTGATCGGCAAGCAGCATACCTTTATATATTAAAACTTTATTTGAAAACGACGGTACGTAATATTTACTTCTATCGCATTTTAATTCCACCCTGATTCTGTGGTCTATTATTCTTCTTATTAAATAAAGCTTTCTTTCAAATTCATCTTGAGATTCAATTTTTTTGTTTGCCCCGATAAAACATTGTCTTATGAACGGCTGCGTATTCTGTGCACCTTTCCCCGGAACTGTTTTATCAACCGGTACGTCTCTCCATCCCAAAAACTTCTGATTTTCATCGATTACAATTTTTTCCACAATATTTTCGGCAGCCTTACGCAAAATCGGGTTTTGCGGAAGAAACATCATTCCCACACCGTATCTTCCCTCAACCGGGAGTTTGATATTATTTTCCGCAGTAACTTTCCGCATAAAATCATCCGGCATTTGAATAAGAATGCCGGCACCATCGCCAGTTAAAGGATCGGCACCCACTGCACCGCGGTGTTCAAGGTTCTTTAATATTTCCAAACCTTTATCAATAATGCTCCTTGACTTTCGTCCTTTTACATCGGCTACAAACCCCATACCGCATGCATCATGCTCAAACATGGAATTATACATACCTTTTGAATCAAAAGGCTTAATAAAAATATTTTTTATTTCGTCGGGAGAATAATTCACACTTTATTCCTTTCAAAAAAGGGATTAATCATAAAGACAAATTGCAAGCTCCGATTATCTTCGGATACCTAATAAAATTAAGTAATTATAAAATTTTTATAAATAATTTTAGATAATATATAATTTATTTGGAATTTATCAAGATATTTTTGTATAAATACCTAAATAATTTTTTAACCTTCAATAAATTATTAGTATCCCTGTATATTTTTACAATTACTAAATTTTTAAAGTCTAAAAAACTAAATGAGATAAATGTCGTTAAGGAAAGGAAGTTTTGCTCTCGTTTCCTCGACATTTTTGAGGGAAATTTCCGCAGTTAAAATTTTTTCAAGATCAGCTTGTGTTGTAAGCTCATTTCCCATCGGATCGTATACGCTGCTATATCCATTGTAATTCAATTTTAAATCTTTACCTACTCTATTTACACCTGCAACATAACATTGATTTTCAATAGCTCTTGCTCTCAATAAAACACGCCAATGTTCAATTCTTGAATCAGGCCAGTTTGCAATAACAACTATCAATCCTGATTTTTCTTTTCCGTAATGCCTGTACAATTCGGGAAATCTTAAATCGTAGCATACGGAAAGTCCTACATTCCAATCGTCAACATTTGTCGTAACTGTTTCAGTTCCGCGTGTATAGTGCTTGTCTTCAGTTGAATACGAAAACGGGTGAATTTTTCTGTACACCTTTACAAGCTTTCCTTCCGGATTTACATGCAGTAAAGAATTATAATACCTATTATCCTTTATTTCAATTAATCCGGCAAAAACATGCACATTATATTTTGATGCAACATCAGCAAAATAATCAAAACTTTTACCGTACAGCTGTTCACCGAATTCTTTTGATTTCATGCTGAATCCGGTTAATGTCATTTCAGGAAAAATTAACAGCCGTTCATTTCTTTCATTATTTGAAAAAAGAACATTTAACTTTTCACGGTTTTTTGTTTTGTCTTCCCATACCGGATTATATTGAACCAAACCGATTTTCACAAAATTTACCGTTGTTTAATTATGCAGTTAAAGCTTGTTTTTCTTTTTGAAATTTAAACAATTTAAAATTAACACTGTCGCTTAAAGCTTGAAAACTTGCTTCAATAATATTTTCCGAAACACCGACAGTACTCCATGTTTCGTAACCGTCGCCGGATTGAATTATTACCCTAACTTTTGCAGTTGTACCGGCTTTTTCATTTAATACACGAACCTTGTAATCGACAAGTTTAATTAATGAAATTTCAGGATAAAATCTTAACAGAGCTTTTCTAAGAGCATTATCGAGGGCATTTACCGGGCCGTCTCCGTCTGCAGCAGTATGTTCAATTTCGCCGTCAACCTGAATCTTTAAAACAGCTTCTGCCTTAGAATGTCCTTTATTATCATAAACTACATTTACTTTTGAGTCCAGTACATCGAAGAAAGGTGAAAACTCATTTAGCTCGGATCGTAGAAGCAGTTCAAATGAAGCTTCGGCCCCGTCAAATTGAAATCCGTCATATTCCAAATTCTTAATATAACTTACCAGTTTTTTACTTAATTCTTTATTATCGGATAAATCAATTCCAAGTTCTTTTGCTTTGTAACGAATATTACTTTGACCAGATAAATCGGATACAAGAACACGCTGCTTGTTGCCTACTTTTTTAGGCTCTATGTGTTCGTACATTTTGCTGTCTTTAAGTACTGCGCTTACATGAATTCCTCCTTTATGAGCGAAAGCCGATTTGCCGACAAAGGCAGCTCTTGTATTAGGAGTGAGATTCATGAGTTCAAAAACAAAATTAGATAATGAAGTTAGATGTTCAAGATTAATTTTTTGTTTTGTCTCTTTATTCAGCTTCAAAATTAAATTCGGAATTATGCTGCAAAGATTGGCATTGCCGCATCTTTCACCGACTCCGTTAATAGTTCCTTGAACATGAACTGCTCCTGCCTGTATAGCAGCCAATGAATTTGCAACAGCCAATTCTGAATCATTATGAGTATGAATTCCCAAAGGAGCATTTATATATTTTTTTAATTCAACTAGGATATCATAGACTTCATGAGGAAGAGTACCTCCGTTCGTATCGCATAATACTATAACATCGGCGCCTGCTTTTTCAGCAGACTTCAACATTTTAATCGAGAATTCCTTGTCTTCTTTATAACCGTCAAAAAAATGCTCGGCATCGTAAATAACTCTTCTGCCGTGTTTTTTCATTAAATCTACGGATTTAAATATTAACTGTTCATTTTCATCATCTGAAAGCCCTAGTCCTTTTTGAGAATGTAAACGCCAGGTTTTCCCGAATATAGAAACGACAGAAGTTTCAGCATTTAACATTGCAACTAAATTAGGATCGTTTTCAACATCATTTAACGAACGTGCCGTAGAACCAAAAGCACATACCTGTGCATGATGAAGGTTTAATCCTTTTACTTTCTTAAAAAATTCTTCATCTCGCGGATTGCTGCCTGGCCAGCCTCCTTCGATTATATCAATACCGAATTCATCTAATTTTAGTACGATTGATAATTTGTCCTGAACTGATAGGTTTATTCCTTCACCCTGCGTACCATCCCGAAGAGTTGTATCAAAGAGTTCTATTAGATTACTCATTTTATTACCGATTAATTTTTATTATAAAATATTAAACTAAATTTATGCAATCATTCCGGCTTTTCGCGCATACTTAAAAATATCTCCGGCTTCGATTATAGGAAGAATATCTCCAAGTGAACGAAGCTCAAAAGTTTGTCCTGCACTTAGGTTTTTAATTTTATTTCCTTCAACATCTAATTCAATTTCGTCGCCGGTTTTTATATGGTCATTTATTTTTTCCGGTGATTCATAAGGCAGCAGAAATCCGCCGTCAACACAATTTCTATAAAATATTCTGGCGTATGATTCGGCGATTACAGCTTTAACGCCTGCAACCTGTAAAGCAAACGGCGCATGTTCTCTTGATGATCCGCAGCCGAAGTTTGAACCGCCGATTATAATATTAAAATCAGATAAATAATTATCTCCATTTATAAAAGGCTTTCCTCCATCCGGTAACCCTGCTTGTGCTAAAGGAACTCCCGATAAAGCAAAATGGCCGTACTTTTTTGATTCTTCAGAATCAGATAAACTGTATACCAAATGTTCGGCAGGAATTATCTGATCGGTATCAATATTATCTCCCAGTACGAATGCCTTGCCTTTAATTATTTTTTCCATAAATGCCTACTCCCTAACCCTCTCCCAAAGGGAGAGGGAATTTATTAATTAATTAAAATTTTAATTTTTATTTTCTATAATCTTTTTCCTTTGTCCCCCTTTGGGGGACTACAGGGGGCTTTTCTACAAAAAATCTCTCGGGTCAGTTATCACTCCATTAATTGCCGAAGAAGCTACCGTTAAAGGCGAAGCCAGGTAAACTGCTGATTTTTTACTTCCCATTCTGCCTGGAAAATTTCTATTTGTTGTAGAAATAACTGTTTCGCCATCTACAGCTCTTCCAACTGTGTCGCTTGGACCGCCTAAACATGCTGCACATGAGGACTGAGCAACTTCACATCCGGCGTTTTCAAAAATTTGTTTTAATGAAACACCGCTAATTGTTTCTTCATCCAATTGTCTTGCGACGGCAGTACTAGCCGGTACAATGAATGTCGGAACTTTTACCTCATTTCCGAAAATAATTTTTGCTGCCGAAACAAAATCACTTAACTTTCCGCCTGTACATGAACCGATATAACATTTGGTAAGTTTTGTTCCCTGAACATTTCTTACCGTATCAAGATTATCAGGACTATGAGGTTTAGCTACATGAGGTTCCATTTTAGAAACATCATATTGATACTTCGCTCTATACTTAGCATCATGATCACTATGAAATATTTCATAGGGTTTATCTGTCCGTTCCTTTACATAAGCTTCGGTCACTGAATCGGCAGCAATTATTCCGTTCATCGCCCCGGCTTCAATGGCCATATTTGTTAAAGTCATCCGTTCGTCAATTGATAAAGAAAAAACTCCTTCACCGTCGAACTCCAAAGTTCTATAAGTTCCGCCGTCTGTTGTAATATCACCTAAAACTTGAAGAATTAAATCTTTTGCTGTTAAATAAGGAGGAAGCTCTCCGTTAAAAGTAAATTTTAAAGATTCGGGAACCTTTTCCCAAATTTTACCGGTTCCCAAAATAAAAGCGGCATCTGTATTGCCTACACCGGTTGAAAACATCCCGAACGCACCCGAAGTACATGTGTGAGAATCCGTACCGAATAAAACAGTTCCCGGAACATTATAACCTTCTTCTGCAAGAGCTATATGACATACGCCTTTATATCTTTCCGTTCCAACGTCGTAATAATTATCGATTTTAAAATCGCTTGCAAACTGTCTTAGTATTTCAACATTTCTGTTTGCCTGCGGATTTTTAGTAAATATATAATGATCGGGGAAAATTACGAGTTTATTCTTATCCCAAATCTTTGCATTGTTTCCAAACTCACGTTTCCAAATTGCAATAGTCGGAGGACCGCAGACATCATGCGTCATCAATACATCAACATTCAGCCAAATATTTTCTCCGGGAGATATGGTTTTTCTTCCCGAAGCTTTACTTAATATTTTTTCCGTAATTGTCATTGACATTTTTATTTTCCTTTACACTGCTTGTGATAAATCTGAAAGTGAATGAGAGTAGTTCTCTTCTTCTTTATTAGTTTCTATATATAACTGCCGCTGGTTTAAGGCTTGAAGATAAGCCTTTGCACTCGCTTCTATAACGTCTGTGGAAACACCGCGTCCTGTGAATGAATGTTCGTATTCTCTAATTCGAACGATAACTTCGCCCATTGCTTGTCTGCCTGATGTTACCGAACGGACATGATAAGATTCCAGTTTTGATTTTATATCGAGCGCTCTTTCAATTGCATTAAAAGAGGCATCAACCGCACCGTCGCCGGTTGCAGATTCTTGTTTAAAGACATCGCCGGTTTTTATTCTAACAGTAGCGGTCGGTATTGAAGTAGTTCCCATCGTAACGTTGATATAATCGAGTTCGAACCGTTCTTCTTTATCGGATAATGCGGTATCTCCCATTAAAACTCTTAAATCATCATCAAAAACTTCCTTCTTTTTATCGGCCAATTCAACAAATTCTTCATAAATAGACTTAAGTTCCTTTTCATCTAATTTATAACCAAGCTCGCGCAAACGAGATTTTAATCCGTGACGGCCCGAATGTCTTCCAAGTACTATTTTGGTTTTAGGAACACCTACACTATCAGGTGTCATTATTTCGTAGGTTTGCCGATTCTTTAATACACCATCTTGGTGTATTCCCGATTCATGTGCAAAAGCATTTTCACCAACAATAGCCTTGTTAGGCTGGACAATTATACCCGTGAAAGAAGAAACCATTCTACTGACATTATAAATTTCTTCTGTTTTTATTTTTGTAAAATATTTTGTGATATCCTTTCTAACTTTAAGCGCCATAACTATTTCTTCAAGCGAAGCATTACCGGCACGTTCTCCTATTCCATTTATAGTACATTCTACCTGCCGAGCGCCGTTCTCAAT
>CAZHBJ010000055.1:0-18670 GCA_964530445.1 uncultured Ignavibacteriaceae bacterium
TCCCATCTGAGCTATAGCCCCAAAAATTTCTGTTTAAAAATAATGAAGAATGAATTAGGAATCAAATATGATAATTGCTCATTTGTTTACTATAAATTTGTTTCGCATCAGCATTTAATACATTGATTGATATTTTAAGTTATAATATTTTGCAATAATAAAATTGAGAGTTATTAATGAAAAAATTTGCATTTGCTTTTTTACTTATCATTGTATTTACTTTAACTGTATTTTGGGGTTGTAAAGATTCTGTCACGGGCTCCCAAATAGATCAGGTTATTATCCCAAGCTCAAATGTAAGCTACTCAAAATATATTCAACCGGTATTAAATGTAAAGTGTATTAATTGTCACGGTGTAAGCGAAACAGACGGAGGTGTAAATTTAACATCATGGTCCAATACAACAGCAGATGCAAATGTTGTTTTCCCCGGATACCCGGACAACAGCAGTCTTGTTAACGTTATCCAGGGAAGAGCAGGCTTTCCGCCTATGCCGCCGCTCGGATCTCCATACGCTTCAATGAATGCAAATCAAGTGCAGGGTGTAAGGACATGGATTAAAGAGGGAGCAAAGAATAATTAGATCCATTTCATTTCTTTATACCAGTCGCACGTTCTTTTAATTCCCTCTTCAAGAGATATATTTTGATGATATCCTAAATCACGGATAGCTTTGCCGGTATCGCATGTCCATTCTTTCTGCGTAATATCTCTTGCCTTCTCAATATTAAGCGTTGCAGGCTTTTTACTGAACATAGCAAAGAACTGTGCAATTGATGCAATAAAAAAAACTATCCAGTGAGGTATTTTAATAGTCAAAGGTTTTTTGTTTAATACCTTCGAGGTAATATCCGCAATATCATCCCACGTATAATATTTTTCCGAACTGATAAAATATATTTGTCCGGCGGATTTTTCCGAAACGGCAGCCAGATAAAAACCGTTTACCAGGTCGATTGCATGTATTATGCTTAACTGCTTTTTATCAAAGCCGATTTTTGTAATTAGTCCGCTGTTGAATGTTTTAAAATAAATTAAAATTTCCGTATCTCTTTCGCCGAATACGGCAGGTGCCCGGCAAATAGTTATCGGCAGCTTCTTCATATAAGTTTTAGCTAATTCTTCTTCGGCTAATTTACTTCTCCCGTAGGTAGTAATAGGATGGCATAATGTCTCTTCATCAACCGGATTTCCGTTTAATGTAGGCCCTGTTGCAGTTTGACTGCTGACTATCAAAATTTTCTTTATGGAATTTTTAAACTCTAATGCAACATCCAATAAGTTTCTGGTAATCTCTACATTACCGTTAAAATAACCTTCGGGCTTTTTGGATTTTACTACTCCGGCTACATGGAAAATATAGTCGGCATTCATAAATACTTCTCTTAATCCGTTTTTATCTAATAAGCCGCAATCAAAAATTTCCACGTTTTTTTCAAGCAGCCATCTTATATTGCTTGTTTTTCGAATAATACATCTTACTTTAAAATTTTTACTTAAAAGTAAATCTACCAAGTGGCTTCCAACAAAGCCGTTAGCTCCTGTTACTACTGCAATTTTCTTATTTTCCATATTAGATTTCTATTTGATTTTAAGGGTATTTAGTTATACATTTTACGGCGAAATTTAAGAAATTAATTTATTATTTTTAAAAAATAAATTCGTTTTCCCATCCACTAATTAGGAGGCATATTGGATTTATTCAAAAAATGCTATGATTTTACAAGAGCTGATGAAATAAAAGCATTGGGTTTGTACCCGTATTTCAGACCCATAGAAGAAAATGAGGGCCCGGTAGTTCAGATTGAGGGGAGAAAAGTTATAATGGCAGGTTCTAATAATTATTTAGGATTAACTGCCCATCCCAAAGTTAAAGAAGCAGCAATTAAAGCGGTTGAAAAATACGGAACAGGCTGCTCAGGTTCCCGTTACCTTACCGGTACATTGGATCTCCATATTGAACTGGAAGAAAAATTGGCAAAATTTTTCAAAAAAGAAGCTGTTCTTCTTTTCAGTACCGGGTATCAAACAGCTCAAGGTATTATTCCTACTTTAGTTCAAAGAGGCGATTATGTAATTTCGGATAAAGACAATCACGCTTGCATTATTGCTGGTAATTTAATGGCCAAAGGTGCTACCGCGGAATTTGTCCGTTATAAACATAATGACATGGATGATCTTGAAAGAGTTGTACAAAAATTGCCGCAGGATGCCGGTAAGCTGATTGTTAGCGACGGTGTGTTCAGCACAGGCGGTGAAATTGTAAATCTTGAAAGATTAAATAAAATTGCAAAAAATTTCGGCGCAAAAATTTTAGTAGATGATGCTCATGCTGTCGGTGTAATCGGCAAGGGCGGAAGAGGAACCGCCAGCGAATTCAATCTTGAAAATGATATCGATTTAACAATGGGCACCTTTAGCAAAACCTTTGCTTCGTTAGGAGGATTTGTTGCTTCCGAAGCTAAGGTAATTAATTATTTGAAACATCATTCACCAGCTCTGATATTCAGCGCATCTCCCACACCGGCATCTGTTGCAGCAGCATTAGCAGCACTTGAAATACTTGAAAAAGAGCCTGAAAGAGTAACAATGCTGATTAACAATGCAGAAAAAGTAAGACAGGGTCTAAAAAAAGCAGGATTCACGGTTTTGGAAGGAAGAACAGGAATAGTTCCCGTTATTGTTGGTGATGATGAAATCGCTTTTAATATGTGGCGCATGCTATATGATGCAGGCGTATTTGTTAATGTCTTTATCTCTCCGGGCGTACCCCAAGGCAGACAAATGATGAGAACCAGCTATATGGCGACTCATGAAGAAGAACACCTTAATGCCATAATAGATATTTTTACCGAAACGGGGAAAAAATTAGGACTAATTTAATTAGTTAATATGTTTTCCAACTTTATAGAGGTTGTCTTAAAGGTAATATCTTTCAAAGAAATAGAACGCGGATAACACAGATTTGAACTGATTTTCACGGATTTTAATTTTAGACATTACTTTTTAAACAGCCTCTTTTATTTTTACGAGGTGGTTTAAATGAGTTCTATCAAAATTTCTACCGTAAAGTCCCCAAAAGATTTAATGCGCTTTATTAAATTTCAGTGGAAAATTTATGAGGGCGATAAAAACTGGGTTCCGCCGCTTATCATGGACAGAAAGAAAATTCTTAATAAAGAAAAGAATCCTTTCTTTAAACATTCCGAAGCCGAATATTTTTTAGCTGAAAGAGACGGTGAGTTAGTCGGCAGAATTGCAGCTATTAAAAATGATCTTCATAATAAATACCACGAAGATAAAGTAGGGTTCTTCGGATTTTTCGAGTGTATAAACGATCAGGAAGTTGCAAATGCTTTGTTTGATGCTGCAAAAAACTGGCTGAAGAGCAAAGGACTGGATACAATGAGAGGTCCTGCTAATCCTTCTAGTAATGATGAATATGCAATGCTGCTGGAAGGCTTTGATGATGAACCGAGGATTCTAATGACTTATAATCCTAAATATTATCTCGATCTCTGTGATAATTACGGTTTTGTAAAAGCAAAAGATCTTTATGCATATAAACTGGAAACCGATAAAGTTTTAAGTTCTGAAAAATTAAAACGAGTGGCACAATTAGCGCAGAAACGGAATGATTTAAAAATAACCGAATTAAATATGAAGGAATTTAATGCCGATGTAGAAAAAGTTAAATTCGTCTATAATAAAGCTTGGGCTCCGAATTGGGGTTTTGTTCCAATGACCGATGAAGAACTAGATGCAATGGCAAAAGACCTTAAACCGCTTGCAGAACCTTCGCTTGTTTTGTTCGGCGAAATAAAAGGAAACCTCGTGGGATTCGCACTTGTTCTGCTCGATTATAATTATATTTTCAAAAAAATGAACGGCAAACTATTCCCTACCGGTATTATCAAATTATTCACTCAGAAAAAGAAAATAAAATGGTGCCGGATTATTACTTTGGGTTTAATACCCGAATACCAGAAGAGAGGACTTGATGCGGTTTTTTACTGGGAAATCGTAAACCGTGCAGCGAAACTCGGTGTTCGTTTAGGCGAAGCCAGCTGGATTCTTGAAGATAATGCAATGATGACCCGCGGTGCCGAAGTAATGAACGGAGACTTATATAAGAAATACAGAATTTACGATAAGAAAATCTGATGATAAGTTAACAGAGATGGCATCATTAAGATGTCATCTCTTACCTAAATTTAACTCCCCTGCCTTTAAAAACATTTACCGGATTATTTATGAAGTCCTTCATATTATTTATTTCGTTAATTTTTGTTTATCAATTCAGCAGTTCAGCACAATATTCTTCAGAAGATAAAGATCTTGTTTATACAACATATACCCGGCAGTTTAAAAAAGAAATTGAACTCAAATATCTTTACTCAAACAATACAGAAAAAATTAGAGCAGCACTTTTATCCTTAGCTCAAAGCAAAGACACAAGCTGGGTAAATGCAATTACTAAATTGAACTTCGAAAAATATTCCGAATATATTTGTTTTACTTTAGGTGAATTTGGTAAGAGTAAAAGTTCGACGAATTATCTTTTATCAAAATTATCTAAAAATAACTATGATAATAAAATCACTCACGATATAATTGAAACTCTAGGTAAAGTCGGAGATTTAAATACTTATAATTTTCTAATTAATACTTATAATACTTCGGAACAAAATAAATTAAACGGAATTTCTTTAGCATTATATAATTTTTCTGTTAGGAGAATCGGGGAAAAGGACAAATCTGTTTCTATTTTAACTAATGAATTATCCGGATATAAATTTCCCGGGAGAAGAAATTTCGAAGCTGCTTTCGCATTATATAGGATGGGAAGTACATCTGGATTAAATAAAACTATAATTAAATATATAAAAGCTTATTTTTATAAAAGGAACTTCGTAGTAAAAGGAAATAAATTTTCAGGGATCACTATTCCGTATTTATTAGGCTGTTTGCGGCAAAACAAATTCTTCCCGAGAGATAAAATTTTATTCAATTATTTATTAAATGCCGATGACTTTACTATTAAAGTTGCGGCCGTTCAGGCTATGGTTTACTTTCCTTATTCAACTAAAGAAGAGCTGGAATCATACCTCGACTTGATAAAAGATAAAAATCCGAATATAGGAAGAGAATTAGCCGCTTCAATTAAAAATCTTAAATTAGATGAAAAGCTAAAACCTTATTTAAAAAATTTTTTAGTCCGGGAAATCGGGGACATGAAAAATTCTTTTAATATTAGAGGAGAATTGTTTTTAAGCTATTTAAAATTGTTCAAGCCGGAATTTGAAATGATAAAAGAGAAATATGAAAAGCTTGTCCCAAAAGAGTATTTTTATCAAGGGTGCGGGTTTTACAATACATCGTTGAACGCTTTAGACTTATTGCTTAATAAATTTCCCAAGGAAAATGAGAAAGGTAAAATCGCCTTATTAGAATCTGCTTTGAACTTTCAAAAAGATGAAATCAAAAATGAAAAATTAAACCGGATTATAATAAACTCTGTAAATTCCGATTCACCAGCATTAATTTCAATTGCAGCGGACGGTATTGATTCTCTATATATTCAATCAAATAAAGATAAATTGATGGATATAATTAATAGGCAAATACATATTCATAAAAATGATCCGGATTATTTGGAAAGCTTAATGTCTTTATCAAACTTAGCTGAAAGGATAAATAAAAAATTCAATACAGAAATTTTGAAAAGCCTTAGTAGTTCCGACGAATATTCTATAATGAAATTCGCGTATAAACAATTAAACCTTTCTACACTGCATTTATTAAAATCCGATAAATATTTTAATAAAATTTGGCCGGATGCTTTTAAATATAAGTATGCAGAAATTTTCACTTCGAAAGGAAATTTTAAAATTGAATTTTTACCTCAATATGCGCCGGTTTCCGTGGGTAATTTTTGCTCTCTTGCTAAAAAGAAGTTTTATAATAATAATATTTTTCACAGGGTTGTACCTGGATTTGTTATCCAAGGAGGCGATCCTGAGGAAACCGGCTGGGGCGGGCCCGGTTATGATATTGTCTCAGAATTTTCACCTTTGAATTATAAAATAGGAATGGTCGGTATGGCAAGTGCCGGAAAAGATACGGAAGGTTCTCAATGGTTTGTTACTACAGGCACTTATCCCCACTTAAACGGCAAATACACAATCTTTGCAAAAGCAATCAAAAATATTAATGCAGTTGAAAATATAGATCAGGGAGATAAAATTTTAAAAATTAATTTATTCCCATAGCTGTATTATATTTTGAAGTATGTGCAGGATCAATCTTTTTCAACATAACAAAAATGTTTTTGTCCGGGTAATCTTTTAAGTATTGAACTATTTCTCCGCTTCTCGCATCAAAAAAAGTTCTTAAAACAACACTGCCGAAGTCAATGTTATCTCTTAAGCCATAAATAATTTTTAATGCGTTTGCAATTTTTTTAGCTCCTTCAGTTTTACTCCTGTTAGCATAAAAATCTATTCCGTAATAATATTGGTAAAAAGCTTCCCGGTATGGACGGTATCTATCGTTTAATAAATCTTCAACTAAAGCCTGGCGGCTGTATGCACCGGAGCTTCTAACCCACCCTTTTGAAAAACTTGAGGTGATTGCCAGGTTGTCGATATTTAGTGCTTTATTAAAATAAGGAGTTCCACCGAATTCATCCCATGAATCTTCATTATAACCGATTATCATATAAGCATAATAATCGAGAAAACTTGTTAAAGGATCGAATGTGGATTGATTAGGAATAAACGGCTGACCTTTTTGATATATAAATGACCACATATTATCATTTATACTTAGCATAAGACAGTTGTTAGATGACTGATAAACCGGTCTCTGACTAGTTACGACTACCTGGGCGGTGAAATGCCCGTCGCTGGTAGCAGTTAATAAGAATATACTTAAACCGCAAGTAATTTGGCCTCCCTGCCAATCATCCGAAGCGAAGTGATTTTTATTCATATAATCCGTAACAGCCTGAGAGAAGCCGTCTAAGAGATGTCTTTGGGAGGGTGCTACATTATCCATGTTTACCGTAACCGTACAATTCAGCTCTTGGGCTGCAGCAACACTTGTAAACAGTAAAAGAGCAGCTATAAGATATTTCATAAAAAAATCCAAAAAGTTCAATTAATAGTTGATTTAATATAGGAATTTCAATATAATCTAACAACAAATTAAAAAGTATCTGAAATTTGCGATACCTGACTATAATTATACTTTGTATTTTTATAGACCGCGCAAGTTTTTCACAGATTGATCCAGGGGCAAAACAAATTTCTCTATCCCATTCAGACGTTGCATTATGCAACGATGTTTTTGCAATTTTCAATAATCCTGCAGGCTTGGCTCAAATAGGTTGGAGAGAGGTTGGAGTTTATTACTCACCTGCTCCTTTCGGCTTAAAAGAACTTGCAAACGGCTATATTGCATATAACGAACCTTTCCCGTTCGGATCGGTATCAATCGGCGGTATGAGTTACGGCTTTGATTTATACAGGGAGAATAAAATACTCGCGGGCTTTTCATATAATTTTTCAAACAAATTTTTCGCCGGGATAGTTTTAAATTATCATACGGTATCAATTAATAGATACGGTAAAGCAAATGCATTCTATGTGAACCTCGGAGGACTGATTTATTTATCCGATAACATAAGATGGGGTTTTACAATTCATAATTTAAATAGGGCAACTTTCGGCGACGAAGAAAATCAAATACCGGAAATTTTTTCAACCGGTTTCAGTTTAGATGTTTTGGAAAATTTATCGTTTAATGCTGCACTTGAAAAAGATATTGTTCAAAATGCATCGCTACGTTTTGGAATTGAATATAAAATAATAAAATATATTTCAATTCGTACCGGTTTTCAGAATGAACCTTCTCTTTATTCAGCCGGCCTAGGCATAAATTATTCATTCTTTAGCCTGGATTACGCAATCTTTACGCATCCGGATTTAGGATTAACTCATCAAGCAGGGATAATAATCAGGTTCGGGAAAAGCGATAATTGAGAGAAAATATTGCAGTTCATTTAAATTAGAACTGACTTCCTATGATAAAATAGGGGAAACAAAAAGTGGGTTCGAATTTTTTAAAACTATTTTTATTTTTTTTAATTTCCGCGATTAATATTGTTTATGCACAAGCAGATTCATCGGAAGCCGCAAATAATTTAATCGACAATCTTTATGAAGAATCATCCGAAGAAACTGACAACTCTGATTTATACGATATTATCGAAGATTTAATAGACAATCCTGTTAATCTTAATGATGCAGATATAACAGATCTTCAACGGATACCTTATTTAAATCTTAATGAAATTAACTTGATAGTAAAACATAGAGAAAAATACGGTAAGTTTTTTTCTAAACAGGAAGTATTTTCCGTTAAAGGTTTATCCCATGAAAAAGTTAGAGAGATCCTTCCATTTTTATCAGTAAATAACGCTAAAACAAATGATCTATTAAAAAGCAGAAATTTCTTCAATAATTATTTACAAAAATCATCTTTAAAAATAAGGAATAGAGTTTCTAAGGATTTGCAAACCCGTGAAGGTTTTTCAAGCAATAAATTCGAAGGTTCGCCTTACAAAGTTTACAACAGGATTTTATTAAATTATAACAGGCAAATTCAATTTGGAGGTTTAATTGAAAAAGATGCGGGTGAAAAGTCTTTAAATGAATTTTCTACATTTCATATAGCATTAAAGGATTTTGGTTTTCTTAAAAGATTTATAGCCGGAGATTATAGCCTGGAATTTGGGCAAGGACTTGTGCTCTGGAATTCTTACGGATTTTCAAAAGGTTCTGATGCAATCTTCCCGGTTAAAAAAGAAGGCAGAGGAATTACCCCTTATATCAGCACCAATGAAGATAATTTTTTCAGAGGTACTGCTTCAACTTTTTCAATCGGATTGTTTAATATATCCGGATTTTATTCACAAAACAAATTCGATGCAAACATAGATCCTCTTTCCAAAGATATTCTGTCTATGCCTATAGACGGTTATCATCGAACCGAAACCGAAATAGCTAAAAGAAAAGCGGCATCCGAAAAATTAATAGGAACAAACATCAATTTAACTCTTTCCGATTTTATGAAAACGGGCATTGTATTTTATCATAATACCTACAGCAACCCGGTTCAAATTAATTCATCATTAAATATTTATGAACAGACTTTTAATCATTATTCAATTTACTATGATTTTTATTTCTCTTCATTGAACTTTTTCGGCGAAACTGCTTTCGACGGAAAACATACGGCCACTGTTAACGGAATTGAAATCACTTCAAAGGATTTCTCATATATTGTTTTTATTCGGAATTATCCCAGGGATTTTATAAATCTTCACGGATCAGGATTCGGCGAAAGTTCCGGTTCAACGCAAAACGAATTTGGAATTTATAACGGAATCCGGTGGAGAACTAAAATGGGGATAATAAATTTTTATTTCGATCAATTTAAATTTCCTTATGCAACATATACAAATCCGCTGCCATCCGGAGGCAACGAATTTTTATTCAATATAAAATCATACCTTATCAAATCTGTTGAAACGAAGTTACGGTATAAATATGAGAAGAAAGATGTAACGGCAGATTTAGGGAATACTACCGGAATTACAAAAAGACTTAAACAAAGTTTTAGGATGGAAGCGGTAAATAAGATTTCAACGTTTTTAAGACTTAAAGAAAGAATCGAACTTAATTTTTTCAATCTGCCGGGAATACGAAGCAAAGAAAAAGGCTTACTTGTTTTTCAAGAAATTAAGACTTCCGTTTTAAAATCGATAGACTTAGTAGGAAGAATCATTTTCTTTAAAACAGATTCCTTTAACTCGGCTATTTACGAATATGAAAGCGGGATAACAGGCATTCTTTCGAACGTAGCAGCGTACGGCGAAGGTACAAGATGGTATTTAGCGGTGAGATATAATTCCCCGTTCGGTATCTCATTAGCTTGCAAATATTCGGAGACATACAAGCCGAACGAAAAATATTTAAGCTCAGGATATTCTCAAATCAACGGAAATATCGATAACAATTTTTGTTTTCAAATCGATGCGGCTTTTTAATCAAGTTAACTGCGATTGCATTTCTATAAAATAATCTGCCGCTCCGGGCTTAGGGCTTTTCACAAAATACATATCTATTTCCCCTTTTCCCTTTGCATTCAATTTCCCTCTATATTCACATTCAAAATAATCTTTGATTAATTCGTAAGTACTGCCGGATATATTTATTTTACTCGGTTCCGAATTACTTTCCATCCGGCTTGCAATATTTACAGTATCTCCCCAAACATCATAAGTAAATTTATGTGTGCCTACAATTCCTGCAACCACCTGTCCTGAATTTACTCCGACTCTCATCAGCCATTTAACATCGGTATTCCGGTTTCTTTTTTCCAGGAACTCAATCATATCCAGCCCGGCACAAACAACTTTAACTGCATGATCAGCCGACTCTTTCGGGAGCCCCCCTCCGATCATGTAAGTATCTCCCAGCGTTTTTAGTTTTTCAAGACCGTATTTCTCAATGATTAAATCGAAGCTGTAAAAAATCTCATTCAATTCCGCTACAAGCTCCGACGGCGGAAGTGCGTTTGATATATGACGAAAGCCCTGAAAATCTGTGAATAAAATAGAGATCATTTTATAATGCCTGGGATCCACAACTCCGTTTTGTTTTAATTCTTTTATAATTTCTTTTGGCAGGATATGATGAAGTAATTCGTCGGTTCTGTTTTTTTCTTCTTCAAGTTCTCTTGTTTTAATTTTTAATTGAGTTTCCATTTTAGATTTATAAAGAGCAATTTCAATCGCACTATGCAGCCCCCTTTCATCGAAAGGCTTTAGGAGATATCCGCCGGGCTCCGTAATTTTTGCTTTATGAATTGTTTCTTCATCCGTTAAAGCGGTAAGATATACAACAGGAATACTATATTTGCTTTTAATAACACCGGCTGCATCAATTCCGCTCATTGAACCGCTCAGCATAATGTCCATCAATATTAAATCGGGCATATCTTCCCCCGCTTTTTGGATAACTTCCTCTCCGCTTCTTACAAAAGAAGTAACTTCATAACCTATTTTTTCCAGTACCTTTTTTATATCCATTGCAATGATATATTCATCTTCGGCAATTAATATTTTTATTTTGGCTTTTTCCATTTAACCGGTTTTATTTTAATTGGATAGCAAATTCATATAATGGATAAATATTTATTAGATAAATATAAGTAAAGAATAAATTTTTTATATAATTAGATGAAATGTTTTTAATAGTTAAATGCAGTTTTATTTTTTGCCGAATTAGATAACCCCAATTATTTTAGCGAGTTACAAGTTGTTTGAAGATGATAAAAAAATCTAACCGAATTTGCCTAATTATATCTTAGAATTAACTAAGTACATTTTTATTGTCCCGTTACTAACAATTTCAACTTCACCGTAAAATTCACAATCAAAACAACTTTTTATAAGTTCATAAGTAGTTGATGTTATATTTACTTTACCAGGGGTGCCGCGTCTTTCCATTTTACCTGCTATGTTTACCGTATTGCCCCAGACTTCATATGTGTATTTATTTTTACCTACAACACCTGCAACAACATGCCCTGTATGAACGCCTGCTCTCATTTCCCATTTTGGCCCAGAATCCCGCATTCTATTTTTTAAATAATCCTGCATTTCCAGAGCAGCTGAAACAACATTAACTGCATGATCATCATTTTCTTTTGGAAGTCCTCCGGCAACAATATACGAATCACCCATCGTCTTAAGTTTTTCAAGACCGCGAGCTTCAATAATGGAATCAAAGTTTCTAAAAATATCGTTTAATTCACTTACCAGCTGATGCGGATGCATATCGGAAGCAATTGAAGTGAAATCTTGAAAATCCGTGAACAATAATGTAACATCATTAAACTCACGCGGTTTTACTGCACCTGTTTCTTTAAGCTCTTTAACAATTTCGGAGGGGAAAATATTATGGAGCAATTGAAGTGATTTGTTTTTTTCTTGTTCTAATTCTTGTGTCCTAAGCTTTAATGCCGTATTAATTTTATGCTTATACAATCCCATTTCAATAGATGAATGTAATATTCTCTCGTCAAATGGTTTAAGGACATACCCGAACGGTTCCGTTATTTTTGCTTTATGAAGAGTTTCGTCATCTGCCAATGCAGTTAAATATATAACAGGAATATCATAGGTCGACATAATTTTTTCTGCAGCTTCAATCCCAGTCATTTCGCCGTCAAGAACTATATCCATTAAAACCAGGTCCGGTTTAAGTTCCTCTGCCTTAGAAATTATTTCCTTCCCGGTTCTTGCCGAGCCGGCTACCGAATAGCCCAGCCTTTTAAGGGTATTTGCAATATCCTTTGCAATTATATTTTCATCTTCAGCAATTAAAATGCTGGAGTTATTAATCATACAAACCCCTGTTTAATAATAATTTCAATTATTACTCTGTTCAAATATTCTTTTTCTGATTTATTTTTTAAAAAACTATACGACATGAAATGGAAAAATAACTTTTAATATCGAAATAAATTTGAATCGGATCTGTAAGTGTCTATCCAATCTATATTTAAAACAATTATTGTAAATATAAAATAATAATTGTTTAAAAAATTATAAAATTTGGGGCAAAAATATAATTGATATTTACTTATAGGCGGGTTTTAAACAAAATTTTATCAAATATAATACAATAACTTCAAAAAATGCTGAAATCTAGGTTAAATAATTTTCAAGATTTTAACTTAATCCAGTTCATCAAAAAAATTCAATTGGCTCGACTGTATAATTGCATCAAAAGATTCTCCTAAAAGAACGAGTACGGAATCCGCCACGGGTTTAAGCTGCTTATCGATATAATGCTGATAATCTATATCGTTATGCTCGAGTTCAATAGGAATGGGCCCGCGTTTGGTGATTACATAATATACGGTTCCGGACGTAGTATCAATCATTCTTGCAGCACGAACCTGGGGAGGAACATTTTTTGTGTACTCATCAATATTTTTACTGAGTCTTTTATGATAAATTAATTTATCGTCAAATTCACCGTCCTTAACACCGGAAACTATTTTTCTAATCCAGCCTGTAACCTCCCTATTTTGAAAAATTCTCTGATATAATTCAACTTGAAATTCTTTTGCGAGTCTTGTCCAATCGGATCTTACAAATTCCATTCCGACAAATTCCAGTTTTTCCTTTCCGTCCTTCAATAATAAGCCTGCATATCTTTTCTTTGCTCCTGTTTCACTGCCGCGAGCCGGTGTTATTATAAATTTTTTATAGTATTTCTCATATTCAATTTCCAGGAATGAATTTAATGAATAATCTTTCATTAATTTTTCTTTCCAAAACCCGTTCAGTTCTTCAGCCAGATTATTACCGATAGTTTCTTTATCTTTTGTTTCACCGGATTTGAGTTTTACAAATAATGAATCGGTATCTCCATATACTACTTCATAACCCTTACTTTCAAAATAATCACGACTTCCCAACAATAAATACTGTCCAGTTCTTGTAATTGCCGAAGGTAAATCGGGATGATAAAAACGACAATTATAAGCACCCATTACACCATAAAAGCTGTTCATCAGAATTTTAATTGCCTGGGATAATTGTTTATCGTTTTTCCTCTTTGCCTCGGAACGCTGCGACATAAGATATTCGATAAATTCGGGTAAAAAATGTTTTGTCGATGAAAATTTATACCCGGTTGGAGTAATTAATTGATCAGTTTCCGAAAGCAGCCTTGAAAGCGGATCAATTTTAAATGTTCTAATAATAGAGGGATACAAACTCTTAAAATCGAGAACTGCAACATCATCATAAATTCCAGGTTTTGGATCAATTACGTATCCCCCTGCGGCATGGTCTACACCTATTATATCTTTTACATTCGGCGCCACATATCCATAACGATGCAGCTTAGGTAAGAAAAAATGATCGAATGCGGCAGTCATCATGCCGAGTTGATCCATTAATAAACCTGACAATTGTGCTCTTCTTATAGATAGTTCAATTAGTCCGGTTTTCTTAAAGATATCTGTTACAAGAATGGCATCCTGCAGGTTATATTCGGCAAGTTTTACTTTGTCTTCTTTGAATAATCTTTCTATCTCTTTTAATTTATTTTGTTCGGGAGTAATAGTTTTACCTATTCCCAACAATTCCTGCGCAACTGTTTCCAGTTTATAATCTTCAAAAGTAAAAAAACCTGCTCTTAATGAAGGAGGTCCGTCAATAACAATTCTGCCGGAAATAGATGCAAAATAGCCTCCGTTTTTCCGGCTTCTTAAAGAAACTCTCCCATTTCCTCTAGCAAGCATAAATGGGATATGCAATTCATTGCATCTGCGTTCCAAAAACATTAAATCGAATCCGATAACATGCCAGCCTATAATTATATCAGGATCGGCTTCTCCGAACCAATCAATAAAATCTTTCAGCAGTTCTTGTTCGCCAGGGTAAACTGAAATATAATCCGGCAGATTTTTACTTTGAGACCCGGACAACATAAAAACTTTTTTTTCTTCTAATTCTTTAGAAGTAACATGAACTGCAATAGAGTACAGCACACTGTTTTTTAATCCGGTTTCAATATCTATTGACATAATTTTAAAACCGGGTATAACTTCACACGGTTTAACTTTTGGGTTTGCAAAAGAAGTTAATTTTTCCTTTCGAATACATTCGCCTTCAATCTCCATCTGCACATTGATGAACCGCTCCATTAAAAATCTTCTTACAGGATCAACATCCGATTCAAATGTTTTTATATTAAGAGAGTCTAACTCCTGTAAAACAGTTTTTAATTTCCTTTGAGTATTAAAATAAACAGCGTCGACTTTTTTATCGTTAAATGTTTTAAGTTTAACTTCTTTGCGCAAAAAGCCGTTTTCAATTCCACCAAGTTCAGCTTCGTGCTCGACAAAAAATACAGGCTTTGCCCTGGAAAAGATGATTTCTACAGTTCCCAATTCTTCAGATACACCGTAAAATACCAATAGGTTTTTACCATGTGAATCGTACCATTCTCCTGTTAATAAAAATACTTTTGCCGTACTCAAGCTTTTTCCTAACGAATCTAACTAAGAGAGATTATATTAACCGATAATATAAGATTTGTTTATTAAAATTATAAGACGAGAAAAATTTTAACTTAAAAATTAATTTTTTACCATATCGTAAAATGCTGTTTGCAGTCTTTTTGTCAAATTGCCCGGTTTGCCGTTTTGAATTTTCATATTATTAATTTGTATGATAGGTTTAATCTCAGTTGTTGTACCGGATATAAAAAATTCATCAAAACTCTTAATCTTATTTTCGCTAATTGCTTGCTCTTTACATTGAATATTAAGCGAATTACACAATTCTAAGATGACCTTTCGCGTAACTCCGGATAGGATTAAATTAGATAGCGGAGCAGTCCAAACCTCTCCATTTTTAACACCGAAAAAATTAGTATGAGAACCTTCCAGCAAAGAACCGTTGTTAACCCAAACCGCTTCTCCGGCCGATTCCTCTTTGGCTTGCTGATTCGCCAAAACATTGGGAAGAAGAGAAACCGATTTTATATCGCATCTCTTCCATCTAATATCTTTTTGCAATATGACTTTAACACCGGTTTCATTTTCAGTTCTGTCTTCCGATAAAGCATTTGCCGAAATAAAAACCGTCGGATTTATATTTTGTTCCGGGAAGGAATGTTTCCGCGGAAAATAAGTACCGCGGGTTATCTGAATGTAAGCCATAACTTCTGAAGTGTATTTATTTTCAACAATTAATTGATATAAAATATTCTCAATCTTATTTATTTCTTTAAAATTTATTTTGATTGAATTTAAACTGTGGATAAGTCTTTCAAGATGATCTTCCAGTCTGAAAAATTTTCCGTTGTAAGTTCTTATAACTTCATAAACTCCGTCGGCATATAAAAATCCCCTGTCAAATGGGGATAACTTTATATTATCCTGGTTGTCAATTTTCCCGTTGAAAAAAACTATCATAATATCCTCAGTAACTAATCAGCATTAGTTTTACTACTTGTTAGATTAATTTTATTAAACTATTTGTATATAACTATTAAATCTTTCTTTAGATACTATTCCTGTTACCAGATGAAATAATGCGAATAGCTCAAACGAGAAAGGGATGTAACCGATATAGCCTAGTAAAGGCATTTCAAAAACATGCAAAAAATTTACAAACGGTAAATGGTAAATCCATTTTGGATAAGAATAAAAATTCCACATTTCCCAAAAGAATCCGCATATTAAACATCCTAAGGCTAATGCAATTACCGGCTTCCAATCGCCTTCTTTTATATATTCCAACAATGTTCTATTCTTCAATAATAAATTCATAGGCTCAATTATTAAGTAAAGGGAAATCCAAATTAAATAATAAAAATACTCCGGAAATACTAATATTACCGTCAGCATAATTATTCCTGCTGCGAATAATTTTACCGCAGTTGAATTTTTAATAATAATTTTTTTATGTGATTTTATTTTTTTTATCAGCTTAAAAGTACCGGCTAACTCGGCAGTTTCAAAAACGGCAGGTATTACGGTTGAAAAACTTAATGATGCCAAAATAATATATTGTAAATTTGTAAAATACTGCCTGCCGTCATAATGCCAATTTTGTAAAATATTATTAAACAATTCGAATAACCACCAAGCAGGTGCAGAAATTAAGAACAAGGCAATATACTTCCAAACATTTCTTTTTATTAAAGACGTACCCTTTCTTTTAAATACTATTGCATCTGTTGTTAAACAGTACCCTAACCACATAGGGAAAAATCCCCAATCCGTTCTTAATCCCGACAGCGACCAATTTAAAATCCAAAATATAATTATTAAAATTAATCCTATCCGGCCGTATAAAGGGAACCTAATTTTATTTATTTGATTTTCCATTATTAAGAACTTAAGAGTTTAAAATCATTGTCATCGTTTCTTTATCAATATTCCCGCCGCTTATAATTACACCGACTTTTCCTTTTGGCTTTACTACACCGCTTAACAATGCGGCAATTCCTAAAGCACCGGATGGTTCTACAACCAGTTTCATCCTGTAAAATAAAAACTTTACTGCTTCTATTATTTCTTTTTCGGATACTGTTTTCATATCATCAACATATTCCAAAACCAGAGGGAAGGTAATTTTACCTAATGATGCAGTACGAGTTCCGTCTGCAATGGTTGGAGGATTTTTAACCGTATGCAATACTTTTGTGTGAAACGATTTTGTTGCATCATCTGCAGTTTCAGGTTCAATTCCTACTACTTTACAATCAGCGCACATACCTTTTGCGGCAACGGCGGAACCGCTTAACAAACCGCCGCCGCCGCACGGAACTAATAACAAATCGAGGCTTTTAACTTCTTCAAAAAGTTCCAAAGCAGCAGTTCCCTGACCGGCGACAATGTCGGGATGATCAAAAGGCGGAATTAACGTATTACCATTCTTTCGTCTAATATTTTCGGCAATTTCTTCTCTAGTTCCTTTCTGCGGATCATATTCTATAATATTTGCCCCGTAGTTTTTAGTTGCTTCCTTTTTAATGACAGGCGCATTATCAGGCATTACAACAGTAGTCTTGATACCCAGTATTTTCCCAACCAAAGCAACAGCTTGAGCGTGATTTCCTGAGGAATATGTAATAACACCTTTATCTTTTTGCTCATTAGAAAGTTGAGATATCGCATTGAAAGCCCCTCTAAATTTAAATGCACCGACTTTTTGAAAATTTTCACATTTAAGATAAACTTCCGCACCGGAAATTTTATTTAAAGTGCCGGAGGTTATAATTGGAGTTATGTTAGCATAATTAGCTATGCGTTTTTCAGCTTCTAAAATTTTTTCAAACATTATGTTCCCAGATTGATTAGACATTTAAGATTATTGATATTAATAATAAAATATTTCAGGCTGTTAGCTGCATTCAATACAAACAAAATACAAGTTAAATTATCAGACAAGCTTCTGTTCAACACTAACAATTTTGTCATTCATTTTTTGATCTCTATCGGTTCTAGTCCCTATCCGCAGCGTAGATGAAATTCTCGGTGCGCCCATATTATGTATAACCTGGTGACATTTTTCAATTGCTGAAAAAACGTCGTTCCATTCACCTTCGATATTTGTTCCGTAAGCATGCATTTTAAAATTGAGCTTATATTCTTTAAATATCCTCTGGCACTCGGCAACATATTTTGAAACAGAAACACCAACCCCAATGGGCACAATACAAAAATCAGCAATAACAAACATGATTATTCTCCATAAAATATTACTTCTAAATAAGTTTTAAAAATAAATAAAAATGATTTCGGATGCATAAAGTGAATGGTGATATAAAGCTTATGCTTTTTCTATAATTTAAAGATTAGAGATATTTAATTATTGGTTTGCTTTTTTGGTATTAGGTATTTTTATTCGATATGTTCATTCCCGCTTTCGTTTCACTTCGCCGCGGCAGACTTCATTTTTCGCATACGCTCAAAACGAAGACTGGTGGAGCTAAGGAGGATCGAACTCCCGACCTTCTCGTTGCGAACGAGACGCTCTCCCAGCTGAGCTATAGCCCCAAATAC
>CAZHBJ010000056.1:0-18662 GCA_964530445.1 uncultured Ignavibacteriaceae bacterium
TTTAAGCAATGAACAAACTGCCGTAAAAGATTGTCTGGTTGAGTATTTTTTAGCGAAAGAATCAATACCTCAAAAATACAAGCTTATATTCGACACGATCATCCAGATAGTAAGCGAAAACAATTTTGAAAATGAAAATCTTTTTTTCAAGGACCTGTTAAACAAAGAAGAAGCATTAATTAAAGCCGCTATTACAAAAAACAATTCTTCTAAAAATACGGCCCAGATACAATTATCTCCTTCGTATCTAGTTATACAAAGCTGGAGTTTATTTTTTGGATATAAAATAAGTTCGGCAATTGCTTCAGGAAAAAATTCCAGCCTTAAAGAATTAGCGTTACAAATACTAAATAATATTTAAATATACCTGTTGTATGAATCTACCTATTGAGTCTGTAGCAGAACTGTCATTTCGACCGGAGGGAGAAATCTTTTAGGCAACAAGATAAGATTTCTCAGTCGAGGACTCCTTCGAAATGACATTATCATGGTTGTGCAACAGACTATTTGCCGGCAGGTAGGCGCTTCACTACGGATAATTTTACAAAGAATTTCTTTTAATGTGCGCACACCTCCTTTATTTATTTTAGACAGATATAATCTCTATCCGAATCTGCCTGAGATGTAATCTTCGGTTTGTTTTTTGGATGGGTTGGTAAATATCTTATTTGTTTTGTCGTATTCGATTAATTCGCCGATATAAAAAAATGCCGTTTGATCGCTTACGCGGGCTGCCTGCTGCATATTATGTGTTACAATTACAATAGTATAATTCTTTTTAAGCTCATGTATAAGTTCTTCAATTCTTGCTGTTGCAATAGGATCCAATGCGCTTGCGGGCTCATCCATTAATACAATTTCAGGTTCTATTGCAAGCGCGCGTGCAATGCAAAGCCTCTGCTGCTGTCCCCCGGATAAACCCAAAGCCGAAGAATTTAAACGGTCTTTAACCTCATCCCAAAGCGCCGCTTGTATTAATGTTTTCTCAACTATCTCATTTAATTTTTTCCTGTTTCTGATTCCGATTAATTTAGGTCCGTATATTAAATTATCACGAATGCTTTTAGGAAATAAATTGGCTTTTTGAAACACCATACCAATTTTAATTCTAAGACTGACAACATCGATGTTGGTTTCGTATATATCAACACCGTCAATTATTATATTTCCGCTTATCCTTACGCCGTGAATAAGATCATTCATTCTATTGAGCGTTCTTAAAAAAGTAGATTTGCCGCATCCAGAAGGTCCTATTAAAGCAGTTACATTGTTTTCCGGGATATTAAGTGTTATATTTTTTAACGCTTGTTTTGCTCCGTAATATAAGCTTAAATTTTTAGTAACTATTTTTTCTTCATTCATCGGTTATTCTTAAGCAATATAAATACACCTGTAAATATTTGAATTGATTCAAATATTTGGTAGTATCTTAATTTGTTTATCTAAGTCATGGTTCGACTCCGCTCACCATGACAAATGGATTCAAATTGTCATCCCGAGCGGACTTGCCTACCGGCAGGCAGGGTCGAGGGATGATTTATTCGTTAATAATTTCAGTAAATCTGGTCATTACAAAATATTTCACACTAAAATTATTAAAGATTAAAAATATTATTAGTGAAAGATTTTAAAATATTAATTAGTATATCGCTTCACGGATTTTGGCACTTATATAATCCATAACCCAAACGACAAAAGCAATCATTAAAACGATTAGTCCGACTTCGTGCCATTTGGCAAGACCTTGATACTGCATCAGCATTGTACCGATACCGCCGCCGCCAACCAATCCGATAATTGTTGCCATTCTAACATTTATATCCCACCGGTAAATTGTGAAGGATAGAAACGGCAGAACAATTTGCGGAACAACAGCATGCCAAACTACTTGCACTTTATTTGCTCCGGTTGCAGAAATAGCTTCAACAGGTCCCAGCTCTATACTTTCAATAGCTTCTGAATACAGCTTGGCATTGCCGGCAATGGTGTGAACTAATAATGCAATCATACCTGCAAATGGTCCGATACCGACCCATACCGAAAATATAATTGCCCAGATTAAAGGTTCAATTGATCTTACAAAATTCAGAACTATTCTTAATATATAGTAAATAAAAAATGTAAATTTATTTTCTTTCATAAGATTTCTTGCAGTAAAGAAACTTATAAACAGAGTAGGCGGAATTGATATTAATGTGGCAACCAATGCAATGTAAATGGTTTCAATCATTGCAAACAATGCATCGTCAAAAATTCCTATATTCGGCTGGAACAAAGCCCCGAAAATTCTCTGGGCGCCATGTAATCCTTCGCTGCTGAATAATCCGACTATCGAAATTTTTGTAATTATCCATCCGGCAATAAGAGTAATATCAAAGAGGAACCATGCGAATATTTCAACTGTCCATTTTGTAGTTTTATTATCCTTAGCTATACCGAACAGTTTACATGAGAGCGAGGTTTTAGTTGAAGCCCAGGTAAAACCTATTACTACACTGATTACAAATAAAATGAATATTTCGCCCCATGAAAAAGGAAGTTCCCGCATATCAAGAAAAAATCTGTAATAAATTGCACGCTGTAAAACCAGAATACTGTAAAAGACAAAAAATATGTCCAATAAAACTGCTTTTACAAAATTAAACTTGTCTTCCCGTTTTTTATTTTCTTCTATAAGTCTTTGCGGATGTAATTCCGATTCCGGATCAATTATCATCTTATTTCCACCTCTTCTGCTTCTTCACCGTAAATAGTTTTAAACCAGGCTTCGTCTATATCGGAAGGTAAGCCCTGATAAACGATTTCGCCCGCTTTTAATGCAATAACCCTGGAAGCATACCTTCTTACCAGACTTAAAAAGTGAAGGTTGCAAATTACGGTTGTGCCTAATTCCTTATTAATTTTTTCAAAATACTGCATTACCGAATTGGATGTTGCAGGATCCAGGGAAGCAACCGGTTCATCGGCTAAAAGTAATTTGGGATTCTGCATTAAACTTCTTGCAATTGCAACACGCTGCTGCTGTCCTCCGCTTAAAGAATCAGCCCTAACTTTTGCTTTGTCCGTAATCCCAACCTGTTCAAGACTTTTATAAGCTTCTTCATAAACCTGGTCGGAATATCTTTCTAAAAGCGATTCAAAAGTTCCTAAAGATCCTAGCCTTCCGTTTATTACATTTGAAAGCACCGATCTTCGTTTAATTAAATTGAACTGCTGAAAAACCATTCCGATCTGTCTTTTTGCTTTTCGTAATTCTTCGCCTTTGATATGAGTTATATCTTTATTAAGGAAATAAACAGAGCCGGATGTGGGTTCGATTAAGCGGTTAATACTTCTTAAAAGAGTTGATTTGCCCGAACCGCTCAACCCGATAATAACAAGGAATTCGCCTTCCCTAACTTCAAAGCTTACACCTTTTAAAGCATGTGTACCGTTATCATAAATTTTATGCAAGTTTTGAACTTTAAGTATCATTTTTTCTTTACTAAATCTTCAAATGAAATATGTTGTTTTTCCAAAAGCTTTCGCAGGCCGTTATAATCACTGTCTTTTGTTCGAACCAATCCGGTTATATCATAAATATCGAATAGTGATTTTTCACCTGCGGGCGTTTTAATAAATTTTAAAAGAGCATCTATTATTTTTTCTTTCATCGTTTCACTCATACCTTTTCTAAAAACCCAGGGGTCATTAGGAATATCCTGAGTGAATCCGATAATTTTCACTTTTTTAGCGACATCCGGAAATTGCTGCAAAACTCTCATTCTTGCATCCATTATTTCGCCGGTTTTAGGATCCGGCGGTGCATAATAAGTAGCACCGGCAGCAGCCTGCCCCTGATAAACCATAGTAACTACATTATCATGCCTCATTGCAAAAACTGTTTCACTCGGCTTAACTCCCATTGAATCGAGTATGGCTTTGGGAAGAATGTAACCGGAAGTAGATGAAGGATCTACATAAGCCATTGTTCTTCCGTTAATATCTGCAATAGTATTTATGCCTGAATCGAAACGAGTAATAAACTGACCTTTATAAGTAGTCTGGTTTCCCTCCCTAACAACCCTAAGCTTAGCTTGAGCGCCGTATTTTGCGTGAGCCATTAAATATGAAAAAGTGTTAATTGCTGCAATATCGACTTTTTTACTTCCAAAAGCTTCAACAACAGCTACATAGCTAGCCGGAACCGCTGTTACAAAATAATAGCCGGTTTCTTTATGCAGAAAATCCGTTAAAGCAACGGCATTAAAGGAAATTCTTTTTGCATCCACGGAAGGTGTAAAATAGATTTTAACAGGGTTTGAATAAGTCCCCAGTGCGCCTTCGTTTAATTGACGCGCAGATATAGCAATAATAAATGCTATAATCGGCGAAAAATAAAGCAGGTATTTAAAGGATTTCATAAGTTCGATTATTTAGAATTGGTAAATATGCGAATATCTATATTCCCATTCAAATTTTTCACATATTATTTATGTTAAATTTTAGTTATTAATTTTTTAATAATTACCGACCGGACTTTAGGATGTAAATTATTGTGCAAAAAAAAATCCCTCCTACAAAAAAAGCCTTTTTTGTGCTAATTATCAATTAATAAGTTAATTACAAATTATATATTTCAGAAAAAATAATTCATTTCGAATAAAGAAAGGAGGTGAAAAAAAAGTTACGGGGAGAAAAGAACTTTTGATATCTCTCATAAAACTTTAATCGAACAGTGCGTTGATATTCGATTTTAATGAACAAATTATTAAAGATTAAATTGATTAAAATTATAGGTGAATTTATGGAACATATGAGGGAATACACGATTAATATCCTAAAGGATCTACTTGATGTCTGCCGCGAAGAATACGTACTTCTAAACTCTGCATCCGAAAACATTAAAAATGATACTCTTAAAGAAATCTTTGGAAAATACTCCCAAAAAAAATATGAATATGCCGTTAAGCTTGAATGTGAAATAAAAAGATTAGGAGGCGATTTAGACAATCAAAAAAATCCGGAATTAAAGAATTCTTTTCAACCGGATATAAATACAAATAATGAGAAATTGTTGAGAGAATGTGTTAGAAGAGATTCAATGGCATTTAAACTATATTCCGCTGCAATTAAAGAAGATATTCTTTGGGAAGTAATTCCATTGATTGCAAAACAATATTTCGAGACAAAAAATATCTACGATCAAATGTTTAATATCTGTAATAAAACAATGGAAACATCCTCACGAGCATATGTGCAGACTTCTGCCGGTCAAATTGTTTTTCATTAAATATTAGATTAAATTTTTCTTAAAGGCATATTAACCCAAAATTAATAATAAGCAATTACGAACAATCTATAATAATTTTTATGTCATCCCTTCGGGATTTTTTATTTGTTCATTTATTACTTTTTATAATAATCCCACGCCTTCGGCGTTTGATGTAAAAGCCCGAAGGGCTGATATTATTATAATTAATACCTAAATGATTACAGTTCTTAATCCCGAAGGGATGAAATTATTCTTAAAGGGAATTACTTTGTTTTACGGTTATTTACAAAACAAATTTTTTGATGCAGATTTATTTTAGACAACAATGTTATAAGGAGATATTCCAATTTAATCAAATAAATTTTTGGTATCGGGAGAATCATATTTGGTTTTGCCGAATCTTTTATAAGCTAAACTTGTCGCTTCCCTTCCGCGCGGTGTTCGCTGTATAAATCCCTGCTGAATTAAAAACGGTTCATAAACTTCTTCAATTGTTCCGGGGTCTTCATTTACCGCAACGGCAAGTGTATTTAAACCAACCGGGCCACCTTTGTACTTTTCAATAATTGCCAGAATGATTTCCTTATCCATTTCATCAAGGCCGAATTCATCCACTTCAAGTGCAACCAAAGCCTTTTTAGAAATATCTATATCGATATTTTTTTTATCTTCAAAATCCGCAAAGTCACGCGTTCTTCTTAAAAGTCTGTTGGCAATTCTCGGAGTTCCTCTTGAGCGTTTTGCAATTTCAAAGGCAGCATCTTTATCAATTTTTAATTCTAAAATCCGCGCCGAACGTTCAACAATTTTATGAAGAGTATTGGATTCATAATAATCCAATCTAAATTTTATTCCGAATCTATCTCTTAACGGCGATGACAACATACCCGCCCTTGTTGTTGCTCCAATCAAAGTATATTTGGGAAGTTTAATTTGAACGGATCTTGCATTCGGACCGCTGTCAATCATAATATCCAGTTTATAATCTTCCATAGCAGAATATAAATACTCCTCTACAACCGGGCTTAATCGATGAATTTCATCAATAAAAAGGACCGATCTTTCTTCAAGAGTAGTTAATAATCCGGCAAGGTCGCCCGGTTTTTCCAGAACCGGCCCGGAAGTAACTTTAAGCTTAACCCCCATTTCATGAGCAACGATATGCGCAAGAGTTGTTTTCCCTAATCCTGGAGGTCCTGTTAACAAGACATGATCGAGCGCCTCATCTCTCTTTATTGCGGCAGAAATAAAAACATTTAAGTTATCCGTAATTTTTGATTGTCCGACAAAATCCGTAAGCTCTAAAGGGCGTAATGTCTGCTCGTAAATTTTTTCTTCATCGTTTGCTGCGGGATTTGTGTTTTCAGCTTTCCTCATTATCATTAATAATTATTTCAAGAATAAAACAGACTTAATTAATTTTTTTCATTTAATATTACACAAAATATCGGATATATAAAAAAAGCATTTTTAAGTTACTAATTCTTTATTCCTAATTTTAAATCTATGAATAAAGTAAACCATTGCGGTCATCGACAAAATCATTAACAAGGCAATTCCTACGGTATTCCAGACATTAAGTCTATGATCAAAAAACGACGCTAAACCTGGATTCCATGCACTTCCATATAATATTGTAAGATGAACAACATATATTAAAAGAGTATTCCTCCCGATTAAAATTAATATACGCGGGATAGATTCAACTTTAATTGAGATAAGTGATAATAATGAATTTAAAAGTAAAACTATACCAAGCCTTAAGAAAATCAGGTTAGGGCTTGAAGTCCAAAAATTACTTGTACCATATACAGCCAGTTCGATTTCATTGCCGATTAAAGACAAGACAATTAATATTAAGCCCCATACGGCAAGTTTTATGCTAAATTTATAAGATTTAAAAATCAACGGATGCTTGGCAAGATAACTGCCGAGAACTCCCCCTGCTATTACATAACCGGCCCACGGGAAAAGAGGAAAATTAGACCCGGTTCCCGTGTAAAAATATCCTGCCAGCCATTGCGGGAAAATATTAAGCCAATTTATTTTGCTGAAAGAAGAATATAATCCGAAGAAAATTAAAGCGCCGAAGGTAAAGACAGCATAATCATTCAGCTTAAACTTTTCCGAAATGATTAAAAGAATTATTAAAAAAAGGATACCGAAGCCTATAAGATGTAGAACATCTACTGCAAAAAAAGTATCCCATTGAACTGAAGTAACTTTTGAAAAATTAAATATTGAAGGAGTGGGATATCTTAATAAATAACCTAAAAACAATAAAAGGGAAAATCTTTTTATCCCTTTTTTAACACGGGGGTTAAATTGAAACGGCTTATTTACAAGCCTGAACAAATATGTAAATACGGTACCTGCGGTAAACATAAAAATGGGAGCGGTCATTCCTCGCATAAAGAACCAAAAATGAAAAACAGGATAATCCAGGTTTCTGAAGTTATTGGAAAGAAGTACATCCACCGTATGCCCCTGCACCATTTGAAGCACTGCAAAAGCACGCATTAAATCTATAAAAATAATCCTGTTCTTTTTTGCACTTTCAGTCATATGGTTTATAATAATATTACTAAAAAGTAAAGTGTGAAAAATAAACAATCAATAATAATAATTAAACCTCAAATTTTAAGCAGAAGATTATAAAAGAAATACTTTTATTTTCTTGCTGGGGCAGTATAAATGAGTTTAAAAATAAAAACCCGCCATTTAAGCGGGTTTTATCAAAGATTGTTTCTGCAATTAGTCTATATTAATCGTTCTCGGTTTAATTCTTTCATGTTTGGGAAGATTAACAAATAATTGCCCGTTTTCGTATTTAGCATCAATCTTGGTTTGATCAATACTTTCGGAAAGCCTGAAAATCCTGTAGTAATTTCCGATTAAGTTTTCATTCAATAAATATTTTCTGTTTATTGATTCATCGTAATTAATTTTTCCGAAAATTGATAAAGTATTTTCTTCAAGTTTCAAATGAATATTTTCCTTTGAAACTCCGGGTAAATTTGCAACAAGTACGAAATCATTTTCAGTTTCGTAAATGTCGACAAGAGGAGCAATGCTTCTCTGATTTCCCAATACATCCAGCCACGATTTCTGTTCCTCTTTAACCTCTGTCTTTTCATTTTCCTGATAATCAGTCATTTTTATTTCTCCTATTATTTTCATAATTCATAAATAATTTGCTCTTTAATTGTTAAAATAGCGGGCTTTACCGGACAGGTAAAGCCCAAATTAAGGAATGAAATTTTAATTAGTCTTTTTTATCATCTTTATCATCGTCAACTACTTCGTATGAAGCATCCTGAACATCTTTATCATCGCCTTTGGATTTATTTTCTTCTTCCTGCTTTGGCTCAGCCTGCGGACCGCCGGCACCCGGCTGCCCAGCGTTTGTCTGAGAATAAAGCTTGGAAGCTATTTCATTCCATGATTTGTTTAAGGAATCCGTAGCAGATTTTATTTGTTCCGAATTATTTGTCGAAAGTGCTTCTTCAACTTTTTTAATTTCGGCTTCCAGCTTAGATTTTGAATCTGCAGGTAATTTATCCTTTAGTTCTTCCATTTGTTTTTTAGTTTGGAATACCAAGCTGTCCGCTTGATTCCTAACTTCAACATCATCTTTTTTCTTTTTATCATCTGCAGCATGTTCTTTTGCATCATTCTTCATCTTTTCAACTTCATCTTTTGACAAACCGCTCGAAGAAGTGATCCTTATACTTTGTTCTTTACTAGTTGCCTTATCCTTGGCTGAAACATGCAGAATACCGTTTGCATCAATATCAAACGTAACCTCAATTTGAGGAACGCCCCTCGGTGCCGGCGGAATTCCGTCAAGATGAAATTTTCCCAAAGTTCTGTTATCTGCAGCCATCGGTCTTTCGCCTTGAAGAACATTAATTTCAACAGAAGGCTGGCTATCGGATGCGGTAGAGAAGATTTCACTTTTCTTTGTAGGAATAGTAGTGTTTGAATCTATTAACTTAGTCATAACACCGCCTAATGTTTCTATACCAAGCGACAGCGGAGTAACATCGAGCAGCAATACATCTTTAACATCACCGGTAAGAACACCGCCTTGAATAGCCGCACCAACTGCAACCACTTCATCAGGGTTAACTCCTTTATGCGGCTCTCTTCCGAAAACTTTCTTAACCAATTCCTGAACCATAGGAATTCTTGAAGAACCTCCGACAAGAATTACCTCATGGATATCCGAAGCAGAAATGCCGGCATCTTTAATCGCCTGTTCACAAGGTATTTTTGTCCTTTGAACCAAGTCGTCAATCAGCTGCTCGAATTTTGCCCTGCTTAAATTGATGTTAAGATGTTTTGGACCATCTTGAGTTGCAGTAACAAAAGGCAGATTAACATCGGTAGTTGCGGAAGAAGATAATTCAATCTTTGCTTTCTCTGCAGCCTCTTTCAATCTTTGCAGAGCCATAGGATCTTTTCTAAGATCGATGCCTTCTTGTTTCTTAAATTCATCGGCTAGAAAATCGATAATTCTTTGATCGAAATCATCTCCGCCGAGATGAGTATCACCGTTTGTCGATTTCACTTCAAATACACCGTCACCAAGCTGAAGTACGGAAATATCAAAAGTACCGCCGCCCAAATCATAAACAGCAACAGTATGATCCGAAGTTTTCTTATCCAAGCCGTAAGCCAAAGCAGCAGCCGTAGGTTCATTAATTATTCTTCTAACTTTTAAACCGGCAATTTCACCTGCATCTTTGGTTGCCTGTCGCTGCGAGTCGTTAAAATAAGCCGGAACAGTTATAACCGCTTCACTAACTTCCTGGCCTAAATACTCTTCGGCAGTTTTTTTCATCTTCTGTAAAATCATTGCACTGATTTCAGGCGGAGAATAAATACGGTCGCCAATTTTAACTCGTGCAGAACTATTATCTCCCGAAATCACTTCATATGGAACTTTCGACTTTTCATCCTGAACTTCATTAATGAACCGGCCCATAAATCTTTTAATAGAGAAGATTGTGTTTTTAGGATTAGTAATTGCCTGCCTTTTTGCCGGCTGACCTACCAACCTTTCACCACTTTTTGTAAAAGCCACTACAGACGGTGTTGTTCTGCCTCCTTCAGAATTAGGTATTACTACCGGATCGTTTCCTTCCATAACAGAAACACATGAGTTTGTAGTACCTAAGTCAATTCCAATAATTTTTCCCATTATAAATCACTCCTTTATATCGCTTTAATTTAGCGGCAGATTTTTACTGCCTGTTAATAATTAGTTAATTTTAATTTCTTTTTCTGTTTTTTCTTCTTTTAATTTTTTACTTACAACAATCCTCAAAACTCCGTCTGTGTAAGAAGCTTGAATACTATCCTGATCAACTGTCTTAGATAAATTAAAGTTCCTGGAAAATTTACCGGTTCTTATTTCATTTTTATAATAATTTAAACTGTCAGCATCGTTGTTATTATTTTTCTTTTCGCCGCTTACAGTTAAAACAGAATCTTTCAAAGAAATCTTTAAATCTTCTTTTTTTACACCAGGGACTTCAAGTTCAACATAAATATTTTTTTCATCGCTAAAAATATCGGCTTTGGGTTTGAATGAATTATCAAAACCGAAACCTGAGTTCGGTAACTCTCCAAAAATATTTTGAAATTTTTCACTAAAATTTTCAAATTCTTTAGCCGGATTAAATCTTACATATGTCATTTTTATTTCCTTCCTATAATTAAATTTTGTTTAATATTTAGCAATCGTTATGCCATCGCTGAGGAATCCAAATAACTATTTATAAAACAATAAGTTAGCATGATATGACATCTAAGCGACACAGTAAATGATATGGCATACTGTATGTCATACTGACATTTTATAATTATTTAATGACAATTAATCTGACACTTTTGTTAGAATTTAATTATTTTAATATCCTAAAAAATTGAGGTAATTCTTGTTTAATTTAGAACGCTTTGATATAAAACTTAACACTGAATCAATCGGACGAAATTTTGTTTATACGCAGGAAATAGATTCGACTAATTCATTCCTTCTGGATAAATCAAATAAATTTTCAGTTGACGGTACGGTTCTTTTAGCTGAAAAACAAAATAAGGGAAAAGGAAGAAAAGACAGGGTCTGGTACAGCACAAAAGATCAAAACTTAACATTTTCAATTCTCCTTATTAATAAAAAATACTTAGGGAAAAAATTAAACATAATTAATTTCGCCGCATCGCTGGCAGTGGCAATTTCAATTGAAAATAATTATCAGATAAAAACAGAACTAAAGTGGCCTAATGATGTATTGGTTAACGGCAAAAAGATAGCAGGCATTTTACTTGAGTCAATTTCAAAAGGAAACAAAGTTGAGAGACTCGTTATCGGTATTGGTATAAATGTTAATCAAACTCTATTTCAGGGAAATTTTAAAATTGCTCCGACCTCAATTAAATTTGAATTAAAAGAACAAATTGAAAGAGAAAGATTATTAGCAGAGTTTTTAAATAATTTTGAAGAAATTCTGAACAAGCTGAATAGTGAGCCTGAAGAAATTTTAAAGGACTGGAAATCGCGATGCAGGTTAATCGGTGAAAAAATTTCTATTTCCGAAGGTACAAATATTAAATACGGTATTTTTGACGACCTGGATAATGAAGGTTATCTTCTACTTAAAAATAAAAGTACGATAGAAAAAATCCATTTCGGTGAAGTGAGTATTGTATAATGTTTTTAGCCTGCGATATTGGGAACACTAATATAAAAACCGGAATTTTTGATGATGATAATCTAAGTGAATTTAATTCTTTTTCCGACTATACATCCTTAATCAATTATTTAAAAATAATTTCCTTCGACAAAGCTGCTATTTCCTCAGTTGTTCCAAAAACAGGAGACAAATTATTTAGTGATATTTTAACTCTCAAGAAAATCAAAACGTTTATAATTACCAGATCGGTAAAATTTAATATAAAAATTGTTTACGGTACAATTGAGACATTGGGGATTGATAGAATCTGCAGCTCAGAAGGGGCGTTTTCTCTTTTTAAAAAAACAAACGAAGCAAATAATTACCGAGCAGACACATACATTTTATCTATAGATTTCGGTACTGCTACTACAATTAATATTATCCGCTATCCGGGAGAATTTACGGGAGGAATAATTGCACCGGGAATAAATATGATGTTCGATATGCTGAACAAAAAAACTTCTCAACTGCCCAATGTAAATTTTTCAAGCTACAAAGCAATAATAGGTACAGATACCAAATCATCTATTGCAAGCGGAGTATTGAATTCAACACTTGGTTTAATTGAACAAGTAATCAAATCGCTTAAATCTGAGAATAAAAATATTAATATAAAAATATATCTAACAGGCGGGAATGCTGAAAAAATAATGGGATATCTGCCTTTTGAATTTGTTTATGAAAGGGGTTTGGTGCTTGAAGGTATAAAGACTATTTACGATAAAAACTTCCCTTCTTAAATCTTTTCGATAGCAAATAAAGTGCTATATTTTAATCAGTATGTTATCAATCAGCCTGGTTTTCCCGACTTTACATGCTACCAGGATATAATAACTTTTCCCTCTAATCAATTTTTTAACTTCAGTAAAAGTAGCGGATTCAACAATCCTTAAATAATCTAATTGGGAAGAAGCAACAGAATTTACCATTTTGACGGCAGCATTAATTATTTTGGAAGAACTTCTTTCACCTTCCTTTATAATTTTCTCAGCAGTTCTTAAAGATTTATTTAATATCAATGCATCGCTTCTCTCCTGGTTCGATAAATAAATATTTCTCGAGCTCATTGCCAGACCATCGGACTCTCTAATAATCGGGCAGACAATAATTTTTATATTAAATTTTAAATCTTTAACCATTTGTTTTATAATTGCTGCCTGCTGGGCATCCTTCTGACCGAAGAAAGCATAATCCGGGTTAACGGAATTAAAAAGAATGGATACGATTGTGGTTACACCCTTAAAATGGGTTGGTCTGAATTCTCCCTCCAAAATTTTGGAGATATTTTTTACCTCGACATAAGATTGGAAATTTTTAGGATAAATCTCTTTTTCGCTTGGTAAAAATAAATAATCAACTCCGTATTTTCTTAATAATTTTTTATCTTTTTCAAGATCTCTGGGGTATTTTTTTAAATCTTCATTAGGTGCAAATTGAGTTGGGTTTACAAAAATTGAAACAACCGTAACATCCGATTTTTGCTTGGAATTTTTAATAAGCGAAAGATGACCTTCGTGTAAATATCCCATGGTGGGAACTAAGCCGACAGTTTTACCTCCGGCTTTTAAACGTGCCGAAAGCTTCTGCATTTGTGCCGAATTGGAAATAGATTTTATAAGTCCCTCAACTCATTAAAGATAATACGGTATAGATATTATTCTTCAAATCTTTTCTGGGCGAAACGATATCAACAAATCCCTGTTCAAGTAAAAACTCGGATCTTTGAAATCCTTTAGGCAAATCTTTACCAATGGTTTGTTTAATAACTCTTGGTCCTGCAAAACCTATAAGCGCTTGGGGTTCGGCAATATGAATATCTCCCAGCATAGCATAACTGGCAGTTGTTCCGCCGGTTGTCGGATCAACCATAACCGAAATAAAAGGAATTTTTGCTTCTGCAAGCCGCGCTAAACGCGCACTGGTTTTTGCCATCTGCATAAGAGAAAAAGCTCCCTCCATCATCCTTGCGCCGCCGCTTGTCGACACTATAATCAGAGGGATTTTATTTTTATAAGCTCTATCTATAAGCCGGGCAACCTTTTCGCCGACTACAGAACCCATGCTTCCGCCGATAAATTTAAAATCCATACACCCGAATGCAACTTCCATAGAATTAATTTTACCCGTCCCCGTTTTTACGGCATCATTTAATCCTAATTTTTTTATTGTTTCTTGAATCCTGTCAGTATATTTTTTTGTATCTTCAAACTGCAGCGGATCGGCGGAACGTATCTTCTTATCGGTTTCCCTGTAACTGCCTCTATCAAGAATAATTTCTATATATTCTTTACTGCCGATTCTAAAATGATATCCGCACTTTAAGCAGGTCCATAAATTTGCTTCCAGCTGTTTTTTATGAATAATTTCTCCGCAGCCGGGGCATTTCTCCCATAAACCGTCAGGCAGGTCTTTTTTCTGTGAGTCGGGAGATATATTTTCTTTTGATCTTTTAAACCAGGTCATAAATTTTATTTATTTATTACATCAGCATAAATATGAATAGTTTTGTATGCTTCTTTTGGATCATTTGATAAAACTGTAATACTTCGTACTAACTTACCAATTTTACCGCTGGAATCAAACTTAACATCAAGATCTGCTTCTTTGCCGGGAGCAATGTCTTTTGTCTTAAGTGCAGCAACCGTACAGCCGCATGAAGTGGTAATGTGGCGGATATGAAGAACCGTATCTCCTTTGTTCACAAACTTAAAAATGTGGCTGACTATTGTGTCCTGTTTAATCTTTCCGAAATTATACTCGGTTTCTTCGAATGAGATTCTCGGTCCTTTTACGGAATCGGCTAATGAATCTTTCGGCATATAGGTTAAAGTAGGTCCTGATCTTTTAATTGTTTTGGTTACGAAAATTCTTAAATTCGGATTAGCAGGATCATTTGTCGAAATAGAAACGTAATTATTTACATGATTTGAATTACCGGTATTTGTATATTCAACCGAAAGCTTTGCCGAATCTGCAGGCTGAACAATTGTTTTATCCAATGATGCTTTTATACATCTGCATGAAGTTTTAACATTTTTAAGCGTTAAAGCCGAGCCGCCGCCGTTATATAATATAAATGTATGAAAAATAGTTGAACCTTTTGAAATATTGGAAAAGCTAAAATCTACTTGAGGAACTGCAACTCTAGGTCCGACAGCCTGTGCAAACAAAATTGAATAAAAGAAAACAAATAAGGTTGATAATTTTTTAACCATTTTTTTTCCCTTTAATAATGAAATTTTTCAAATAATTTGGTTCCAGATAATCATAATTATATGTTAATAGCTCCGGTCCGAAATTCTTACTCCAAGCAGCAACTGCAAGAGGAGAAGGTGCTGTAAATTTACAGCTAGTTTCTATTTTATTACTATCTTTATTATAGAACACATTTCCAAATACTGCAGCATCTTTAACTTTGCTTCGGAATACATCGCGGTTTATAATCTGTAAATTATTTACAAATATATAATTATTAGAATTAATTTTAAACTTCGCAAAATAAATCTCTTCCATATTAACTTTGTTTGCAATAACAAATTCAGAACCATCCGGTAATTCTGCCGTCAGCTGCAAAGCCATAGCTTCAAAAGTAGGCACGGGAACAACAGGTAATGAAGCTCCTAATGCTATCCCTTTGGCAGCCGAAAATCCTATTCTTAAACCTGTAAATGAACCCGGACCTGATGATACTGCAATACTGCCTAAATCATTCGGCTTAATTCCGGCAGAGGTAATTACATTATCAATTATTTCAAAAAGTTTTTCTGCATGAGAGTTTTTTAAATATATTCTCGATTCGAAATATTTTGTATCATTAAAATATACACAAGCTCCGCAAATGCTTTCGGATGTTTCAATAGATAATATGGGCTTTTCATCATTCATATTTAGTAAAGAGAAATTCTCTTGAAAAATCTTCCTTTAATTTTATTTCAATTACTATTTTTTTCTTGGGTAATATTTCCGGGTATAAATCTCCCCATTCAATAAATATAATTGCTTCCGGATCATTTAAATAATCGTTAAATCCTATATCGTACAATTCAACAATTTCATTTATCCTGTAGAAATCAAAATGATAAATTTTAAATTTACTTTCATATTCATTTATAAGTGCAAAAGTAGGGCTGTTAACATTGTTCCCTCCCAGAGCTTTAACCGCATTTTTAATAAAGAACGTCTTACCGGCACCAAGATTCCCGTTAAGAATAATAATGTCACCCTCATTAAGCTGCAAAGCAAAACTTGCTGCTAATTCTATTGTTTCTTCCTCGGAATAAATATTCTTTTTATAAGGGAAGTTCACTTATTTCGGTTCCATTGTTATAACAGGTAAAATTATTTCTTCCATTGAAATTCCGCCGTGCTGGAATGTATCTTTATAATAAGTTAGATATTTATGATAGTCGGTCGGATATACGAAATAATAATCTTCTTTTGCAATAATATAATTTATCGTGACTCCTCTTTTAGGTAGTTTATATTCTTCAGGATTTTTAATATAAACAGCATGTTTATCGTCGACTTTTAAATTTCTTCCGAATTTAAATCTTAAATTTACGGAAGCTTCCCTGTCGCCGAGAACTTTAGCTCCTCTTAAAGAGCGGATGCTTCCATGGTCAGTTGTTATAATGATTTTAGCATTCTTAACATTTGCCAGTGCTTTAAATGCAGCAAACAGAGATGAATGAGTAAACCAAGTATTTGTTAACGAACGGTAAGCCGGTTCATCAGGCGCAATTTCTTTTAATAATTCCGAATCCGATCTTCCGTGCGCAATCATATCCAAAAAGTTTACAACAATTGCCGTTAATTGAGTATTCTGATAAGATAAAATGTTTTGTTCAAAATTCCTTCCTACTTCGGGATCAATTATTTTTAAATATTTTAATTCATTTCTGAGTTTTATTTTTTTTCTATCCAATAAAAGCTGAAGCAGTTCCTTTTCGTATTTATTCATACTTTTTTCATCATCATCTCCGCTGCTCCAGAGAGTTGGGTAATGTTTTTCTATATCCGAAGGAAATAAGCCGCTGAATAAAGAGTTCCTTGCATACGGAGTTGCGGTTGGTAAGATAGCATAATAATAATCTTTTTCTATTTTAAAATAATCGCGAAGATGCTGTTCCATTATCAGCCACTGATCGAGCCTAAGGCAATCGAGCACAAAGAAAAATACAGATGAATTGGAATCGCTAAGATGAGGAATAACATACTTAGTTACAATTTCCGGAGATAAAGTCGGCGTGTAATTGTCTCCAAGTGAAGTTATCCAGTTCCTATAATTTTTTTCCACAAATTTTGAAAATTCTTTATTGCCTTCCTTTTTTTGATCATTTAAAGATTGGCGTAAGTCTATCCCCGGATGAGAATCCAATTCAACATCCCAGTTAACTAATTTTAAATAAATTTCAATCCACTCCGCAAAGTCCATATTATTAAGGAACGCTCTGGAAATTTCATTAAAATCATGGAGATAATCTTTTGCAGCATATTGCCCGGAAATCCTTTTACCTTCCAGAATTTTTTTACATACCATCAAAACCTGGCTAGGATTTATAGGTTTGGTTAAATAATCCGTAATTTTAACTCCTATTGCATCATCCATTAAAGATTCTTCTTCACTTTTGGTAATCATTACAACCGGCAATGAAGGATTAATTTCTTTAATTTCGCTTAAAGTCTGCAGGCCTCCCATACCTGCCATCATCTCATCCAAAAAAATTAAATCATAATCTTTTTCTTTAACTGAAGAAATTGCATCTTCCCCGTTTGTAACAGAGTCCACTATATATCCTTTTTCGGATAAAAATATAATATGTGAACGGAACAGATCAATTTCATCATCGACCCATAATATTTTCTTTTCTTTCATTAAAATTATTCCTATAGATTAAAAAACTTTTAAAGATAAAATAAAAACACTTAATATTAATTTGTTCCGGCGCAATTTTCATCCAAATCAAATTAGTTGTGATTAAAATAAAAAAATTATTGAATGGATATATGAACATCCAGACCCGCAGTATTTGAAGTAATTGGCGGAGTACGCGAAGCCCCGACCGGTTCGGTAGTTGTTTTCTGATAGAAAATAGAAAGTGTAACCTTGGAACTAATAGTATACTTAACTCTCGGTTCAATTGTAATCCTGCTTGTACCGTTTTGCGGAATTCCACCGTCTTTATATTGATTCATTTCATATAATATAGAAGTGCTTTGAGAATTGGTATATGAGAATGTAAATTCAATATCATTTTTAAGTGATACGCCGAAAATCGGTATCTCGAAACCTGTTTTGGTATACGTGGCGGAAATACCTACATCCTTTTGATAACTTTCCGTAATATTTTGAGTAGAAACACCTAAACTGAAATTTGACGTGGTTGAATATTTAATGCTGCCGCTTAAATTACCGTTCCACAATTTAGCAAAAGTCATATTTAATCCGAATAAAGGATTAAAACCGTACGAAATAGTTTGGGTTTGAACAACCGTATTGCCGTTTGGGTCCAAGCTCCAGCCTTGACTATATTGAGAAGTATATGCATGACTGAGAGAGGCTCTTTCCGTAAACATTTTGAAAGGCCAGTATTTTTCCAAACCCTCCCATGAAATAGTCCAATTAGGTCGAGGGATATAATTGGCGAAGTCTTTTAAAAAGCTGA
>CAZHBJ010000057.1:0-18600 GCA_964530445.1 uncultured Ignavibacteriaceae bacterium
TGGGCTCGTTATTTTTAATTACACCTTATCGTTTATTTAAGTTGTGGTATTCATCTTATCTTCCGATTTACTTTTTTACTTCTGCTGCCGGCTGTGGAATAATGTTCATTATTCTCGTCAAAATATTTTATGCAAAATTATATAATGCGGAATCCATATTCGGCGAGCATACTAACGGAAGAGCCGCTGTTTGTGCCTTAAATAAAAACGGCGGAAGAATTCATGTTAGAGAATACGGTAAAGACATGCCGATGTTGAGTTCATTAAGCATTATCGGAGCTTCACTGCTGGGAATCTATTTTTTGTTAAAGATCTTCGATCTTTTTAGATTAAACCTCTGGGGCACTTTGTTCGCCGGTACGTGGGAAAGCTGGTTATATGTTATTGAATTATTGCTTACTGCCGTATTGCCGGTTATTTTGGTAATCAATAAAAGAAGCAGGCGCTCACCATACGGATTAGGTACAGCGGCATTTTCCGCATCCTTTGGCCTGGCCTTAAACCGGCTTGATGTTGGTATAATCGGTTATTTCCGTGATGCAGGCACCGTGTATTTTCCATCGTTAGCCGAATGGTCTGTAAGTATTGGAGTTATTGCTGCTGCCGGACTTGCATTTCTTTTTGCAGCGGAAAATTTTTCAATATTCGACGAACAATGGAAAGTATATAAAATCAGCAAAGGAATTTTTAAGGCTTCGTTTGATTCCATCTCCCGAGTCTGGCAGACTGTACTTCAAAGCGGTGTACAGCGTGCAACTATAATCGGGGTTTTTGTTTTACCTATGGCTTTTGTTCTTATGTATCCTCACTATAAAAGTCAAAAGGAAGCAAACGTAGTCCCTGCATCAGGATTCAATACTACCCGGTCAATTCTAATTATCAATTCAACCAAACCGGGAATGAGTACTACCTTCCCGCATTTAAAGCATCAAAATATGTTAGGTAAAGAAAAGTCCGGCAATGAAAAGTCTTGTAATGTATGTCATCATATGTCAATGCCGAATGATAAGTCAACACCATGTTCAAGATGTCATCGTAAAATGTTTCAGAAAACTCTTATCTTTAATCATGAAATGCATAAAGTTTGGGTTGCGCAGAAAAGAAAAATCACAGGCTTTCATCCGGAAAATAAAACATGCGTAATTTGTCATAAGCCTGATTTACCTAAAAATGTAACCACTGCCGTTGGCTGCCTCGAATGTCATAGAGAGGATATGAATATTGCCGACACTTTAAACTTGCCGAAACAATTTTTATATGCTGATAGTTATTTCGAGGTAATGCATAAAAAATGCATCGGCTGTCATAAGGAAAGGAAAGCACAGGTAAACAAACCAAACCTCGACCAATGTTCAAATTGTCATAAAAATTATTATAAGGAGCCGGAAGCTAAAAAGTTATTTACGGTAACAGAGAAAAATTAGATTTAGTTTATCTAAATAAAATTCGCTGTTGTTTAATGTCATCCCTTCGTGATTTTGATATATTCTCTTTCTACTTTCTTTTATAATAATATCAAGCCTTTGGCATTTTCTAACTAATTTGTATTATTCTCTTTCCTTTTATAACATTTGTTTTTTTTCTTAAGCCCGAAGGGCCGACATTATTGTAATATATCCGACTAAACAAATGTTAAAAAATCCCGAAGGGGTGAAATTACTTATTTGTAATTACAGCAAAAAGAAAATGCAATATGATCTTCTTTTGATGCGGTGCGGATTAAGTATTATTATAACCTGCCTTCCGGATTTAAGTTAGAAATAAAAAAATTATTTACCGAGATATCAATATATTTTTATTTTTCTTTTATTTTAACTTCTTTAACATCCGGCAGAATTACATTACTAAAATGCGGAACTTTAAATTTCCAGCTTAAACCTGCCGTTAAATTATCCGGTAACTGAGTTTTATGGCATGTTGAACATCTTGCCAGGTTAGGTTTATCTTTTAATATTTTTGCTTCTTTTATATGGCAAGATACGCACAAATTATGCATTGCATCTACATATGAAAGCATTTCATATTTATCTTTTGCTTTACCAGCTGCAAATTTATAATTGGGATGACAGCTTACACACTTTTTGGCAGTATTTGCAGATCGTGTTACTCCGGCTTTATGACAGTTTTCGCATTTTAAATTAGCGCCATGAACGGAAGCATGCCAATCATGCCGGAAAAAATTTACCTTAGAATACATACTGGAATGACATTCCCAGCAATCGCTTAATTTTTCTCCGGGAAGTTTTAAATGATGACATGTAGAACAACTGTCATTTCCATTAAGGGAATATTTATGCTTTTCTATCCAATTGATATGCGCCTTATGAGTGAACTTAACTAATTGATCGTCTCTATTTCCGTTAATATATAAAGTATCGAAACCCGAAGCTTTTTTTACCTTAACGTTATCAACACCTTTGCTGTGCAAATGTCCGCCCGGCATTAAAAACATTCCGAGTGCAAAACTTAAAATAAATGCAAGTGAATGTTTGGTTAAATTTGAAACATCAGGTGTGCCTATCCAAGTTTTTGTGGTATAATCAAAAGCCGGAGGTGTATGAGGAAGAGATTCCGGTTCTTCCGGGCGAATATCCCAAATATGAAAGTTTTCTATAAAGAATAAAAATACTAAAGCTGCAATTGAAACAATACCGAGACTAATAACTATTTCAGTCCAGGCAGGAGTATAAGAATCTTTTGTGGCGCCCAGCATTGATACTCCGCCCACATCCATTCTGTTCATTACCATTCCAAAAACAACCATAAAGGATCCGGTCCATTGAACTATATTATTTTTCCTTAATTTTGGAACAGCGAATAATACAGCGGGTATTATCGTGGAAATCAAAACTTCAATAATAAATAAATTACTTTGCCAGCTACCGTTAAATATTAATTCGAATTTACCTGCAGCAATAATATCTGTAAATTTAACAACAAAGTATAAAGCTAAAACCCAAACCACTGCTCCGCAAAGCTTGGCAACCAGGTTTGTTTCAGATTTACGTTTATAAAGCCAATGAGATACAAGGCTTTCGAATGCAACCATCATTAATCCTAAAGAGACTGCCGAAATAAAAAATTGGATCGGCAAAATATTGGAATACCAAAGCGGGTAAAGTTTGTACGGCATTATTAAAAATAAAGTACCGAGTGAAGACTGGTGCAGCGTGGAAAGCATTATGCCTAACAAGACGAACCAAAATTTGTATTTAACAAGAAAATTTCTAACCCTTGCATACCTGCTGAACTTTTCCAAAGGAACTGGGCTGAATTCCAATAACAATACCGTCGTGTACAGCATTACACACCAGCCGACCTCAAATAGCGGTGAATGAGGATTCCAAAAAATTAACATATGCCAGATGTTCCATGGTAATCCCAAATCAACAAGCAATCCGAATATGACTGCGAGGTAGCCGAGAAAAGCAGTAAGTACCGCCGGTTTTACAAGAGGATGAAATTCTTCCCTTTTCATGATATAAAAAATAGCAGTAATGACAAAACCGCCTGCAGCTAATGCAACTCCTCCCATAACATCAAAACCAATCCACAATCCCCAGGGTGTTATATCATTTAAATTAGTTGTAAGGCCTAAACCAAATATATAACGGTTTAGTGCAACAGCTGCGGCAAGGCCGGCAATTATCCATAAAACAATTTTAGTAGTGTGAACCCTATTCATCTGCAGTTTCCTTTTCCTTACCTTCGGTTTTACTTAATTCCATTCTTCGGCGGATTATCCAATTAAGACCCAGCATAACACCACCCATACCTAAAAAAGCAAAAGGCACCGACTCCATAGCAGGGGCTGTTCTATCAGGCAACGGTTCATTACCATATTTAGTTTGGTACTGAAGAAATCCAAGATCGATATCCGAAAGATACATTACGGAAGTTCCTCCAATTTCATGTTCTCCCCAAACTTTATTAATATATTTACCAGGATTTTCTTTTATTCTTCTATGAGCTATTTTAAGCAGCTTTGATCTGTCTCCGAAAATAGTAGCCTCTTGAGGGCAAGCTTCGGTGCATGCCGGCTGTCCTCCCTTTTCAATTCTATCATAACAAAGGATACATTTTTCTACATGGGGAACCGTTTTATCCCAATCATATCTTGGAATTCCAAACGGACATGCCATCATACAATACCTGCATCCCAAACATTTGCTGCTGTCGTAAACAACTGCACCGATTTTAGTTTTATGCAATGCACCTACCGGACATACGGAAGCACAAGCAGGTTCAACACAATGGCGGCATTGTTTTCTAACATAATGATTATCAGGCTTTTGAATTATTGATGTCCAATTGTCGGCAGACAAGCCGTCGTTTTTATCCCAAATTCTTGGTACATCCATTTGCAGGTTATGAGTTTCCTTGCAAGCCTCTACACATTTAAGACAGCCGATACACTTTGTAATATCCGTTAATATTCCCTTACTCAAACCTTTGCTCCTTTTTTATTTAATGTAGTACAAATATCATCATCTGTCTGCGGCGGAAACTTCCAGGCTAATGCACTGACGATTTGTGATAACGGAGCTAATACACAATGAGCAATCTTGGAAAACGGTATTAGTATAAAAATCAATTCACCTGAAAGGATATGCACCAATAAAAAGAAATGATAACTTTGAGGACTAATATTTAAGTTTGCGCAAACAAATCCGGTAACAAAAGGAATAAGCAGCAGCAGCAGCCACAGATAATCCTGCTTTTTGCTTAATAGCCTTGTTTCTTTTATAACCAGTCTTCCGATAAACATTGCTGCGGCAAAAACAATGGTGCTAATAGTTAACCATAACGCCCAGCCAAAAGGAAGCGCAGGCCAAGATATTCCAACAGATTCTTTCCATAAATTTATATGTGCGAATAAAAATATAGGAACTATAATTAATCCGATATGGAATAAAATTGAGAAGACGGAATAAATACGGAAATTGTTCTTAAATCTTTTAACAGGGAAAATCCATTCCCAAGTACGGCTTAAAATCAACTTCCACGGCATCTTTTTATCGCCGGCTCTTTTGTACGCTTTTATCGAAGCCCAAACATCCATGAAAAATATTCTTGCCAAGCCTAAAACCAAAATAGCAAAGCAAAGTCTGAATAAAGGACCTTTAGCAAAACTTAAAAAGGATTCCATAATTATTTTTCCTCCTTATCAGAAGGCTGCTCTTCCTTTTTTTCTATCATTGAATCATCAAAAATGATGGCTTTGTAAATCAAATCGTGAAGTCCTACAACCTGACAATTAATACCCTGGTCTTCAACTAATTCTCTAAGTTGTTTTTTACAATTGGCACATGGTGCAACTAAAATTCCACATCCGGATTCTCTTATTTGATCTGCTTTCAACTTACCGCCAACTGTGGTTCTAAACGATCTTATTTCATCAATAGAAACAGTACCTCCTCCACCGCCGCAGCATATATTATTATCTCCGGTCGGAGTCATTTCAACATAATTCTTACAAAAAGATTTTAATACTTCACGCGGCTGATTTATTATCCATTTATTTCTTGCAAAATTACATGGGTCATGATAAGCTACTTTTTCTGTAATAATATCAGGATTAAGTTTTAGCCTGCCTTCTTTCCAAACTTTGTGCGTGTATTCCAAAATACTAACGACAGGTATTGCATCCTTTCCCCCGCAAAATGTCGGAATGAAGCTTTTTGCAGTTCTTGATGCATGCCCGCATTCGCCAATAAGAATATTTTTTCCATTCAGCCTTTTTGTTTCCTCATCAACTTTATTAACAACTCTTTCCAATATCCTATCGCTATAGAATAAGCCGTAATTAATACCATCATAATAACCGGTACCAATTGTCCATTTATCACCGGTAGCTCTAAACACAGCGGCAATTCCCATAAGAGTTTCGGCTTCCATAATATAATCACTTACTGCCGCAAAAAAGACATAATCGCTGTCCTTTACGTCGAGCGGAAATTTTATCCTTACCGACTTTTCTTCGAACATATCGTCTTCCAAAAATTCTAGTGTATCCGCTAAAGCCGGAACAGGAATTCCCGAAGTATTTTTTGATTCACCTTCAAGCTGCTCTCTAGTACTAACGACCAAAGCTCTCGGTACTATTCCTATTTCGCTAAGAATATAGCGTCCGAGATGAGTAATTAATCCATGATCAATTCCCATCGGGCATTCAAGAGCGCATCTTCTGCATGCAGTACAGTTATAAAAACCGTCTGCCATTTCTTGAATTTTTTCATCAGTTAGATAACCTCCGCCAGTAATTTTTGCTTTCAAATTTCCGCCAAGAGTAAAATGCCGGCGGTATACATTTAATAAAAGCTCAGATCTGTAACAAGGAATATCTTCCCTATTACCGGTTGCCTGATAAACCTGGCACGCAACAGCACAATGCGAACATCTTGCACTCATACGAGCATAATGCTCCATTGCCATTCTGTAATTTGAATGTTTTAGTATTGCTGCAAAGGCTTCTAAAAATCTGCGAGGCCGATCATTAACGTCATAGTCTTCAACAATGTACCGAACATTTAAATTTTGTTTTTCAATTACTTCAGGCTTTTTTGTGGATTTAAAAGCTTTTTTTCTTTCTTCATCCGTAATTTTAGTCGTTCTCATTTAATACCACACTTACTAAAGGTTAATTTAAGTATTAGAAATAATTTACATTCCAATTATTCTGATAAAACTTATCAGAAATGCAAAATAAAATCCAAGACATAAATTTTATTGTATCCGAAATGTGGCTTTGTTGGGAAGGCTACTAACTACAAGAGCAAAAATAAAAATTAACTCATTTCCGGGAGGAATATTTCAATTAATTTCAATAAGCTAAAACTAATAATGAATAATTGTAGTTTTTTCTTATCATATTATTTCTGATATAAAAAAGCCGCCGTTAAAAACAAACATTTTATATTTAAATTGTTGTTTAGACCGGCGGCAAAAATAAAATAATTTACAAATTACTATTTTAATAAACTTGAAAAATAGTGACCAATTGTACCTGAATATTTTGCAAATACCGGTGCAAATACTAATGATACAACAGACATTAATTTTATCAAGATATTCATAGACGGTCCGGTAGTATCTTTGAACGGATCACCGACTGTATCGCCGACAACTGCTGCGGCATGTGTTGGTGTACCTTTTCCGCCTAAGTTTCCTTCTTCAATCCATTTTTTGGAATTATCCCATGCGGCACCACCGTTTGCCATCATAATACCGAGAAGGACACCGGTTGCAGTAGCACCCGCTAAAAATCCGCCGAGAGTTTCAACGCCTAAAAATAATCCGACTAATATGGGAATAGTAACTGCTAAAAGCCCGGGAAGAATCATTTCTTTTAAAGCGCCTTTGGTAACAATGTCTACACAAGTGGCAGTATCCGGATCTGCTTTGCCTTCAAGTAATCCTACAATTTCTTTAAATTGTCTTCTAATTTCCTGCACCATTTTATCTGCCGCTCTGCCCACAGCCTTCAAAGTAAGCGCGGCAATAATGAACGGTATTAAGGCTCCTAAAAGTAAACCTACAACAGTCATGTATCGTGTTAAATCTATTGACTCTAATTTAACCGAATGTTGAAATGCCGAGAACAATCCCAAAGCAGTTAATGCTGCAGAACCAATTGCAAAGCCTTTACCAATTGCTGCCGTTGTATTCCCTAGAGCATCAAGTTTATCGGTAATTTTTCGTACGTCTTTTCCAAGGGCAGCCATTTCAGCAATACCTCCGGCATTATCTGCAATGGGACCATAAGAATCTGTCGACATTACGATTCCAATTGTAGATAGCATACCAACAGCCGAAAGTGCAATACCATACAGCCCGCTTAAGTTGTATGAAATAATTATTGCAATTGCAATTGTTATAATCGGAAGAATTGTACTTTCAAATCCAACAGCTAGCCCGGTTATTATTGTAGTTGCAGGACCTGATTGAGAACTTTTTGCAATACTTTTAATCGGTGAGCCGGAAGTATAAAATTCACTTTCAACCCCTATTAGTATTCCACAAATAAGTCCGGTAATAACAACCCAAAATTCATTTAATCCGCCCACAATCATTCTGGCAGCAATATAAGCACCAATTATAAATATTATTCCGGCTACATAAGTTGTATTCCTTAACGCAGTCTGCGGATTCATTTTTTTAAGTACATTTATTGAGAATATACCTATGAGTGAAGCAATTAATCCTATTGTAATAAATACAATCGGAAGAGCCGAATATTCAAAAGCCATTTTTGTAAATGTAGCTCCAATTGCAATTGTAGCTACAACCGAACCAACATAAGATTCAAAAAGATCGGCACCCATACCTGCAGTATCACCGACATTATCACCAACATTATCTGCAATAACACCGGGATTACGCGGATCATCTTCAGGGATTCCGGCTTCAACTTTACCTACAAGGTCTGCTCCCACATCAGCGCTTTTAGTATAAATACCTCCTCCAACTCTTGCAAAAAGAGCAATAGAAGAAGCACCAAGTGCGTAGCCGCTTATTATTTCAGGATTTTTAGTAAAGAAGAATACCAATCCTAAACCGACAACCCCTATAGCTGCAACAGAAATTCCCATTACAGAACCACCTAAAAAAGCAGTGAGTAGCGCTTGAGGTGAACCCCCGGTAACAGCAGCCTGACAACTTCTGCTGCTGCTTCTTGTAGCTGCTTGCATACCGAAAAGACCTGCAAGCATAGAAGAAACTCCCCCGCCTACATAAGCAATGCCAGTACCTAACGATAAAAATATTGTTAGAACAATGAAAACTACAACCATGAAGATAGCGATGATTCCATATTCACGTTTTAAAAATACCATAGCGCCCGTGTGAATTTGTTCTGCTATAGCCTGCATTTTTTCATTACCGGCATCCTTTTTTGTCACTATCTTATAAATTAATAATGCAAAAAATAAACCGATTAACCCGATAACAGGAATCCACAAAAGTTCACTCATAGTAACTTTCTCCTTTGGATAATAATAAATTGATGATAATTATAATGATTTTGGATCTGTTTTAAAATAATTAAAATTATGTTGTATCCTTTTTGTTGTTGAAATTAGGAAGTTTACAGAGCTTATATTTTTTATAATTTTCATGTATGCAAACTTTGTTTCGAGGGAATTAAAATTATATTTTTTCTGTGGAGGCAACATTAACATTAAATAAATTCAGTTATATCTTTATTAAGAAATCTGAAATTTCATATGAAATATATGGAAAAATAGTACAAAAAACCTTTACATAAATTTAAATATTTTTATCCGGAAGTGAATCCCGGATTTCAATCTCACTTAATTTATCTAGATCAATTGCGGTGATACCGGGGACATCATCAACGAAAATATTTTTAAAGCTTGCTCCCCATATAATTTCGTTAAATTTGTAAGAAAACCTGGTATGTACTGATTGGGAAAACGTATCATCAAAAGCTCTTATTAGTATTAAGAACTCTGCATCCGAATCAATTAAGTCCTTATATTGTAATCCGATAAGAGGACTTCCTTCATCTATCGGATGAACGACTGTCCAGCTTAAAACAAAAAAATTAACCTTAGTCCTTTCCAATCCCAAATCGTAAAACTGCTTGGTTATCTTTCCATCAATTATCTCTTTAAGAGTAAGTACTACTTGGACTTCAACATCAATTAACTGATTTTTTCTTGCATTTGCTATCCGGAATTCAAATGCATTTTTATCCATGTACGGAGCGACAATTGCATTTTTACTAAATATTATTTTTGCATTCGGATGTGAGAATCTACCATAAAGAAGGCCGGTTGCAAATGCAAAACCCATTAAACCGAACATAGATTCAACCGATGCAACCACATTGGACCAAAAACCTACCGGATGAATTACACCGTAGCCGACGGTAGTAAAAGTTTGGCTGCTGAAAAAAAGTGCATTTAAAAAACTCCCTATAAAAGTAGTTGAAGTAATTCCTTCCAAATTTTTTATACCTAATATTAGATATACGATAGCGAATATAACATTAATTAATAGATAGGAAGAAAGAATAATTAAATTGAATTTCCACCAGGATATGGTTATTAACGAATGATAAAAGCTTAATGATCGTAAAAACGGCAGACCTCTCCGCTCTACATTAAAGCTGCCGTCATGATTAATCAACCTTTCGGTTTGATTTGCAACTTTAGCTCCGAATCCGAGGTCCTGGAATTCTTCTTCGTGCTTTAATAATTTTTTCTTACTTTTTATAGCCATAATTGATTATTGATAATGTCCGCACTTAAATTTATTCAGATTTTAATTAATTACAAAATTCAGGTAAAGGTATGTCTAATCAAAGCAAGTGAGACTTATTTTACCGATACGATTTTAGGAATACAGGTACATGATTTTTTAAATCAAAATAAAGCGGTCAATTAAACTTAAACATTTGTATTAATGTATAGGTCTATCTGGCGGCGGCGGGCCGTTAAAATGATTTATCTCTTTATTTTCATCGAATTTACTTGAGTTTTTATTATCTGAAATGTCGATACCATCTTCCAATATCTTATTAAATGAAAGTAATCTTTTAACTTTTCTTATTTTTAATTCATTTAAAGATAAATTTATTGCTATGCGTGTTAAATAAGTACTCAATAAAGATTCGCCTCTAAAAATATTCATTGAATTGTAAAACCTGATAAAAATTTTCTGACCTATATCTTCGGCTTCATAGCAGTCCCCTATCATGCTGTAAATAGTAGCAGCGATCCCGGATTTATACCGCATAACAATTTCCCTAAAGACAAAATGATCTCCCTTTCTTGACATTTCTACAAGATCGAAATCCGAAAATTCTTTTTTTTCTACAGTTTCTATCAAACTCTTCTCATCTAGCCAAATATTTCTACTCTTTAGACAATCCGGATATATTATTTATTCCGCACCACAATAAAGTTTTTAATCTTTTTTTTTAATACAAACATTAAGATATAAGAAATTTTTCAGTATATAATGTTAATACTTTTTTACAAATTCATTGAAATACTTGCATTCAAGAAAATGATTGAAAATGCACCGATTAAAAATAAAAGGATGATTTTAAAAGCTTTGGAATTCATTTTATATCTGCTCCCTTTTTAGATTTGTATAAAAAGATTCGAATACGTAATTAAAATATTAAATTCCTATTTAGTTTCAAACAAACATACATCTAATTAGTAAGGCGAGATATATTTTATTATCGACAGAAAGAGAGGATAGTAATAAAAAGACTAGTTCACTTTACCTTGATCATTTATCAATTATTATTGAAAAATAATCTTTAGATGAATATAATAAATAATTATTACAATTCATGTAAAGTGTTCTGATGGGATAATCACCATAATTTAATAGAAAATTTATTTTAATATTTTTGATAATCATGTAACTAATATTATTAAAAAACTTTATATTTGAATTTATAAAGGCGCTAAAAATCATTGAACTAAATAATTACAATTAAAACTTATTTTAAATATCCTTCTATTATGAATTTAGGAATAGAATTCTGAACGATAGGGATTAAAATTACTATTATTAAAACATTAAAATTACAGGAAAATTAATGAGTGACGAGTTTATTTTTCATACTGAAACAAAAGGTGATACTTTAATAATAAAAACTGAAGGCTATATAAATAATGTTGCGGGTGAAAAAATTTCTAAAGTTTTTTCAGATAATTCCAATTCCAGCATAAAAAATGCGGTTTTTGATTTAGAAAAATCAAAAGTTATAAATTCTATCGGTATTTCATATCTGCTTGAAGTTATAGAATTGCTGACGGATAAAAGCGGTAAAATAGTATTTTTAAATCTTGATCCTTCAATTGATAAAACCTTTAAAATAATGGGACTATTTCAATTCTCACAAACTGCGGAATCACTTGATTCGGCTCTTAAAGATCTGGAATAGATTTAATTAATTGTAAAAGAAAAGAGAAAATTGGAACAAAATCATTTGGTAGAAAAGCTTTCTTTGCAGTCTCAATCCTTCCAAGAAGGTTTTAAAATACTTACAAAATCAAATAATTTAAACGAAATAGTAAAAAACTTTCGGCATTTGCTTAGAGCAAATTTTATTATAACAAATATTCATTTACTGCATAAAAAATCGTTTAAGTCCGAATGGCAAAGTATAGTTCCCGAAGAAAAAACCGATAAAATGCTTATGCCCCTATTAGAACATGAGAGCAATCAAACACTAATTAAATATGATTATAGTAATTTTAATGCTGTTTTGGTACTTCCTTTAACCGATTCATCTTATTTAGGAATTTTACTAGGCGATAAACTTGACCGGAGTGAATTTACAGACTTTGATAAAATTACTCTCCAAATTCTCTTACAGGTTTTTTCAAGCGCTTACGAATCATTTTTAAATCAAAAAAAAGAAAAGAAACTTATTTTTGATTTAAATGAAAAAATAATGCAGTTAAATAGTTTAATCGATTCCGGAATTGAAATTTCTAAATTTGAGAATCAAAATATTCTTTTTGAACTTGCCCTTCAGAAAGCTGCTTCTTTAACCAATGCTTCTTTTGCTTTAATAAAAATAGTAAATACAAGAAGCGGTAATGATGAAGAATTATTTACTTTCCCGGACGGTAAAAATCCGGAAAGCATTTTAGGCAATTCATATAAAATTGAAACATCTTTTAATTTTAATGAAAAGATTTTTCATTTTGTTCTTTCGGAAAAGGAAACTAGAAAAGGCGCAACAAATTTTAATGATTTAGATGAGCTGCTGCTGCAAGCTATTTCCAGACAGGTACAGACAGCTATAGAAAACGATCATTTGCTTAAGCAGTCCATTGAAAAAGAAAGAATGGAGAAAGAGTTCCTTTTAGCAGCTACTATACAGCAGCAAATTATACCAAATGAATTACCGAAAATTGAAGGTTTTGAATTAGCCGGTATTAACATCCCATCTAAGGAAGTTGGCGGAGATTATTATGATTGTATGGATTTAGGTAATGGAATTTATTCTATAATCATTGCAGATGTTACAGGTAAGGGAATTTCCGCCGCACTGCTCGTTAATACTTTAAACGCGGCACTTTATTCATATCTTGAATTTAAACTTCCGCTAAATGAATTGGCGGAAAAATTAAACAAGCTTATATTTAATTCAACTCCACCGGATAAATTCATAACTTTTTTTATCGCAGTACTTGATTCAAAAAGCGGGAAGCTGGATGCTGTAAATGCAGGCCATAACCCGATTTTATTATTAAGAAAAGATGGTAAGCTTGAGAAACTTGAAACGGGTGGAATAGGTTTAGGCATGCTAGATATGGGTATACCTTACCAGGAACAGAATTTGAGTTTGAACTCCGGCGATAGATTATTCCTTTATACGGACGGTATCCCGGAAGCTATGAATAAAAACGAAGAAGAATATTCCGATGAAAGAATGATTGAATTCTTTGAAAATAATTCCGATATAAATACTTCGGAATTTATAAAATCTATAGTTAATGATGTAAAAGAACATGTTAACGGAGAACCTCAAAGCGATGACATAACATGCTTAATATTAAAAAAATTATAAAAGGTAAAAATTTTAAATTTTCTAATTTTTCATCTTAATTTGGATCTCATTCATAATTACATGATTATTTTTACTTCAGCAAAATTATCTTCAGAGATTTCATTTGATCATCAACTTTCAAATCGGTTATGTAAACACCGCTTGAAACTTTTTTTCCATTGTCGTTTCTGCCGTCCCATTTATATAAATAGTTACCTGCAGACAAATTCCTATTCAATATCGTTTTAATAAGTCTTCCTTGTATATTATAAATTGAAAGCCGAACCAAAGAATTTGAAAACTTTTCGGGAATATTAAAGCTGATTGTTGTTGCCGGATTAAACGGATTAGGAAATGCCTTTACCATTAAAAAGCTTTCAGGAATATTTTGATTGTGTTTATCGTTTTTAATTCCCGTGATTAATTGGGCACCCTCTCCCCTGCTTCCGCCGCTGTTGTCTGCTAAGTAACTGTTAACCCAAGATGGACGCAATGCTGATGTTAATGCTGAATCCTGCCATTCCTGATCGGTTAATCTCAAAAAATTTGTAGAAGTATATTCGTAATAACTCATCACCGGACCAATAAAAGCTGTTGTTTGATTGCCGGGTAAAGGTGCAATAAAAACACCTAAATTAATCGGTCCGGTACCTACATGTTTAACCCAACCCAATGGCGTTCCTATGCAGTCGGTCGGTACCGTATGTACATCTGCAACAACCTCGTTGTTTGTTAAGAATAACTCTGACGATTGCATATAATATTTATAGAATAACTTTGCATACCATCCGCTAAAAGGAATTGTACCGCTTCCTCCGGTTGTATTATAAATTACTCTTTTAAGAAAATCGGTTTCCTGCTGATTGAAAGCAGTGCCGTTTAATTCTTTTTGTGCAATTGTTTGAAGAGTATCCGAAATATTTTCAAGATTATAAAAATAATTCATAACGAAAGGCATCATAGAATTGTTGCCGATATTTAAATTGGAAAATTCTTTTTGAGCATTTTCTGCGAGTAATTTTAAATTACTATAAAACTGCGGAAACGGTTCAATGTAAGTATATGGGTAAGAACAAAGCGACACACCGGTGTATGATTGTTTTGCGTACAATAAATTATCATGTCTAAGTTCCGCCCAGGAAGCTAATTGTGTATTTAATTTTTCCTGCCAAAAACCGGCTGATTTCATAAAAGGAGGAAGACCGTTTCTATCCGCAGGAGGATTTAATGCTCTAATTGAATTTAACCATGAATTATAAAAAGTTTCCTGCCACCATTCAGTTCCGTATGAATCAATTAAATATCTTAATGCGGCAAGGTTTTTGCCGTAATTCCACCTTCTTATTTCATCTTGCAGTAGTTGTGCGGCTGCATCATTGCCGAGTGCAAACATAGGGTCGAGCGATGACGGCAATAATCTGCATGATTTTATTCTATCGTAAACAACACTTGAAAAGACATAAGAATCTATTACAAATCTTTGCCCGAACAACAAGAAAGAGGATGCAGGTACAATACTATCAGGTGTATACGGATCATTAATAAGTATCTGAGATAAAATTAATTGATAGGCAAAAGATTGTTTTTTTAATGAATCCTGGAATGTAATAAGTTTCAGACTGTCTAAAAGATCGCTTGCATTATTTAAGCTTACCGCATTTTTTAAATATGCTAAATTATCAATTGTTACATTGTCCTGGTTGCCTACAAAATATTTCAATATGCTTTCGATTAAATTGTACGTGCTCTTTACACCGGTTTTGTCAAACAATTCCCTTATTAACATTGCGTCTATAGATTGTCTCCTGAGCGCTTTAAATATTTTAATTGAATCCGCAAAGTCATAATTATATGATTTAGGCATTAATAAATATATTTCGGTTCTTCCAAGCCACATCATTGCTCTAAAATAATTTGCCAATTCAGGATGGTATTGATCAACATAATGTCCTCTCGGTTTAAACTGGCTCCAATCATAAGTAACAGGAAATGAAGAAAACAGCGTATCACCCCCCGTTCCATTTGCATTCATAATATTAGAAATCACCTCATTGATTTTTGTAGAGTTATCTACATAAACCGGATTGATCTGTTCGTCAAACAATTTTAGAGGAACTGTTAGATAAAGGTCTGCATCTTTTAATGATTGAGTCATTGCCGGGTTACCTGAATAATCAGAAGCTAAAGCAGGCAAGCCATTATGCATTTTTAAAAGCATGCTTTTAACAGAATCAATTAAAACGCTTAACTCAACGTCTTTCAAAATATTATCGTACGACATATGCAGTGCATAAAGGATTGCATCGGTAGAAACAAAAACAGGTAAATCTTGTTTGAAAATATCCAGGAATGCACCTCCAAATGAATTGCTATACAATCTTTGGCTTACTACAAATCCGTTTTTTTGAAGTAAAGATTTTTCATAATCCGTTAAATGATATTTCGCATCTATGCTGTCAAAATAAACTGCGGAAGAATATTCCTGGTGAATACTCGATACGAATATTCCGGCATCATATAACTGCATTAATCCTTCTGCCGACAGATTTTGATGAGATTGTAGAAATTGCTTATAAGCGTCTAAATTAAAATTTGAGTTCTGGGCGTTGACTTTCGCCAAGGATAGAAATAATAATATGAAAATGGTTAAAAGCTTTGAACCTTTTTTCACAATAACCCCGTTTATTGTTTTTTTAATACTAATTAAAAAAATAGTAATTTTCAATATTATAATTAAGTTCAAACAAAAAATTTATAATGTTATTCTAATTTGAAATAATGCATTTTTTTTAATTCATTATAATATAACTATACGATATTCCACGAAAAGGTATCATCTCTTATCATGTCTTTTTAAATCTTCGCTTATTTAATGCTCCAAATTATGTTTAACAATTTCTTCATAATTACTTCATCTTAAATTAATATTTCACTCTTAATTTAGAATTAAAATAATTTGAGCAAAAATGAATTAGGGATAGCTATAATGAAAGTCGGAGATGTAGTAAAATATCACTTCCCCACCCCGGTAAAAAAAGAAAAAACTGCTGTTCTTGGTATAATTACCTTTATAAGTGATTCCGTAATTAAAATTGATTGTGCTGATACAACAAAGCTTAGAATTACAGGGCGCAACTTTGATAAAATTGAGCTTGTAAGTTCGGTTGGGAGTAAAGGAAAAGAATTAGCCGCTTGAAAATTATAAATATTCAGAATCGGGAAATAAGAAATACTGCCGATCACGGTATGGACCGTGATCGGACAATTTTTTTAATTCCTTTGTCACTTTTTCAAATCATCAATTTATCATTTGATACTATTTCAGCAATATCATCTTTTTTGTTTGTACAAAATTGCCCGCAGTAATTTGATAAAAGTAAACACCGCTGGATAAAGATGAAGCATTAAAATTTACTTCATATTTACCGGGAAATTCTTTTTCATTAACAAGAGTTGAAACTTCATTTCCCAAAATATCATAAACTTTTAAGCTCACAAATTCTGTTTTTGATATTTTATAGCTGATTTTTGTTGAAGGATTAAATGGATTTGGGTAGTTCTGATTTAAAGCAAAAACTTTAGGAATTGAATTGATTTTTACTTTGGTAATATTGCTGTATTTAAATTGACCGTTGTTATCAATTTGTTTCAGCCGGTATTCATAGGTGCCGTTATTTACATTTTTATCTATAAAAGAATAGTCTTTCTGTGAATTAGAATTTCCGCTACCTGCAACGAAACCTATCTTCGTCCACTTATCGATTTTAGTACTATCTGTTTTTCTCTCCACCTCAAATCCATAATTATTTACTTCGGTTTTAGTAAACCAATTTAGCGCTACATGATTATTTTTAAATGTACTTGTAAATGACGCAAGTTCCACAGGCAGCAGATTATCTATCGTTGTTTCCCATAGCCCGCGGCCGAATGTTCCTGCTACAAGTTCATCAATACTGCCGGTATAGTGTATATCCAAATCGCTAACAACAACATTCGGTAAGCCTGAATTGAAAGCGACCCAGTCATTAGTTCCATCTTTCACATAAACTCCAACATCGGTTCCTACAAATAAGACATTACGATCAGTAGCCTTTTTGTAATAAACTATACACATAATCGGCAAATTAGGAAGCCCGGTTGAAATATTTGTCCATGTCGAACCGCCGTCGGTTGATTCAAAAACTTTAGAGGTGTCCGTATAGCCGCCTAATGTTATCCAAAGTGTATTTGGATCCGTATTTTTAACAGCAATGTAGGTTATATAGTTTGAAATTGAAGGTAGAGTTACCGAAGACCAATTTGTAGCACCTCCGTCGGTAGTTTTCCACATATTTGATTGATCTGCAGTATACAGAACATTTGAATTGGAAGGGGCAATTGCAAGTGAACGTAATTTAACAGTAGAACTAAGCTGTTGCGAAATACTTGTCCAGTTGTTTCCTCTATCAGTAGTTTTCCATACTTGATCATATCCTGCATATAAAGCCGAGCTATTGTTCGGATCAATTATATACGGTGTTACCCACGCACCGGTTGGTGACTTGCCAACAGGTTGTCCATCGGGAATATTATCTGAGATAGGATTATTAAGATCAAATGAAGTACCATTAGTACTTCTGTATATTGTACCATTAACATAAGCAGCATACATATAATTTGCATTGGAGTAATCAATAATACATTCCGTACCATCACCTCCGGTTACATCGCTCCAAAAGCCTGCATCATATAACTTTGAGCCATTGTCCTGCAGTCCGTTTAAAACTTCCGAAGAGCTTGTCTGTGACGCACTAATTCTATAGATCTGACTAATTACCATTCCGTTAGTTAAATCAGTATAATTTGTTCCGCCGTCAGTGGTTTTATAAATACCTCCGTCGCATCCGTCAAAAAGTGTTGAGCTGCTTTGATAAGCAAGTACATGGTGATCCGCATGTACTACCGCTACACCGCTTTTATTATAAGTTGAAGAGTTTACCCAATTATTAATAGCACTAAACGTACCGCCTCCGTCTGTAGACTTCCATGTTGTAATGCCGCCGATAAACACTGTA
>CAZHBJ010000058.1:0-18536 GCA_964530445.1 uncultured Ignavibacteriaceae bacterium
GAATAAACTTCCTTTTCATTTGAAGAAGGAACCATTATCATCTTTCCGCCTTCGGTTCCGCACCACAATGCTTTGTTATTTAATTTAAGATGTACAAGTTTTGTATATAGGTCTCTCAACTTAGAAGTTTTCCAATTTATTGGATCTCTTTCAAAAAATTTTAGTCTTTTATTTAAGCCTGCTTCTTGTCCGCTGTATATTAAAGGCATTCCTTTAACGGCAAAAGTTAAAGCGGCAAAAGTTGGAGCTGCCTTTCCAAGTCTTTCAAATACAGTACCGTTCCAGCTGTTTTCATCATGATTGGTTGTAAACCGCATTCTGAAATCATTTCTGGGAAAAGTTGAATCATCCCATCTGAAATATTTAATCAAGTCTTCAGCATTCTTTTTCCCCCTTGCGATATCATTCATTAATGAATAAAACTTCCAAGAGTAAGTCATATCAAAAGCTTTTACCTGCAGCTCAGGCTTTTCGGCTTCCGCAAGCATAAATACGGGTTTTATCTTATCAAGCTTGGCTCTTGCCTGGTTCCAAAATTGAGTTGGAACCATATCTGCAACATCACATCTAAAACCGTCTATGTCGCATGCTTTAATCCAGAACTCCATCGCATCGGTCATATATTTCCATAGTGTTTTATTTTTGTAGTTTAATGCGATTACGTCGGTCCAATCTTTTACAGGCGGTACAAAATTTCCTAATGAATCTTTTCTATAAAAATCCGGATGTACTTTAGTCCAGACATTATCCCATGAAGTATGATCGGCTACCCAATCGAGTATAACGTACATTCCCATTGAGTGAATTTTTTGAACCAGCTTTTTAAATTCGGAGATTGTGCCGTAAGAGGAATCGACGGTTAAATAATTTTGAACCGAATAGTAGCTGCCTAATTTACCTTTTCTGTTTTTTACACCAATAGGATTGATTGGCATGAACCACAAAATGCCGACTCCCATTTTTTTCAATGCAGGTAGACGTTTTTCAAATCCTTTAAATGTTCCGCTTTGAGAATACTGCCTTAAATTAACTTCGTAAATTGTCTTGTTATAACTCCAAACAGGGTGTTTCAATAAAGATTTTTCAGACTGGGGAAAAATATTTATGCTAATGCTTGTTAATAAAAACATAATTGATGAAATTATTACAAACGTTTTTGCGTTATGTATTTTATTTATGTTAAATCTTTTCTGCATTAACTTTTCCTTTTAATGAAATATATTTGGCGTGCAATACGGCAAATAAAAATAATTTTATCGCCGGGACTATGATTAAATATATCTTGTATTAAAAAACAGAATCAAAGTTCTACAATTTATATATTTGAGTGTTTTTTACCTGTCCGTCTGTTCCGCCTTGAGCTTTATTCTCATCTGATCCTCCCATATACGGACCGGCAACCTTTTTATTCTTTGCAATTACTTGCTCAATCTTTAACTTCTCGCGGATCTTTTGGAATTTTTGCAAAGTAGTTTGCTGTTTTAATATATCTTCTTGCAGTTTTTTCTTCATCACATTTAGTTTGGATATATTTTCCTTCTGTTCTTCCTGCTCCAGCTTTAATGAACCAATTGATGCTTTAATGTTGCCTAACTCTTTCATTGAATCATTAATTTTTCCTTGATAGGACAACAGCTTTTCATCATAAACTTTTAATTCGTCTTCCAGCTTAAATTTCTTGGATTCGGACTTTACGATATTGTCGCTCATAACAGATAATAATTCCTGCAGTCCTTTTTCAAGGCTGATTCGCTTCTTCGCCATCAGATCTGCTTCAATCTTCAAATCGTTATTATAATTCCTTTTATCGGATATATCTTCATCAATTTTCATTAATTGTTTTTGAAGTTCTTCTTTTTGTTCATTTAAATTCTTAATTACACCGTCAATAGATTCTATTTCTGTTTGTCTTGCATTCAGAACCCTTTCGCTTTCTTCAAGCGCTGCTATCTTTTCAAAAAGCTGCTGATCGCGTTCTTCAAGGTCTTTTTCCTTTTTAATTAATATTTGTTCAAGTACATTCCGCTTTTTATTAATCTCGTTCAGTTCGTGGTTAAATCGTTGAAACATTTCCGTGAATCTGTTTTCAAGCTCGGCATTGCTCTGCTCTATTTCCATCTTCCTTTTTTCAAGTAAAGGAACAAGCTCGGCAAGTTTTGTATGCTGTTCATTTATCTTATCGTACGATTCGCGTTCTTCATTTATTTTTTGAGAAAGTTCGTCTTTTAATTCTTCCAGATTCTTCAATTCTCCTCTCAGGCCGGAAGATTTATTTTCCAATTCTTGAATTTCTATATTCAGTTTGGTAAGCCTGTTGGATTTTATCGTCAAGGTTTCTACTATCGCATACAGTTCTTTTCCCTTAAATTTAGTCTCTTCGGAGACTTTAATATAATTTTGTTCTACATCTTCCAACTGACGCTTTTTATCTTCAATTTCCCGGTTTATGCCTTCAAGTTCTTTAACATATTCACTTTTTCCTTCAATTTCTTTGTTTAGTGAATCAACCGTTTCTTTAAGATTTTTTTCTTTTTCAACTAAGGATGATAAATTGGATTCTAAAGCGGATTTTTGCAGATTTATTTCTTCTTCAAATTTTAAAAGATCCGCCTCAATAGCTTTAAGACTTTGTTTTTTTTGTGTAAGCTGTATATCGATTTGTTCAAGTTCTTTTACAAGAACACTTTTGGCTTTTTCTTCTTCGGTTAGCTTTTCAATATTATTTTTTAATTCCGATTCTCTCTCAGAAAGAAGGTCTAAATTTGTTTCAAGTTCAGCTTTTTTAATCCTTGCTTCTTCTTCACGGCTTAACAAGTTTGTCTGCAATTCTTCTAACTGTTTCTTTTTGCCGTCAATTTCAGTGTTTATGTTTTCAAGATTTTTTACCAAGTCGCGTTTAACGTTTTCTTCTTCAGCTAATCTTTCAATGCTGGTTTTGAGCTCATTTTCCTGTTCTCGGAGTTCGGTTAATTTGGATTCCAGATCTGATTTCTTTAATTCTTTTTCTTCTTCAAATTTTAATAAACTTTCCTGAACTTCCTTAAGTTGTTTTTCCTTTGCAATAAGCTCTTCATTAACTTTATCAAGTTCTTTTACCAGTTCGTTTTTAGAACTTTCTTCTTCGGTTAGTCTTTCTATGTTAGCTTTAAGATCATTTTCCCTGTTTTGTAAAGAAGCAACGCTATCCTCTAACACTGTTTTTTTAGAAGTCATTACTTCTTCAAAATTAAAGAATTCGTTTTTAACGATTTCTAATTGCTTCTTCTTCTCTTCCAGTTCTTTACTTATTTCATTTAGCTCATTAACCAGCTTACTCTTGTTTTTAAATTCTTCGGTTAGCTTTTGTATTGTCTCTCTTAATTCCGCTTCGTTCTCGCGTAATGAAGTTAAATTGGATTCCAATACAGACTTTTTAAGGTTTTTTTCTTCTTCGAATTTTGAAAAGCTTTGTTGAATTATGTCTAATTCTTTTTTCTTATCTTCTAACTTTTGGTTTATATTTTCTAATTCTTTTATTAAATCGTTTTTTGATTCCTCTTCGATTGTAAGCTTTTCAATCCTGTCTTTAAGCGCATTTTCCTTTTCCGTAAGATCAGATAAATTAGCTTCGATTGAAGATTTTTGGAGGTTTTTTTCTTCTTCGAATTTTAAAAAGTTTAATTTTTCTTTCTCCAGCTCGGCTTTTTTCTCTTTTAAAGCATTTCCAACATTTTCAAATTCTTTTGCAATTTCGCTTTTGTCTTTTTCTTCTTCGGTAAGCTTGGTAATACTGACATTTAATTCATATTCTCTTTCAAAAAGGCGTGCTAGTCTTGCGTTAATTTCGGATTCCTTTTTATTCTGTTCTTCTTCAGATTGAAGAAATTCAAATTCAATATCTTCAAGCTGCTTCTTCTTATCTTTAAGTTCAGTTTTTATATTGTTTAATTCATTAATTAATTCGTTCTTTGAATTTTCTTCTTCTGTTAAATTATCTATATTGTTTTGTAATTGCTTTTCTTCCTCTTGAAGTTTTGATAAGTTTTCCTTGATAGAAGATTTTTTTTGTTCAATATCTTCTTCATATTTACGATATTCATTGTCAATATCTTCAAGTTTTCGTCTTTTTTCTTCAAGATCTTTGTTAAGGCTTTCCATCTGCAGGATTAATTCATCCTTGTTTTTTTCAAGGTCTGAATACTTGTCAACATTTATTTTTAGCTGCTTTTCTTTTTCACTAAGTGTATTTACATTTTCCTCAAGTTCGTAGCATTCCTTTTCCAGTATTTTCAGCTTTTGGTTAAAATTTACTATCTCTTTTTTCTTGCCTTCTATTTCTTCTACAAGGTTGCTTTTGTTTTCTTCTAAAGACTTAATTTTATTTTCCGCTTCTTCTAATTTTTTTGCAACTTGTTTGCGGTTTTCAAGCAGCTTTAATCCGCTTTCTTCAAGGTCTTCTATTTCATTTCTTTTATATTTTACTTTCTCTATTAAATCGTTTTCTTCTTCCGATAAGTCGGATATCTTTTTATCTAGATTAGCGGCTAATATTTGAAGTTCTTCTTTTTTTGCGTTGAGTTGGGAAATCTCCTCCTGTAATTGACCGTCGTCTTGTTGCTGTTGTTCGCCGGCGCCCGGTTTATCTTGAATTTTGGAATCTATATAGTCAATCTGGTTTGAATAAGAAAGAACCGTATTCTGTAGATCATCTTTCATCTCTTTAAGATTATCGATTTTCTTATTGAGATCTTCAACTTGTTCCTTCTTTTGTTTTTCTTCACCCTGTATAGAGTTTATTTCATATATAATATTGCTTTTCTTTTCGTTAAGCTGAACTACATCATATCTTAAACGTTTTAACACCTCTTCCAGCTTCTTCGCATTTTCCTCTTTTTCATACATGAAATGAAATTTGTTTTTCAATTCTTCGTTTTCGAGGCGAAGCTGCTCAATTTCTTTTGAGTCAAAGAATCCCATCTGATTCAACTCCTATTTAAAATCACATACATAATTCATATAGAAAACAAATTTAAACAGATTAACCGTTAAATTATAGGTGAACTTAACTATTAGTTATATAATTTTCAATTTCAAAAATAATTATGAGAAACTAATAATATTTTCCGGAAAATTATATTGACTATTTAAGAGAAGCCAAATCCAGCATAATCTGCTTATTTATTTCGTCTATTTGCCTTGAATGGCCGGAATAATTATTCGTGATCATGCTGAAAGCTATCATTCTTCCGTTAGAGTCTTTAAGATAACCGGAGAAGCTTCTTACATTTGTAATAAGTCCGGATTTTATTCTTGCATTATTTTGAAGTAAGGTGTTTGCACCGAAATTGGAGAAGTATCCCGGATCGCTTCCTTTTCCGGCGACTGCGAGAGAATTATAAAATGAATTGAAGGTTTTTTGCTTTGTCATGAAAATTAAAAGTTTAACCATAATTTGAGTTGTAATCATATCTGTGCGTGAAAGCCCGCACCCGTCATATATTTTAAATCCATCCGTTGAAATTCCAACCGAGTCTAAAAATGAATTAATAACTTCAATACCAGCTTTAGTGCTTCCGGTATCTCTTTTTATTAATCCTAAAGTTTTTAAAAGCTGCTCGGTGTAGAGGTTATCGCTTTTTTTATTTATCCAGTATACAATATCGTTTAAAGGAGGGGAAACAGTAGTTGTTAATAGCTTTGAATTGTAATATTTAACCGGCTTTGACAGTACTTGCGAATCCATTGAGACATTAATTTTATATTTTTCAAGGAATTGTTTAAAATACTGTGCCGCAAATAAGGGAGGATTCGGAATAGAGCCTTTTATATAAAATGAAGCAACTCCCGCAGGAACTGTTCCTCTTAATGTTGCATTAAATTGATTCGGAGCGCAAAATATATAGCCGTTATCACCGGAGCCTATTGGTCCCGTTTTTATATGATTAATAAATTTAAGTCCCGGTATTTTCGGAACTGTATGGATTATTTCAGCTCTGTTTCCGACAACATCCGACGGATGGAAATAAAGGTAATACATATTATCGTTAATAGTTAGAGCACTGGTTCCTGCACCATAATAGTTTCCGATGTCCATCCAGTTCCAATAATCCGGGACCCTATTTCCCTTAAACAAAAGTGCATCGGCAATTATAGCTCCTTCAATTTTTTTAATGTGCAGTTTTTCTACTGCTTGAGTCCAAGACAACATTAAGCTGTCTAAAGGAAGCGATCCTTCGACAAGGTTTGAGCCAAGAGTAGGATCACCTCCACCAACTATATAGATATTTCCCTTTAAAATTCCGTCATCAGTAATAAAGCCGTCATAATATAGTCTGGTTTTAAAATGATAATCTTCCCCAAGAAGATTTAAAGCAGTTGTTGTTGTAAATACTTTTAATCCGGAAGCAGGAGCTAAACTTTCTTGGCTGTGATAGGAAACGATAGTTTTCCCGGTTTTAACGTACTCAGCATAGATACTCCATTGTGCATGTTTAAGAATATCCGATTTTTTTTGTTCTTTAATATCATTGTAAATATTTGAATAATCCTGCGGATAGCAAATAGAAGTTGAGATTAGAATGAATAAGGTAAAAATGATGCATCTTTTCATTTTTCAATTTTCTTTAAGTTTATGAAAGAAACATGTAATTTAGAATTTTATGAATATCTGGGTTGAAAGATAATTAATTATCTCTTTACAAAATTCCGGCAAATCATTCGGTCCGCGGCTGGAAATCATATTCCTATCGATAACAACCGGCTTGTTCACCCAAACAGCGCCTGCATTAATTAGGTCGTCTTTAATTGCCGGAGTAGAAGTGCATTTATATCCTTTAATTATTTTTGCAGAAATCAGTACCCAACCGGCATGACAAATGTGAGCTATTAATTTACCTTCTTTATGAAATTGCTGGGTAAGCTGAAGTACCTTTGGAATTCTTCTCAATTTATCGGGAGCAAAACCGCCCGGAATAATCAAACCGTCAAAATCTTCTTCTTTAACTTCGTCAATTGATGCATCGGCTTTACATGGATAACCATGCTTGCCGGAATATACCATATCTTTAACTGCTCCGGCAACAATCACTTCAACCATTTCTTCTTTTAGTCTGATTTTGGGATACCACAATTCGAGATCTTCATATTGTTCATCTACAAACATTAAAACTTTACTTCTTTTTATTTCATTCATATATATCTCCGCAATTTTTAATAATAACTAATCTTTACAGTACAAAAATCCTCATCAAAACTCACCCTTTTTAAATTGTTTTCTGAATTGAATTTTTTGCAGTTGGCGTTTTATTATTAAATCGCAAAGTTCCCCGGGAGTATTATTTTTATCGGCGAATATCTGCTGCAATTTTTCTTCATCTATATCAATTCTGTATAAAATATTAATCAAGCGTTCGAAATCATTTTCCATTAAATAAGAAATTTTTTCAGTCAAATATTTCTTAAATTCTTCAAGTGTACGATGGTTTCTTGAATCAATTATTGATGTGTTTCCCTGCAAAGAAAAAATCTTAGTTATTCCATTTGATATTTCAGTAATTTCTGTGTTCTCGCTATTACTCATAATTAAGTATACTAATTTATTTAATAATATAATGTAATCATTAAGTTAAAAAACTAAAATAATCACAAATACAAAAAACGGTTTTGAGTATCTGCACAAACAATTAAGCTCGGAAATGGTGAAAAATATTCCGGTTAATCGTTCTTTAAAATTTTCTATTCATTCTTAAGTTATAGCCAAGAACCAGTCTGTAACAAGCATAAGTAAAAAAAGGAGCTGCAAAAACGTCGATGGAATAATGTACGTGCTGAATAAGTACGGCTATTCCCACAACAACTGTAGCTGCTAAAAAGAAATACTTAAAATGTTTATTTTGAGTAACAAGAAACAAAATGAAAAGTGTTGCCGTATGCCCGGAGAAGAAAAGATCTTTTGTAAGTAATTTGCCTGTGCCGAAAAATTGAACAAATGGATCGTTAAGCCGGATCATATATTCAGGAGGATTTAAGGGCACTAAATACATCGCTAATATTCTGACAATAATAAATAAAATGTAAACTTGAATTGCAAACATTAACCGGGTCGGATTTTTAGCAAGCAAAAACAATGCAAGAATTAAAGACAAATAAATTAACCCGAATGTAAGCCATGTCAGATTAACAGGTTTAAATAGTCTTAATAACGGATCAGGTAAGACAACACCTTGCCTTAGCTCCACAGCGTCCAGAAAATGCGCAAGTGTAAATAATGTAATACCCAATAGAATAATAGTAATTAAGAATTCTATTCTTAATCTTTTATCTTTAAAAAATTCATGCCATTTCATAATAAATTAGATACAAAATTGTGTTTTAATAATATAATAGGTTTTATTTTCTTTTGCACTTTGAACTCCCATTTTAGGAAAAGCAAAGTAGGATATTTCAATAAAAAAAATAATAAACTAAAAAGTTACTTTTATTGAAATTTACTTTTTTTCACATAATTCTATTAAAACTCCAAATGTTGATTTGGGATGCAGGAATGCTGTGTTCAGTCCTTCAGCTCCAAGCCGGGGGTGTTTGTCTATCAGCTTTATGTTTTTAGACTCCATTTCATCAAGGCTCATTTGTAAATTTTCCACCGCATATGCAATATGGTGTATACCTTCTCCGTTTTTTTCTATGAATTTTCCAATTGGTCCTTCCGGTTCAGTTGATTCTAATAGTTCAATTTTTGTTTGGCCGATTATGAAAAAAGCAGTCTTTACTTTTTGATCTTTTACTTCTTCTATCGAATGGCATTTCAATCCCAATACATTCTCATAAAAATTAATGGACTCATTCAGATTTTTAACGGCAATTCCAATGTGTTCTATATGCGTTGTATTCATAAAAACACTCAATCTATATTTAATTAAATAACTACGGTTTCCTTATACTCTCCGAATACATCTCTCAATGCATTGCATATTTCCCCTACACTTGCATATACTTTAACAGCCTCAATAATAGGAGGCATAAGATTTTTTTCTTCACGAGCCGTATCCTTTAGTTTCTTTATTGCTTTATTTACGCGATCGTTATCCCTTGTCGATTTAATCTTTTTTAAAGATTTTATTTGTTCATCTTGAATATTCAAATCAATTTTTAGCAAGTCCGGCTTTTGATCTTCTTCAACTTTAAATTTATTAACTCCAACAACTATTCTTTCGCCGCTTTCAATTTCCTTCTCATATTTATAAGCTGCTTCTTGAATTTCTTTTTGTACATAACCGTTTTCAATTGCGTTTATCATTCCGCCTAACGAATCAATTTTATTAATATAATCTTCAGCATCTTTTTCAATTCGATCGGTCATTGTTTCTAAAAAATATGAACCTGCAAGGGGATCAATAGTATTGGCAGCTCCGCTCTCATATGCAACAATCTGCTGTGTTCGCAAGGCAGTCATTACCGAATTTTCTGTAGGCAGTGCAAGTGCTTCATCTTTGGAATTTGTATGTAGGCTCTGAGTTCCGCCAAGGACGGCAGCTAAAGTTTGTATAGTAACACGAATAATATTGTTATCAACCTGCTGCGCTGTTAAAGTAGATCCTGCAGTTTGAGTATGAAATCTTAACATCACGGATCTGTTTTTTTTAGCGTGGAATCTTACCTTCATAATTTTTGCCCATAATCTTCTTGCTGCTCTGTATTTTGCAACTTCTTCCAAAAGATCATTATGCGAGTTAAAAAAGAAAGATAACTGACCTGCAAATTCATCTATATCAAGCCCTGTTTTCAAAGCAGCATTAACATAGGCAATACCGTTGGCAAGTGTAAAACCTACTTCCTGGGAAGCCGTAGAGCCCGCCTCTCTTATGTGATATCCGGATATGGAAATCGTATTCCACCTGGGAATTTCTTGAGCGCAATATTCGAAAATATTTGTAATTAATCTCATTGATGCCTTAGGCGGAAATATATATGTTCCTCTCGCTATGTATTCTTTAAGAATATCGTTTTGAATTGTTCCGCTGATCTTATTCTTAGGAACTCCCTGCTTTTCTGCGACAGCAACGTACATTGCTAAAAGTACAGCCGCAGAAGCATTGATAGTCATAGAGGTAGAAATTTTATCAAGCGGAATTTTATCAAAAAGAATTTCCATATCTGCAAGAGTATCAATTGCAACACCAACCTTTCCAACTTCGCCGTATGCTATGGGATCATCGCTGTCGTAACCGATTTGTGTGGGTAAATCAAATGCAACCGACAAGCCGGATGTTCCCTGAGAAAGTAAATACCTATACCTCTTATTCGATTCATGTGCAGTGCCAAAGCCTGCGTATTGTCGCATCGTCCATAATTTACCACGATACATAGTGGGTTGAATTCCCCGGGTATAGGGGTATTCTCCGGGAAAATTAAGCTTACTTAAATAGTTTTCCTCATTGAAATCATTAGGCGTATAAAGAGGCTTAACCTCCGAGAATGAAGCAGTTGTATATTGTTTTAATCTTTCAGGCTTGTTATTAATAAACTTTTTGTAAGTATTTTCTTCCCATTCTTTATAGGCATTTTGAATTTTGGTTTTTAAATCGTCTAGTTCCGGCATATAGACCCTAATAGTTACATAGAATGTCAGATAAGTTAAATAAAATTATTGTGTTTTGAAAGAAACATAATAATTTCAATAGCAGTTGAAAATTTTAAGTATAGAATATTCTATTTTTTAGAAAGAAAAACTAGATGGACAAATATGAGGAGAGATTATTTGATACACTCATTAAGGGTTTTAATTAAATCTTTTTTAGAAAAAGGTTTAACTATAAATTTATCGGCTCCTGCTGTATAAAATTCTTTTATCTTTTCTTCAACAAACTCACTTGAAATTATTATCAAAGGTCTTTTAAGCGGGTCGTTTGCTTTTATCTCTTTACAAATTTTTAAACAATATTCCCATTGATTTTGGTTTACATCTAAAATAATTATTTCGTAATCGCTCTTTTCCAAAATCACCAAGTGAAAATTTTTAATATCCTGAGTTTTAATTAAATATTTGTTTTTTAGAAATGCGGAAAGCAATTCGAATGATTCACTTTTATTATCAATTAATAATATATTAATAAGTTTATTTTTCTCTAGTGCGTGTGTTTGCTTATCGCTTTTGGAAGCAGCTGTTGAAAGCGGTAGTGTAAATGTAAATGTTGAACCGACACCTTTAATACTATCTACCAGTAAAGATCCACCCATCTTTTCAATATATCTTTTTGCGAGCGCAAGGCCCAGACCGTTACCTTCAAATGTTCTTCCTATGTTAAGATCTTCTTGGCTAAAAGGTTGAAAGAGATGATCCAAGTATGCGGTTGAAATGCCTATCCCGGAGTCTTTAATCTTACACATAGCAAGTTCTCTTTCGGCAAGCACACTTGTTTCCACTTCAATAAAACCCTGGCGTGTAAATTTAATAGCGTTGTTAAGAAGATTATGAATTGTATTTTCCAAGCTTTGGCTGTCAACATCAACAAAGATTTCATTGTCTGAAAATTTTGTTTTTAAATCAATATTTTTTTCTTTTGCTTTAAGCATATTGGTATCAACACAACTTTTAACTATTGTGTTGAATTCAACCGTATCGATGTTTAAAACATAATTTCCCGCTTCTATTTGCGCGAATTCAAGCATTTGTGTTATGCTGTTGAACAAGCGCTCGCTGCCGCTGTATAAATTATCTAAGTATACCTTATCCTCTGAACTTATTTTATCGCTCAAACTTTCTTTAATTAATGAAGAATATCCCAAAATTATATTAAGCGGCGTTCTAAGTTCATGTGATAAAACAGTTAAAAAAGTTTCTTTTAATCTTTCCGCTTCCTTATTTCCGTCTCTTGCTTTTTTGGCTTCTTCCTCAGCCAGGACAATATCCGTTTTATCTTCATGAAAAAGGACAACAAAATTTCGATTTTCAATTAATATCGGGAATATTTTTGTGTGAAATATGGGCAAAGTTATTTCTTTGCTTTTCAATAGTGCATCGGAATAATTATTAAAGCTATTTTGTGAGCCTGTTTCAAATGTATTTAATATAGCAGTATGTGCGCCGCTTTTTTTAAGTTCCGAATCGTTAAAAATTTTGTATTCACCAAGCTCAGAAATATTATATCCCCACATAGAGGAAAATGCATTGTTTACATATACAATTTTCCCTTCGTCGTTAATTACCTGTACCGGAAAGGGTATTTGATCATAAAGTAATTTAAAATATGTAATTGGTAAAGTTTTCATATTATGAATTTACAGGTAACGAAAATTGAACAATTGCGCCAGGTTTTTGTTTTAAGATTTTTATTTGGCCGTTATGTCTATCAATTATACTTTTGCATAAGTAGAGACCGTAGCTTGTTTTACCGGCTGAAATTACTTCATAAAACGGATCTATTGTGCCGGTCGGAAAACCGGGACCATTATCCTCAACTTCTACAAATATAAAATTATTATTAAAGTAACATTTGCTTTTAATAGTTGCATCTTCCCTGGCTTCAACGGAATTATTGTATAGGTGTACAAGCAGATGCTGAATCTGTTCCGAATCGTACTTGCAAAGCGGAATTGTATTAAACTCAGTTTTAAATAAAGCTTTACTAAATTTTTTCATCGGAGATAAGTACTTAATAACGGATTGAATAGTTTTGTTTAGATCTCCGCTGTCTTTGTTTAAATCCATAATTGAAGTTTCAATCAACACCTGTGCAAATTTTTGTATGTTTCTAATACTATCAATAGATACTTTGGATTTTAGTTTTAGTCTATCAAATAGAATCGAATCCAAATTTTCATTTTGCACACTATATTCTTTCTGAGTTTTTTCGATAGTGCGCATTAAACTTTCGGTTTCCAGCAATGCAAGATGCACCAATCCTTGTAATGACTGTCCGATTTCGGAATCGATGGTTGAACGTAAGGCTTTCCTTTCTGCTTGAATTAGTTGAATATTTGCTTCGTTTAATGCATTGTATGCATTTATTTGTCCGTTATAAAGCTGGGCATTTCTAATCGCAGTAGCAGCTTGCCCGGCAAGTATTTCATAGGTGTCTGTTATTTCCCGTGTTTTTACTTTATGAAGATGTTTACTGTCGACATAAATTACCCCTATCTTTTTATCCTCGGTAATTAGTGGAGAACATAAAATTGTCTGTAATTCAAGCCGCAGAATGCTCTTGCTGGGATCGTTATTTGTATCGTTTAAAGCTCCCTCTACAAATTTTGACTGACCTGTTTTAAAAACATCCTGAACAACGGTCGTGCTTATATTAAACAAGTCTTCGGATAATTGATGCCCGTCGGAATCCAGGCCTAATTTGTATTCTAATTTGTCATAAGAATTTCTTAAAACAATAAATCCCCTATCTGAATTTGTTATACTGATAGCATTTTGAAGAACCAATTGAAGTACGTCTTCAAGTATAAGAGTACCGTTAATGCTTTTACCGATATCCAAGATCACTTCCAAGTTATGTAGTTTCTCGGAAGTATCGTTTGCCCCGGATTTCTTTTCAAGATTGTCTATGTTTTTTTTGAATTCGGAAAATTTCATTTCGCATTAAATAATATTTAAATACAGAATATCGTTAATAAGTATTAAATAATATAAGGTTTTACTTATAAAATAAAAATAACAGCTTCAGCATTTCCTTATAAATTATTTATTAAATTAAAAATTCTTTCGGAATGTTTTAAAATACGCTGATTTTTTAGAAAATGAAAATTTTAAGTAGTATCCTGGTTTGTATTATTATTTTCGCTATAGAATGTCAAGACGAGTGGAGCCGAAATAACATCCCTCAATTTTATTAAATCCCTCAGCCTTACCTCTACCTGTCGTTAGACAAGTTCGCTCGGGATGAAAAGAAATAATTTTCAAGATTTAAGCAAATTAGGACTACACCAAATTTTAAGACTTTTGCTTGTCAATTTGAGATAGGATATTGTTCACTTTTTTAATTAATGGCTTTGCTTCAATCTTTTTGAAATTTAATACTGCGGCTTTAAATCTTTGTCTCGCTTCATCTATGTTATTTAAATCCATAAATAGGATACCCAACTCGTAGAAACTTTCTGCCAGGTTTAAAGTATTTTCAAGTTCCATATTTATTCGAATACTGGTTAACAAATAACTTTTGGCAAGCTCATAATGTTTTAATTTTCTTTCAATAATTCCCTTAATTTTATATAGGTCAGCAATAGAAAGTCTATCCTTTATTTTATAACTGACATCAAGAGATTTATCCGAAAAGGCGGTGGCTAATTGAAAATCATCAAGTTGTGTATAAATGTAAGCTTTACTTAAATATGAAACTGCCAAATCAGGAAGATACCCGGCTTTTATTGCGATCTCAATACTAGCATCAAATTCCTTTAATGCCGATCCATATTCATTTTTTTGCGTATGAAGCATTCCTACATTATGCCTAAGCTGACAAATCCTTCTTAAATCTTTTAATTTATTATAATTGATTAATGCTCTTTGGTAAAATGATAATGCTTTATCGTATTCTCCGTGAATTGTGTTTAATATTCCCAAATTCGTTTCAACCATTCCGACCAGTGCGATGTCGATTTTGGGATCGAGAAATGTCAAACTATTTTCAAAACTTTTCTTAGCTTTTTTTACCTGCCCCCGATCACCGTATATTGTACCTAACAGGTTATTACATTTCGCAGTTCCTTTTAAATCCTTCTGTTTATTAAATAAATCCTTAGCTTTATTAATGTGCTGAATACTTTCTTCCCATTGTGCTTGTCTGCTGTAGATTTCACCAAGTGCTAAAAGAGAATGAGCCGCTATGTTTGTAAAGGCAACTTCGTTTCCAACCGATGTTAGAATCCTTTTATAAATTTGGCAGGCTATGTAAAGTTCACCAAATGAAATACATGTTTCACCTAAGAACAAAAGAAGTTCAATAAATTTCTGTATGGATAATTTATCGTTTGCGTATGTTATCAGCAAATCTACATTTGCAATAAATGATCCTTCCCGTAAAATATTTGAGCTTAGTTGTTCCTTGTTTGAAGTCCTTGCAGAATATTTTAGATTAGTTTTTGTCTTAAACGATTTTGATAATAGCTCTTTAAATTCCGCTATCTGAACTTTATCGAAATAGTTTCCTAAAATTTTATTAAAAATATTTAAGGTACTTTCAGACAAAATATCGCCCTTTTATAGAATTTCAAAAAAGAATAATAAACGGCTGGAAAGATTAACGAACCTATTTGAATAATTATCTTAAATAAAAATTTTACCGATATTTTTTATTTAAAATAAATTATCGTCAATTTCATAATTCCAATTTAATTATTTGTAATATAATTAAAAAGACATAATGTAAAGGTTTTTGAAATATATAAGAAATTAATTCCGCAATAATTTGTAAGAAACAAACCATTCCCATGTGTTTCCGTTCGAATTCCAAGTATTTCCATTTGAATACCAAGCTTTACCAATGCCGGCAGATAGAGTAGATTCTAAATTAAACCAATGTTTAAATACTAAATTAATTTGAGCTCCAGCATCTACCCATTTTTCGAGTTTTGGAGACTTTGTAGCTAAAGCTTGTGAGTAAAATGATAAACTAGCATGACTGAGATAATGTTGTCCTATATAAAAGTCACTAAAGCGAAGAGGAGGTAATTCATTTTCAATCATTACTTTTACAAATTTATCCGCACTTAAACTATAAATAGGAATTCCAGGGAATCTAAATATGTTTCTATATTGGTTTACATTTTCATCCTCAACCTTTCTATTACCAAAACCTCCGAAATAAAATTTAGCTTGAACTAATTTAGCCGTACGTACAGCCATTCCAGATGATATTTTAAAATGGAAAATATTATGAGGCCAAAGCCATGTTGAATAATTATCCCATTCGCCATAAATTTGTCCAGCGGCAATCCAAGAAGGTGTTTGCGTACCAAAAGCCATAATTGTTGCATTAAATTCATTTCCATTTTCATAATCAATACTTCCAATACTTCGCCTTAATTTTTTAGAATTTAAATTTGATTGAAATACTCCAAAATTTGGCTGTGAAACTTTAATTAGGTTATCGCTTAAAAAGTCTACTCCGGTATAATAATCTAAAGTGGTAGTCTGTTTTACTTTTAACGGATTATCATATATCCAATAATTGGTGTATCCCACGGAAACTTTAGTGCCCACCATTCCTCTTTTTCTCTCGTTGAACAAATCGTAGAAGTCAGGTGCGTTATAATCATAACCAAGTGTTATTCTTTTTTTATATTCATATTTTGCTTTAAGATGATATCTATACTTGCTTTTACCTGGTTTGTAAGGAGAAATTCCGAATTCTATTGTCAAGTCGTTAACAATTAATGGATCTGAAATGTGAGTAAAAAATCCAAACACTTCTTCATTCTGAAATCCGCTTATTACTGGGATAAATGTTAAAATTTTTAAGTTTGCCAAAGAATTATAATTTTTAAAATTATGTACTTTTGTTGTATTGGTAATTGGAACCGGATTTGGTTTTAATGCCAATTTGGTGATTCCAGGATATTTTTCGGCAATTTTTTCACCAAAATAATGAATTGCATATAAACGATCAGCCGGCTTATTAGGAATAAGAACAGGTATAAAACCATTTGCTGTAAATTCAAAAGCAAAAAGTGAATTCTTGCTAATATAAATTGGTTTAAATAAACCTTTTAATACATTACTCATAGGTTCAATTTTTGAATTTTCCATATCATCTCTATAAATATTAGATACACCGTTCACATATGCATTCCAATATAAGTACTTTTCATCAGGACTCCATGAGGGGCTTTCGGGGGAACCATCACTCGATATGGTTTCATATTTAAAATTCAAACTTTTTCTTAGGCTGTCGCAATTTACAACTATAATTGACTGTTGACCATTATTCTGATGCAAAACCGCAGCTAGATTATTCCCGGATGGGCTTATGGACAGATCATAAATTTCATCTCCAACATTAAACTTAATTAACGGAATTAGATTATGATAAGGATAGGGTGAAACAATAAGCGACGTTTCAGCATCCGAATGAAGAACTCCCCAAAGGTCATGAGTTCTTGGAGAGATAGTTAAATCTCCAACCCTGCAGTTAGGGAAAAGCATTTTTGTCTTTTTGTTTCTAACATTTAAAACCCATATATCCCTGTAAAGCTCATTGTTTTTTGTTGTATAAAAAAATAATCCGATATTTTTATCATAAGCTGTAGATGCAACTTTAATTAAACTCGGCGTAGGTAGTGTACATAATTTTTCCGATGAAAGGCTTAATAAATTTAAACTATTGATTTGCGCTAAATGATCGGGTTTATCATAACCAAATATTACAGAATTATTTGAAGGATTAAAATGAGGCTCGGTAACCCATCCGGTTGGTTTCCCAGAAAGGTAGTGGATCGGAGTTAGCTTTGATGATTCGAGTCGTTTAATGTTTTTTGTTTGGAAATGTTTTTCATTTAAAATAAAATCGTTCCATGCTTGGTCTAGATCTATACCGAACACTTTTTTAAATTTTACTATAAATCCCTCATAAAAATCACCTGGCTTTTCCTTAAACCATTCAAATAATTTGTTAGGTCCATACTTCAAGGATAAATAGGTACAAAATCTTTCACCGTAAAGATAGTATAGTGTTCCCAATAAATAATTTGTTTGACTGGAGACAGCATCAAGTTTAATATATGAAGGAAATTTAATAGAATCTAAAACCATACTTCTGAAAAACATCTCGTCAAAATTACCTAAAACGCGTCCAAACCCACCGCTTAACCAGGTCTCCAAAAATACTGCAATTCCTTCCTGATGCCACCTGGGGGTATATCGGCTATAATTTGTCATTAAACTATAAAAAATTGTGAGAGGCTGAATTTTTTCCGGCGCAACTTTTGAGAATAAAGTTCTGGCATCAGCCTCAATATCCGACGGATGGTCATCAACCATAATATGCACTAATTCATGACTAAGAACCCATTGAAATCGTTCATTCATAGGAATATTCTCATAGCCATGTTCGAAAGGTTCCACCTCTAATCTAATAAAATTTTCCGGAACCGATGTTGTTGAGGCAAAGCCGTAGTCGTTTGCATCGTAGAGCGCAATAACAATTTTCTCATTAGGCTGATAATTGAAGAGCTTCATTAATGTAGAAAGTGCTGTTTCACCCGAAGTGATTATATGAGGTACAAGAAAAGCTTGTGGGCTCCTATATAATATTTTAAAGTGTTTGCTCTCTTTTTCGAGCCATTTGCTTTGAGCGAATAATTTTGATGTAGTAAAAAGAGGAATAAAAAAAATCAGGCAATAAAATAAGATTGCTTTATAGTGTGTAGAATTTTTTTGAAGATCATTCACAATTTGATATGTCGGTATTATTAAAAAAGCCCTCAATATTAACATTGAAGGCTTTAAATTACAAAACTTTAAAGTAAAACTAAATGAGATTTTTTCTCATATAATAATTTTACTTAGACCAGCCATAACGACTTCCGAGTTCATCTATCTGCGAATTAGATTTGGACCA